>MNVK01000021.1 GCA_001871685.1 Nitrospirae bacterium CG1_02_44_142
GAGGGGTAGCAGCAAGGAAGTTTGCAGATGAATTCGGCTCCGGCGATTGGGCTTATCTGGCGGGGTTGCGGCATGATGTGGGGAAGTGTTTATTTGTTTGTATAAGCTGACAGGATAGCATAAAATCAAAAAGCTACAAAGAAGGGAGGGCTTGTAAATGGAAAAATCATACGAGGTATCATTTGAAGTCGCGGGGCCAACGGCGATGTGGACAAGGCCGGACACAGGAGCGACACCGATCAGCTATCCCGTGCCGCCATGGTCTGCCGCAAAAGGACTATTTGAATCGATATCACGTTTGAAGAATGCAGTAATCATCCCTACAGCCGTTGAAATATGCGCTCCGATTGTCTATCACGACTACACTACAAACTATGGAGGACCACTGAGAAAAGACGAGTCTATAAGAAAAGGAAATCTATTTCAGCATAAGGCGACAGTGCTTATCAATGTTTGCTATAGGCTTTACGCGAGGCTTGAGGATTTCAAATATGTTCCAAAAACCCTCAAGGAAGCCGGGCAACTTGCTGAAGTCAATTCATGTCATTATGGGCAAGAGCGCTTCAATAGGCGGCTGTTTAGAGGCCAGTTCCACGATACCCCTTGTCTTGGATGGCGTGAATTTGTGCCGGATTACATAGGCCCATTCAGGAATAATACGAAAGTCCAGACTTCAATAAATGAAGTCCTGCCGTCGTTCCTTTATTCCGTATACGACCAAGACGCTGGGGTTCGCTCTCCACGATATGCCCAGAGTGAACACGGACGTCGAATCGAGAAAGGAAGGCTCGAATATGCTGAATGAATTGGTAGATCTTTACGACGCACTCAACAGGCTCGGATGCGATTTTAGCACTCCATATCCTCATTTTAGAAAGTGTCCCAAAGGTAAGGCTGCGTTTAGGGTGTCGTTGGATAAATGTGGCAAGGTGAGCGACATAAGTGCACTAACAGAATTTAAAATCGAGGAGGTTTATAGATGGCAAGAGGATAATCACACACCAACTTTCCCAGCCTTCAATGTCAGAGCTTTATTTGAAATACCTGATCCCCTGCCTGCTTTTTCATCGGAGAATGGAAAAGACATCCTTGCTTTTATAGAAAACTTGACGAATTCACGCACAAGGTCAATAAGGGCGGTCAAAGAGCTTGTATTAAATGAACTGATGACAAAATGTAATGACCTTTGGAGTGATGATATAACGTGGCTTGGCAAGTGTCTCAAGGATACGCCCGATACTATAAAAACAATGATAGGGGAAATTCCTAAACCCTACCAAGTGCTGGAGGAGCTTATCAAGCGCTCAAGGGCATGTGAACCAGAGGAACTGCAAAGAAGCGTTTGCTCTACACTAATGCAGAAATTGATAGAAACAGGTGAAAAGGTTTATGCCGAAGCTCTCTTTGCAGTTAAGGTCAAGGGAAAGAGGAAACGGCGAGGTAAGGAGCATGGTAAAGATTTTCTTTACCTTCTGACCATTGCGGACTGGAATAAATATCCTCCTGACCCGGAGATAGAAAAGTATCCTCCATACTCTACGGTAATCCAGGATTGGATGAGGACACAGTTTGAATCTTATAGCGAGGTGCATTGTTCGCCGACTGGTCAGCCCGATGCATATGGGAAAGACTCTGCGGGGGCAATGGAGAACTTTTCTCCGATTAGTGTAGGTGGCCTTGGCCCGACAGTTCCTTTTGCGGCAAACTCTCAAATCCCTTGTCTTAGGCGCTATGGGCGTGAAGGGTCGTCTTTATTTCCCGCAGGTTCTGAGATAAGAAAGATGGCAGCCAAAGGCATGGATTATATCCTGAATCAAAAAATGGAAGGAACCACATGGAAAAGTCTTACAAAGTATGAGCCCAAAAGAAATAGCCGCAAAACTGTTATCTTTGCCTACTGCACAGAATTAAAAGATGCAAATACTTTGCAATTTTTTGATAGGGAGGAAGATGATTCCGATAAGGATATATACCGAAGCGAAGCAGCCACAAAACTTGCATTGAAACCTTTCGACGGAGTAGCTCAGCAAAAACCGGATGCAAAAATATCATTTAATGTGCTGGCTGCCGTAGACCGTGGCAATACTAAAATTCTTGCCAGCCGCAAGTATTCATTATCCCAACTCACAGAGGGGGCGTCCCGCTGGCAAGCAGGCAATGCTAACATTCCAAGTGTAAGCCTGCCGTGGATCACTCTCAATAAGAAGAAGGATGGGGATGAGAAGAGAAGTACGAGAGATGCCATTCCTCTTTATCCTATAGAAGCCATCAAGCTTCTCAATAGCGATTGGGATCAAGATGGCGCACTACGCACTCAATCGAGACGATTTACAACGGATGAGGCGCTGGATTTTCTTTTTGAAGGAGATAAGGTTATTGGTCAACGTATTGAGACGGGTATTGCCTTCGTAGTTGAAAAAACTTCTAATGTTATTATTTCAGCAGCATTGAAGACTCGACATGATTACCATAAAACAGGAGCAAAAATTAAATTCAAGGACACCTCTTATCTGCACATGCTCCCATCACTATACGGACTGCTTTTATTTAAGAAAGGAATAAGGAAGGAGGATTACATGATGGAAAATTTGTTTTATCTCGGAAGGTATTTTGCGGTGGTTGATGACCTCTACATCCAATATCATATGGATGTAAGATCAGGGAATGTTCCTATGAGTCTCTTGGGGAACGATAACATGAAGCTGGCATTACAGAACCCATTGGAGGCGTTTCTAACCCTAAGTAGCAGGCTTGCACATCCATATTACTCATGGGCAAAACGCGTAGGTACGAATGAAAAACCCGGCCAAATAGCAAAGAATTGCATCAGGAGAATTGCGGAATTAACTGACGAGTTGTCAAAGGCACAGCTTCCTACGGAGCTTAATGATGCAGCAAAGGCCAAATTGCTACTGGGATATCTTTCTTATGGAGCAAAGAAAGATGGTGGCTCAGATGGTAACAATGAACAAAAAAATGAAGGAGGAGAATAATTATGACAACCGAAACGACAGGAACCAATAGTATTCCAAGGGCAACAGGATTGATTATTGTAGAAGTTCGGAACTCTAACCCTAACGGCGATCCAGAACGTGACGGTGCTCCAAGAAAGCGTAGAGGGGATATAGGAGAAATCTCGCCGGTCTCTGTAAAACGGAAGATAAGGGATCTCGTAGGAAACAAACAAGGACCTATCTGGCTCTACTTAAAGGAGACATTAAAAATTACAGATGACAATCGCTTTGATATTCTGGAAGAACGCGGCAGGGATCGTGGTTCTATAAAGAATATGATTCTTGAAAAAAACGGTACAAAATTTATCGATAGTTTTTGGGATGCCCGTGTTTTCGGAAACACCTTTTTGGAGAAGGCCGAGGAAGAGTCAGGGAAAACCGGAGCCGATGCTGCGCCTGCTAAGGAAGTTAGTAAAGCAAAAACTAAGGATGCAATTACACTTAAGGAAAGCGTGAAGACAGGTGTTGTCCATTTTGGACTCGGTCTTTCGATAGCGCCTGTGACATCACGCACAGATTTTACGATGACCAATAAATCAAGCGTACAGAAAGATAAGACGAGTGGAATGGCGCCGGGTGCTTATAAGTTTGTTGAGCACGGAATCTATGCCATTCCATTTTTTGTTAACCCAACACAAGCAAGCAAAACCGGATGTTCAAAAACTGATGTCGATATTGTCTTAGAGTTAATTCCTTATGTCTACTCGCATAACCGTTCGCTTGTGAGGACACAGGTTGAGGTTTTGCACGCTTGGTACGCAAAGCACAACAATCAGAGGGGCTCTTGTAGCGATTTTGATCTTATAGATGCGCTCATGCCTAAAAAGAGGGAGGCTAAAGACAAACCTTCTGTTGAGCGGAGTGAATATATTATCCCTAATAAAAAGGATAATCCAGACATTTTCAAACAGTTCGAGGACAAGGTCACTATCGAAGACCTCATGGATCGGATGAGGTAGAAGGATATGGAGCTTTTAGCACATAGCGCACGTTATGGCTATCCGGAACAGTCTTATAAGGAGCATGCTTCCGAAGTAATGCGAATGGCTGAGTTATTTGCATCGGGTGTACTTCCTCACATTACATTTGGTGAACTTTTCATGTCGTCTGTATGCACATCTGCTGAGTATCACGACTTGGGGAAGATCGACACGGCAAATCAAAAAGTTCTTTCGGATAAGCCACAGGAGAAACTTCCTGTAAAGCATGAAGATGCGGGTACGGCTCTTCTCTTAAAAAACCATCTCCCAGCCGCTCTCTCTGTATTCTCACATCATAGCGGTCTTCCATCAATAGGGGAGGAGCGAGAAAAGGAGCACAGCTTTAGGAATGTTAATCAGGTCAGCGGATATGAAAAGACGGTAATGGATATTACTAATGAGAGTCTAAAAGATTACCTATCAAAACACGCAACAGAAATAAAGAATTCAGTGAGTGAACAGGCAGAGGGCGGAAGGCCGAAGGATACACTATTCTACAGGATGGCCCTTTCCTGTCTTGTTGATGCAGATCATACTGACACGGCAAGACACTATGGAGGGGAAGCACTTGCAACTGACATTCCTCTTTATCCGGCAAAAAGGCTTGAATGTCTTGACACATATATCCACTCATTTCCAACAGAAGATGTTACACCTGAGAGGCTTGCTGTAAGGCAAGAGTTTTATCATATTTGCAAAACTACAGAACCAGAAAAAAGAGGTATTTATGCTTGCAGCATGCCTGTTGGCACCGGCAAGACAACCTCTGTGATGGCGCATCTCTTGAGAGTGGCAGAGCAATTCAGCCTCCGACGGGTCTTTGTTGTGCTGCCGTTTACCAATATTATTGATCAGTCTGTAGAAACGTACCGCAAAGCACTGATTCTCCCTGGTGAAGACACTGAAGCTATAGTGGCGGCTCATCATCACAAAGCCGAATACAAGAATCAATTGTTAATGGCTTCTTCGTTTCGCTGGAGTGCCCCAATCACAGTGACAACTGCTGTTCAGTTCTTTGAGACACTTGCAGGTAATAGACCCGCATCACTCAGAAAACTTCACAACCTCCCAGGTGCTGCGATTTTTATTGATGAGGCACATGCTGCTCTTCCAGCACATCTTTGGCCTCAGGCATGGAAATGGCTACAAACCTTGGTAGAAAACTGGGGGTGTCATATTGTGCTTGGTTCCGGCTCGCTTTCTCATTTTTGGCACCTGAAAGAATTCTCAGAAACAAGAGTCATTGTTCCGGAAATTGCAGGGGACAATCTTTACAAGAAGGCTGCACAACATGAGCAGAACAGAATTGTATATAGTGTGGAAAAAAACCCGATGAGTCTTGATGAGTTGTATCGGTGGGTGCATAACCTGAACGGTCCGCGAATCGTTGTTATGAACACGGTACAGTCAGCAGCAGCCTTAGCTGATAAGATTGCACACGAAAGAGGGCGAAAGACGGTTGAACATCTTTCAACAGCGCTTACTTCCATCGACCGGAAAAATACGCTCGAAAGAATCAAGTTGAGACTAAAAGACAAGAATGATACAGATTGGACACTTGTAGCTACTACCTGCGCTGAGGCAGGGCTAAACTTCTCATTCCGTTCTGGAGCAAGGGAGATGAGCAGCCTTGGGAGCACAATACAGCTTGGTGGACGTGTAAATAGGCAGTGTGAATATGGTGCGGATTGTGAAGTATGGTGTTTTTATATTAAAAAAGATGCGTTTCTCAGGGATCACAAACATTTCAAAATTTCTGCCGCTGTTTTGGCAAAGCTTCTTGACGAGAGGAAAATCAGCCCCGATTCCTGCACAGAGGCATTGCTGAGGGAAATTCGTGAAAGAAATACCGGCATGGCGAGTGATAATTTGATAGTACAAGCTGAAAACCGAGCCAATTATCCAAGTGTCGCTAAGTTGTTTCAAGTTATAGAAGACAATGAGATGTTTACCGTTATTATTGATGAGGAATTTAAAATAAGACTTGAAAATAGGGAGAAGCCGACAAGAAGGGAAATGCAGACTTTGACCGTGAGAATGCGCAGAGACCAAATTGACGCATTGCGTTTGCCGAGGATTAGTAGATACGAAGATTTGTACTTCTGCTATCCAGAGTTTTACGATAACTTTTTGGGGTATATGAGAGGGATTCTACAAACAATATCAGTTTCACAGGTAGGCAGCATAATATAATTTCAAGAAATCACAGAAACAGGTGACAACACATGCCTAACCCAAAAGAACACCCGCAACTCATCCCGCCGCACGGTGGCTATCGGGAGCTGCAGTCTTACAAAATGTCAGAGATTGTTTATGACGCCACGATAGTATTCTGCAATCGCTTCATCAACATCCGCTCCCGCACTCATGACCAGATGGTGCAGGCAGCGCGCAGCGGCAAACAAAATATCGCTGAGGGCAGCATGGCGTCAGGGACTTCTAAAAAGACTGAGCTAAAGCTAATCGGAGTGGCACGGGCGAGCCTTGAAGAGCTGCTGCTGGATTATGAGGATTACTTGCGGCAGAAGGGGCTGCCTCTTTGGGGAAAAGAGCATGAGCAAGCGCGGGAAATAAGAGCGCTTGCTCATGAAAAGAATAGGTCATATTCGACATATAAGACCTATATCGAGTATTCGCCGCAGGAAGCAGCGGCGAATACTCTAATCTGCCTGATTCATCAGACAAACTACCTGCTCGACCAACAACTGCGGGCCTTGGAAAAGGAGTTTTTGGAGGAAGGCGGTTTTACGGAAAGACTTTATTCTGCGCGTGCGCAGGCGCGCAGAATAAAGAAATAGGTCGTATATGTCTTATACGACTCATAAGACCTATGTTTTTTCAGAAGACGATTTGATTCAACTCTCTTCCTTGCAGCACTTCATGTACTGCAAGCGGCAGTGCGCTCTGATCCATATTGAGCAGATATGGAGCGAGAATGTTTTCACTGCCGAGGGCAGGATTATGCACGACAAAGCAGATAGCAACAAATTCGAATCACGCGGGAATGTTCGTATTGACTATAGCGTTCCCCTGCGGTCGCTGAGACTTGGGCTTATCGGAAAGGCGGATGTGGTGGAGTTTCACAAACAGGGTGACAAGTGGATTCCTTTTCCTGTGGAATACAAGCGCGGAAAACCCAAGATTGATGATTGCGATAAAGTGCAGCTTTGCGCTCAGGCAATCTGTCTTGAGGAGATGCTGAATGTCGAAATTCCGGAAGGAGCACTTTTTTACGGCCAGACTCACCACAGGCATGATGTGATTTTTGACAAGGCATTGCGCATGGAAACAGAAGATACAGCAAGAAAAGTTCACGCGCTGATTGAATCAGGCATCACGCCGAAAGCTGAATACTCGAAAAAGTGCAAGAAATGTTCATTGCTTGAGTTGTGTATGCCGAAAACATGCGGTAAGTCATGGTCGGCAAGGAAGTATCTATTGACGGCTATTGAGGAGGGATGAAGAAAAGGAAGCCCATGAAGAAAAAGAAAGAACAAATTCCAGTTAAAAGTGATTTGATTCTGTATCAGACAGAGGACGGCAAAACAAGGATTGAAGTCCGGCTGCAGGATGAAACCGTGTGGCTTAGCCAGAAGCTTATGGCTGAACTGTTTCAAACAACCAAACAAAATATTAGTCTGCATATCCAGAACATATTTGACGAGGGCGAACTGATGCCTGAAGCAACTGTCAAGGAATACTTGACAGTTCAAACAGAAGGCCCACGGCAGGTAAAGAGGCCTGTTGATTTCTATAACCTCGATATGATTATTTCAGTAGGTTATCGGGTCAACAGTATTCGCGGCACGCAATTCCGCATTTGGGCGACCCAACGGCTGCGGGAATACATTATCAAGGGTTTTACTCTTGACGATGAGCGTTTGAAGCAGGCCGGAGGCGGCAATTACTTTGATGAACTGCTTGCCCGCATCCGTGACATTCGCTCGTCTGAAAAAATCTTCTGGCGCAAAGTGCTGGATATTTATGCTACGAGTATTGATTATGATTCTAACACTGATATGTCAAAGGAGTTCTTCTCAATTATACAGAATAAGATGCACTGGGCAGCACATGGTCATACTGCCGCAGAAATTATTTATGACAGGGCTGATGCCTCAAAACCGCATATGGGCATGACTGTGTGGCTGGGCGATAAACCCCGGAAAGCAGATGCTGAAATTGCCAAGAATTATTTGAATGAGCAAGAGCTTGATGTATTGAACCGGATTGTAACTATGTATCTCGACTTTGCCGAACTTCAAGCTTTGAACCGAAAGTCTATGCATATGAGGGACTGGATTGCCAAGCTCGACGATTTTTTAAAGCTCACCGGCAGGGATATTCTCACTCATGCCGGAAAAATCAGTCATGATGAAGCATTGGGAAAAGCTCATGCTGAATATGAACGACACCACACAGAACGACTGAATGAACCGTCTTCTGTTGAGAAGCAATTCCTTGAAGCGTTAGATAAGACAAAGCAGATAGATAAATCGAAAAGACGAGGTCGCAAAAAAGAATGAAAAGACACCTTAATACATTGTTCGTAACAACGCAGGGCGCGTATCTTTCAAAAGAAGGAGAAACAGTCATTGTCAAGGTTGATGGCGAAGTGGCCCTGCGCCTGCCTGTTCATACCCTCGGAGGCATTGTCTGTTTCGGACAGGTCAGTTGCAGCCCGTATCTTATGGGTTTTTGCGCAGAGCGCGGCGTGTCAGTTAGTTTCATGACTGAAAACGGCAGCTTCCTTGCAAAGGTGCAGGGGCCTGTGTCAGGCAATGTGCTTTTGAGGCGCGAACAATACAGGAAGGCTGATGATCAGAAATTCTCTGCTGAAATGGCGACTGCTTTTCTTACAGGAAAGATTACCAACAGCAGGACGGTTTTGCAAAGAGCGCTGCGGGATCATTCAGAGAAGATTGAATGTTCCGAGCTTGAAGATGCAGTTCAAAAACTCAACAGCTCTTTGAGGAGGCTTCAGTCTGATTCAGAGCTCGATTCTTTGCGCGGGATTGAGGGCGACTCTGCAAATGCATATTTCAGCGTCTTCGATCACCTGATTACAACTCAAAAGGAAAACTTCTTTTTCAAGGAGCGTAACAGGCGTCCGCCGCTCGATAATGTAAACTGTTTGATTTCTTTTCTTTATGTGATTCTGATGCACGATATAAGGTCTGCGCTTGAAGCAGTCGGGCTGGACCCTGCTGTGGGCTTTTTGCACAGAGATCGGCCGGGAAGATACAGCCTTGCCCTGGATTTGATGGAAGAGTTCCGTCCGTTTTTTGCAGACCGTCTGGCTCTTTCATTGATAAATCTCTGTCAGGTGCAGGACAAGGGGTTTAATAAAAAAGAATCAGGCGCAGTATGGATGGATGACGAAACGAGAAAAACAGTGCTGGTGACTTATCAGAAGCGAAAGCAGGATGAGATAATGCATCCTTTTTTGAAAGAGAAAGTTACTGTCGGGCTGTTATTTCACACGCAGGCATTGCTTCTGGCGCGCTATCTGCGCGGGGATATGGATGCATATCCGCCGTTTATATGGAAGTGAGAGACCCCTCTTTACTCCTCCCCTTGCCAAGGGGAGGACGGGTGGGGTTAAAGTATAAGGAGAATTATAATCACATTCTCTGTCACTCCCGCTTGTCGGGAGTCTTTCTTGAAGAACGATTCTGGACAAGCCAGAATGACATACATTTGTGGTGAGGTTTTTATGTTTATGATTGTAAGTTATGATGTGTCAACAGTTGAGAAGGGCGGGCCGCGCCGCCTGCGGAGGGTAGCTCGCGCATGTCTTGACTATGGACAGAGGGTTCAGAATTCTGTCTTTGAATGTATTGTTGACCCTGTGCAATGGACAACGCTCAGGTCGAGGCTCGTTAAGGAGATTGACCCTAAAAAAGACAGTCTGAGGTTTTATTATCTCGGCTCTAACTGGAAACACAGGGTTGAGCATGTGGGCGCAAAGGCAACGATTGAACAGGATGGGCCGTTGATAATTTGATGGCTTGCGAACCTGAGGGGCACATAAGTCGTCGGTAAAGTTCGCAAACCATAAAATAGCTTTCAAAAACGCTGTGTTTTGTAAAATGCTCTTTGACAACTGAAGGTTTTATTTGCAGAAAAAGATGCGGTTCGCAGAAAATGAGCAATTTATCTTTTTAATTTAGTAAGTTGTAGTTTAACAGTCGCCCCTCGCGCAGGGGCGTGGATTGAAACATCATAATAGATAGTATCTGCTTCCATCCCTAAGTCGCCCCTCGCGCAGGGGCGTGGATTGAAACATATTCACCCCTATTAATCTTTGCCCTCAAAGCGGTCGCCCCTCGCGCAGGGGCGTGGATTGAAACGTTTATAATTGGCATATTATCTCCTTATTCAGGTCGCCCCTCGCGCAGGGGCGTGGATTGAAACTAATGATAAGGCTTAGGAATATTATTGACAAAAGGTCGCCCCTCGCGCAGGGGCGTGGATTGAAACCCCGGTCGGCGTGTGGTCAAATTTTTGATAATCGTCGCCCCTCGCGCAGGGGCGTGGATTGAAACCTCCGGGGGACTGATATATCAATAAGATATCCTTGTCGCCCCTCGCGCAGGGGCGTGGATTGAAACCCGCTGCTTTGGGTTCGGCGTGTGCCTGCACTCCGGTCGCCCCTCGCGCAGGGGCGTGGATTGAAACCTTTTGACCATCCCAACGGATTTCCTTGCCATCAATGGTCGCCCCTCGCGCAGGGGCGTGGATTGAAACTTTTTCAAATATCCCTACCACCTGCTCCGCACCAGTCGCCCCTCGCGCAGGGGCGTGGATTGAAACTAAGTATTTTGCGTAATCTAAGTATTTTGCGTAAGTCGCCCCTCGCGCAGGGGCGTGGATTGAAACCCGTCGGCTGCCGGGAGTTGCGAGCTTTAAAGCTGTCGCCCCTCGCGCAGGGGCGTGGATTGAAACATTATTCTCCAGCATCCAGCCTCTATCATTTAAGAGTCGCCCCTCGCGCAGGGGCGTGGATTGAAACTAAACTACCCTTGACAGCTTGTAGTAATTTGTTGTCGCCCCTCGCGCAGGGGCGTGGATTGAAACCTTCATCATAGCTGTATTGTAGTCCTGCTGATATTGTCGCCCCTCGCGCAGGGGCGTGGATTGAAACTAAAAAAAGGAGATGCAATATGCGAAAAAAGATAGTCGCCCCTCGCGCAGGGGCGTGGATTGAAACAACTTGTGCGGGCATAACAAGGAAAGAAATTAAGCGTCGCCCCTCGCGCAGGGGCGTGGATTGAAACATTTCCCGTCTCCTTTTTTGCCGGGCCTGCCTCGTCGCCCCTCGCGCAGGGGCGTGGATTGAAACTGTGATTTTTATCTTCATTTTCTCTCTCCTTTGTTGTCGCCCCTCGCGCAGGGGCGTGGATTGAAACATGACCTTACATTCAGCAGAAGCACCGATTATGGTCGCTCTACATGGGGGCGGTTGCTTCTCAGAAAAGAAAATCCTG
>MNVK01000041.1 GCA_001871685.1 Nitrospirae bacterium CG1_02_44_142
TCCTAAAAGAATAATCTTTATTTTCATGTTCGGCTCCTTTTCAGTCTTCTCAAATATTAATTAACCGCCATCCTTTTAGTCAATCCTTCCATGAATATTTCAGATTGCGGTAGCCGCCATGAGGAGGGATGAGGGAGGGTTTTTCATTCTTTTTGTTCATTTATATGTTCGCATTTGTTGTCCTACTTAAAAACTTCGCTATAATCCACCTCAATGCCATTCTTTACCTTTTTGTAATAAATAATCTTTACATTAATGGTCTCCGATAAAGATCGTTTAGTCTTGTAAGTATCTGGTTTTATCGATACAGGAATATCACCGACATAACCATCAATCCCTTTTGATTCATCTGTATTATCCGACAATCTGTAATCAACGCCCTTGATCTCAGCGGCTTTCTTTAAAACAGCCTCCTGAAATTTAAGTCCAAGAAATGTTTTGACAATTACAAGGTCTTTTGCCCATTCACTTATCATGTTTTCATCTATTTTATTTGCTGCGCTTTTAAGGTTTTCTACCATAGCAAGAATCTTTTTTCTGGCGTTTTTTATTGCATCAGGATGTTTTTGTAGATACCACGGTTCCCACTCATCTATGGTCTTACCTGGAAATTCCTGTATTAATTCGCTCAGTTGACCCACAACCTTTGGTCTTGTGCCTTGTGCATTCTGATTTGCAAGATTGATTATCTGGGTTACATATTTTGGAAATGATGGGGATGGTATTTCCAAAGCCGCTCTGATTTGTTCATTTGTAAGTTTTATCTTCACTATTAAAACGATCCTTTACTCATTTTTTGTAAGGCAACAAATTTATTTCTATACTTGAAGTTCTGAGAAGAATCTGCCTGAACCAATCTATTCTTAATCAGATGAGCATTAATAAATGTTTTGTTCTTCAAATAAAGATAACCCATCAAATTGCCGGCACTGTCATATTTTATGGCATCAAATTTCAGAAATACCTTTTGCCCTTTCAATTTTTCCTTCAAGAACTGAAGTGCCTTACCATTGATTGCCTTATTCTCTTTAACGCCGATGAGCCTGACTCTCAAATCATTATCCAGAAGCATGATTTCAGGGCTTACGATTTCTTTAACAGAATAGTAAGTCTCCCTCTGAGAATCTGAGTTATCAATCTTTGAGCCGAACCGCAGTTTTTTGGGGTCAATTTTTTTATCGAACTTAACAGGGTCTTTAAAAACGTAAGGAAGTTCCAAAATTTCTTTTTTGAAATCTATATTCTTCTTATCTTGCTTTACTACACTCATATCTCCTTTAATTTTTTCCTTAATTGCAGGTAAGAAATCCTTATTGATTTCGTATCCGACAGAGTTTCTGTTCAGATTCTTAGCAGCGAGACAGGTTGTCCCACTTCCCAAAAACGGGTCAAGCACAGTGTCGCCGACGAAACTGAACATCTTTATCAGTCTTTTGGGAAGCTCTTCGGGAAACATGGCAAGGTGCTTGTCCTGCCTCTCTCCTGCAAAGTTCCAGTGACCTGAAAAATATTTGTTCCATTCTTCTGTGGTCAGTTTAGATTTTTCTTTAGTTTCTCTACTTACCTTTGGAGGCTCGCCCAGCTTTTTGAATATTAAAATAAATTCATAGTCAAGCTTGATAATTCCATTCCTTGGATAGGGGAAAGAGCCCATGATTGTCGCGCCGCCGGTTGTGTTGCAAGTCGTAACCTTCTGCCAGATGATTGCGCCCATGTAATCAAAACCGATTGTTTCACAGAACTTGATTATTTCTTCTCTGATGGGAATGATTTTATATCTGCCGTAATACACTGACCTTGCAAATTGGTCGCCTATGTTTACGCACAGGCGACAGCCATTGTGTAGAACTCTATAACATTCATTCCAGACAAGGTTGAGATTGTTGATGTAGTCTTCGTAAGTATCATTAAACCCTATCTGGCTTCCATTGCCGTAGTCCTTTAACTGCCAATAAGGAGGCGAAGTAACGACGAGATGAACGCTCTCATCCTTAAGCTCGCCCATGTTTCGGCTGTCGCCGATGATTATGGTAGTTTTAGGTTTTATACTGTTCCCCCTTCCCTTTTTAGAAAGCGCTGCCCTCATTATGTTGCTCCCATATTAACATCTTACAGTCCAATTTTAGAGCAGTAACAGGTTATTACGCAAGCATTACATTTTGGAGAACGTGCAGTGCAGATTTTTCTTCCGTGAGAAATCATATTTACATGTAAGGAGAAACGCATTGGAGGAGGGATAAGCTCTTGTAACAAGTCCATATTCTTCGCGGTGCAGTTTTCGCTGTTGTGAGTCTTTGTGTTCCAGCCGACCCTGTTAGCAATTCTCCAGCAGTGTGTGTCTACCGGAAATACTTGGCGCTCGAGCGAATAGAGCATCACACAGCGAGCCGCTTTTTTCCCAACCCCCGGAAGAGAAGAAAGAAACTGTTCACATTCTTCATCCGACATTTTCTTTAGAGGCGCAAGCGTTGGTTTCCCAAATTTTTTTATCAGAGTTTTTATAATTGCCTTGACAGCCATGGCTTTTTGATTTTGGAGGCCTCCCCAGGCAATTACCTGACTAACCTTTCTTACAGGAGTATCGGCAAGCATTTTATATTTCGGGAAGGCGCGCTTAAAGGTTCTATAAGCATTGAGATATACCTTCTCGCTTCTCTTTACGCTGCAAAGTATAAAAACAAGTTCGTCCAGAGGATTTTTTTTATTATAGTGAGAAAAATCTTTATACTCTTTCCTTAGTTTTTGTGTTATTTCAGATATGTGCGGAGCAGGGGGCTTAAACATTTTTATCAATCTTCCTTCCGGAGTTCAACCAACCCGATATTGGGCATACACAAAATGTAAAAACATGCAGTAAAAAGTAGCAAAGAAGGTGAGAGGGGCTTAGGCTTGATTATATCTTGCAAAATACTCGTCAATTTCTGGCCGTAATTCAATACCAACATGTTCAAAAATATCGAGCAACTGTTGATAGGTGCCCTGGCCACCAAGAAAGTCCCAAAATTCTTCAGCCACTTTTAATTCGTTTCGCAAGTCTAACATCCCTCGCATGGTCCACCGATTGTAAGGTTGCGGGTCATAAGGATTGTAAGGAATTGCAATTATAGTCTGAACATTTGCACTTGGGTTATCAGCCAAGGCCGCTGCAACCCATTCTAAAAGTGTTCTCTTAAATTCTTTAAATCCTCCCGCATTAGGCTTTGCCGTTTTAATATCAAAGAGATAGATAGTCCCATCGTGTGCAATAAGCTTAATATCAACCTTTGTGAGTTTTACTTTCCTCATCTGTCCTTGCTGGCAAACAGCTCTAAGGGCTTCTATTTCAATTGGCTTATCAGGATTTGAGTTTGCTGTTGCAAGGTTATCCATAATGTTTTGAATGACATTATGTGCTTCAGAACTAATTTGTATTCCGGCAACTTGTTGCGATAATGCACTCTGAAAATTTGTGGAGGCCAATGCCTTTGCAACTGGCTCAAAAATGCTTGTGCCAAAATTAGTATTAAGAGAGTGAATAAATGAAAAAAGTGCCATTCTATCTTTCCCAAGTAGTCTTGTATGAAAAGGCATTGACGCTGGCTCTGGATTGTAGTTTTGAAATTTATGCCTCAGGCTATTGCGCAAAACAGTTTCTACATCTTGGCACTGTTGTCTAGACAAGGGCATTGTTTTTATATTCCTTAAGGTTTTGAATAAATTCTTGTGTTATTGGATTTGAATATGCTCCTTTAGCCCTGGTGTAGTCAGATTTTTTTAAGGTATTAATCACTTTGTCTATAGTGTTCTTAAATATTTCTTGCAGCCTAACAGCGTCTAATAATTTTTTATAAACAAACTCTTTATTTCCATTTTTATTTCTAATGGAATAATTTTTAATATTTTTAATAAAATCCTTTTCAAAGGGCATGTCTTCGATAAGATACCGAAAGCCCATAAATAAATGATACCTATATTTGTTAAATTCTCTGTAAGAATCTTCGTCTTTTTGTAATTTGTCCCATTTTGAGGAAATCAAACCCGCAATGTAATATGGTAAGGGATCATGCTCTTTCTTGAAAAAATCTCCGTTGTAGTTTTTTATTACTTTCCCGATATTGCCTGCAACAATATGCGGTATATCAAGAAACATAGCCATAAACGATTTCAATTGTTCTTTGATTTCAATTATATTGTTCCTGTTTAATCCAGAGCTTGCATATTGATTAGTTCTTCGCTCGTAGTAAAGATTATCAATATGTTTTGTCGCTAAATAAAAATCTTCTAATAATTTTTGGAATTCAGTTAAGGCAAATAATTGTTCTTCTGTAATTCTTGACTGACTATTTGTTGATAAAATAATTGAATCCCTTAAATTGCTATCAGTAGTAATAACAACTTTCAATGGTATTAAAGCGTTATCTATCCCTTCTTTATTTCTACATTCATATAAAACATTAGAGGTTTGGCAACCGTTAACAATTTGATAATTCTCAAGAACAAGCGTATTCCCTTTCCCATTATTGGTATCAGCAACTACTGTGATTCCATTATTTAGCAAGGAAAACTCGCTAAAATTCCCTATTTCAATAGTCTTTTTTATCCCTTCATTTACAGTGTTTTCTAATCCCAAAAAATCTCTAAGATTATCATTGAAAAGGCTCTTGATTTTGTCTTGCTCTTCATCCATTATTAATTTTCTGAATTCAGAAAATGGTATGAAGCCAATAGAAGCTTCTTCGACATTGTTAATGCTGTTTAATATTGTTCTATTTTCAAATTTGAACGTTGCTTTCAGAGGGTTGATAGCTCTTTTATGTTTATTTATTAATTTTGATTTATCAACCAATTCAATTTTAGTATCACTAAATAGACCTAAACTTCCTAAAGCCTGTTTTTTTATAGAAAGGGTAGTTAGCAAAGTTGATTCTCCTTCTTGCCTAACTCCTAACGAAGCATAGAAGCAATGTAATTTGAATTCTTTAACGCTGCCTATTTTGTCTAATAATTTCAAATAAATCTCCCTGAATGATGCTAACTCATTAATGTTATATGCAGGAGTGTCACTAAAAAAATCAATTACGACATCTAAGAAATTAGCTGCTTCAGAATCACTAAAACTTTCAGAAGTTTTAGCTTGAAAAAAGTAAACATCAACATTCAGAGTCTGACCATCAAAATCATCAATATCTTCACTATTGAATACGATTTTATCATTTATGCAGAAAGCTATAGCATCTATACCCTTAGATTTTCCTGTAGACATATTTTCTAACTCATTTTTAGATATTATGCTATTAACTTCATGGCTCAGGATTGAATATGTTACAAAATACTCAAATTGATCAGTTTCTTTTATTTTTTCTGAAAAACCTATTTTTTCAATAAAACTTTTCAAATGTGATTTTGTAATACTGTCCATGTTACCCTTTCTTTAAGTGAAAAATAATTTCTGAATAAGCACCCTTATCTTTTTCTGTGCGATTTAAAACTGGGCGCTTGAATTGATTAACGATTTGCATACCGGCATTTTCTGCAATGGTCGGATACATATTATATTTGTCATTGGCTACAAGGAAAATGTCATAATCAGCAACTAAAAACTTTTGGGAGTTTTTGAGAACGTCTGTTATCCCTTGAATGTAATTTTGTTTTGCTTCTCTGCTTTGTCCTTTATGGAGCGGGCCGATTTCTAAATCATCTTTGCGTCTAAAACCAAAAAGGTCATAGGCATAAGCATGTTGTTCGTGGTAATCAATTAGCCCAACATATGGTGGACTCGAAAATATTCCTTTGATTTTTTGCTTTTGTGCTAATCCCGCAAAGGCTGGATTTTTCTTTTCAAGTTCATTGAATATATCAATTGTTCTGCTGTCACCGGTTAAGCATAATTGAAAGGTTTGAGTTCTCAATCTGTCAAATTGCAAAAGACGTTTTACGGTATCCTTAGTATAGGTTTCCCACCACTTTAGAATGGAGAACAAGGGCTTACAAACCTTGCCGTGTTTTGCGCAGTAATACGTTGCTGTAATTGGCTCAATCAACGTTGCTAAATCAGCGTGAGTAGTTGCTCTGCAAGAACGCATAGTTCTGCTCAAAATAATACTGATGATTCTTTTGGTGTCAGCATCTTTTATTTTTTGGATTTCATCAAACACACACTGAATTTCTTCTCTGATGTGTTGGGAATACCACTTGTCCAAAAATGTATTAACCTTATCTTTCTTTAATTTGATGTTATACGCTTTAACGAGCTTATTGAAGACAGGTAAAAATTCTTTTTCCTTTTCTGCGCCGTATTTCTCCTCGTTAATCTGATTGCGCTGGACTTTGTATTTGTATTCAGGGACAGGAAAATATTTATTGTTGAATTCATAAAGTGACTGCAAAAGTTTCTCCTCAAATTCAAGCGTATGAGAATTTGACAAGAACTCTCTGAGCGCTTTTGTTATTCGGTCTATTTCCATTTGAACCTTTGCAAGGTCGTATTTCACAACTTTGCAATTACTTATCAGCGCATTGAAGGCAGAAACGTCCATGCCGATGGCATGCATTCCAAGTTCACAGGCTTGCACCATAGCAGTGCCACTACCGGCAAATGGGTCTAAAATTATATCGCCCTTTTTGAAACATGCTTTTTTCTTGAAATTATCAGTATGGCTGTCAAGGAAATATTCAACAAGTTGTGGGATGAATTTGCCTTTGTAAGGATGAAGTCTGTGAACGTGTTTGGTTGTCTCGGCTTCTTTATATTGGTCAAAAGAAAGCGCCCAATTTAAATCTTCTCCGAGTTGCTCTTTCCATAAAACTTCACGGTTGCCATTGTAAGGCTTATAGTAATTTATTAGCTCTTGCTGTAAAACCTGTGTCATTCCATTGTCGCCAATTTTTTTGACACGACCATACTGGATAAGATAAGAAATATTAGATGTTGTTACTGTCTTGCCCATATATTTTGTAGCCCATTCGCTGGCTTCTTTTATAGTCAATAACTTGTCTCTTTCCATTATCCTGAGATCCCTGCCTATTCCTCTATCCACGCATAAAAACCCTGCTCGTCTGTAATTCCCAATCTTTCAACCAACCCTTTTCTTATGACATCTCTGACTTTACCAATCATTTCAATATCCCCTCTACCCGCATTTTGTAAATCCGCAGTTGTGGCAGATTGCGCAGCCGCTTTCGTGCTCAACTGCGCCGCCGCATTCAGGACACGCTCCTATTAGCATGATTGCTGAAGCGTCTTTGTGTCCGTTGCCATTGCCTTTATCGCAGACGTGGTGGTATTTTTCAAGGGCTTTTGCAATCGCATCAGAGCAGGAGAAAATCTGTCCTCCGCTGTGCCATGCCGGCTGGTGACAGCGCACACCTTTAAGCTGGCTTGTTATTGCTTCAGGCTCAATATTGGACCTCAGGGCAAGGGAGATAAGCCTCCCCAATGCTTCTGACTGACTTGAAGCGCATCCTCCTGCCTTGCCCATGGATGTGAAGAGTTCAAAGAGGTGGCCTTTTTCATCCTCGTTAATTGTGATATAGATATTTCCACATCCTGTCTTCATAAGACGCGTTGAACCTTTGATTAACTCCGGCCTTTTTCTCGGCACTATCTTCTGGGCTGCCTGACTGTCGACTGCCGGCTGCTGACTGCCTTCTTTTGATTTTCCTGTTGAAAGCACCTGTTTTTCCCTTGAGCCGTCCCGATAAACAGTAACCCCTTTGCAGCCGAGCTTGTATGCGAGCAGATATACATCCTCAACATCCTTTGGCGCTGCCTCATGCGAGAAATTGACTGTCTTTGATACGGCATTGTCAACATATTTCTGGAAGGCAGCCTGTATTCTTATGTGTTCTTCCGGCGTTATGTCATGCGCTGTGACAAATACAGCCTTGACGTCATCAGGGATTTCCTGAAAATCTTTTATGGTCCCTTTTTCAGCTATTTTCTCCATCAATTCCCTGTTCCAGAAACCACGCTCTTTAGCGACTCTTTCAAAGTAAGGGTTTACCTCTATGAGCTTTGTTCCTTCCATAACAGTCCTCACATAGGAGACTGCAAAGAGAGGCTCTATGCCTGATGAACACCCCGAGATTATAGACAGCGTGCCTGTGGGCGCAATGGTTGTTACTGTTGCATTTCTTACCCTGAGTTTCCCGTCATAGATGCTTCCTTCGTAATTTTGGAAAACTCCTCTTTCTTCCGCCAGCGCCTCTGACGCCTTCTTGCCTTCTGCCTGAATGAATCCCATAACCTCTTCGGCAAGCCCTACTGCGCGCTCAGAGTTGTAGGGGATGCCCATTTGAATGAGCAGGTCTGCCCAGCCCATAACCCCGAGTCCTATCTTTCTGTTTGCCTTTGTCATTTCCTCTATTTTCTTCAACGGGTATTTGTTTACATCTATTACGTTGTCCAGGAAATGCACTGCTTTCCATACCGTGTCTCTTAATTTCTGCCAGTCAACGTCGGCTTCGCTGTTACGGGCAGCGTGGTTTGCAAGGTTGATTGAACCAAGATTGCATGATTCATACGGAAGCAGCGGCTGCTCTCCGCATGGATTAGTTGATTCTATTGCGCCTGTTTTTGGAGTAGGATTTGATTCATTTACCCTGTCAAGGAATACAATGCCCGGCTCTCCATTTTCCCACGCATGGTGGACTATGAGGTCAAACACCTCCTTTGCCTTGAGTCTCTGCGTAATCTTATGTGTCCGGGGATTTAGGAGGTCATACTGCCTGTCTTCTGACAGGGCCTTCATGAATTCTTCTGTGAGTCCAACCGAGATATTAAAATTGTTGAGCTTTGTATTTTCATTCTTGCATGTGATGAAACTTATAATATCAGGATGGTCAACTCTCAAAAGCCCCATATTTGCGCCTCTTCTTGTCCCGCCCTGCTTTACTGCCTCTGTTGCCGTATCAAACACCGTCATAAACGATATCGGGCCTGATGATACGCCTTTGGTTGAGCCTACGACGTCTCCGCTGGGCCTGAGCCTTGAAAAGCTGAATCCTGTCCCTCCGCCTGATTTATGTATTATTGCAGCGTTCTTCACCGCATCAAATATGGATTCCATTGAGTCATCAATAGGCAGCACAAAACATGCAGAGAGCTGTCCAAGCCTCCTTCCTGCATTCATCAATGTAGGGCTGTTAGGGAGGAAATTTAGAGAGGTTATTGTTTCATAAAAAGATGACTCTAACGCATTAACCTCCGTCTCTGTTTTCCCATAGTGCAGATCAGCGGACGCAATACTTTTTGCAACTCTCTTGAAAAGCTCATGCGGCGTCTCTACAATTTTCCCCTCTTCGTTCTTTTTGAGGTACCTTTTCTCAAGGACTTTTATTGCATTCTGTGTGAGGCTGAGACCGTCTAAGACCTTCATAAATTCCTCCCGTTCAAATTGTATGATTTAGATGATTTCTTTAAGTTCCATCTGACTGTTATGCCTTTCAAGCAAACTCATCCGCTGCCTCATCAACTCTTCAATAGCATTTTCTTTTTCTATAGGACAGTTTTTTGTGCAGATATCAGGGCATTTCAAGCAGACAAACCAATCTCCAAAGCCCTTGCAAATCTCCATGAATTAACGCCTCCGGTATTCCAAGAATTTGTGCTGTCAAGTAAGGTTTTAGTAATTAAACCACAATATCTTGTGGATGTCAAGAGGAAAGTGATTTTTTTATAACTGCCTGATTTAGAAGAATTTTCTCGGTGAAATCAGTGTTGAGAGTTTGTTAGCGGATTTTCAAGGAATATTTAAGGGAGAGAGGTTCTGCTTATTTGTGTTAAAATTATCTGTTTATGAACGAGAAAAAAGGCAGAGTTTATCTGGTTGGCGCAGGCCCCGGAGATATCGGACTGCTCACAGTCAAAGGCATGAAATGCCTGCAGCGGGCAGATGCGGTGATTTATGATTTTCATTTAAATGCTCAGGTTCTGAATTACATAAAACATGACGCTGAATTCATCTACGCCGGCAAGAGAGGCGGACATCATACAATGACGCAGGATAGAATAAATAAAGTCCTCGTTGAAAAGGCAAAGGAAGGAAAGGTGGTTTGCAGGCTTAAAGGCGGCGACCCCTTTGTGTTCGGCAGGGGAGGAGAAGAGGCAGAGGCGCTTGCTGAAAACAATATTGATTTTGAAGTCGTGCCCGGCGTGAGTTCTGCTGTGGCAGCGCCGGCATACGCCGGCATACCTATCACGCACAGGGGGTATTCATCTTCGTTTGCGGTAATCCCGGGTTATGAGGACACGACAAAAAAAGAGTCTGCGATAGACTGGGCCAAGCTTGCAACAGGAGCAGGCACTCTCATTTTTTTAATGGCTGTAAAGAATATGGATGTGCTTGTAAAAAAACTGATGGAAAACGGCAGAAGCCCGGACACGCCTGTTGCCGTGATAAGATGGGGCACAAGACCAGACCAGAAGACCATAACAGGAGTCCTGAGAGACATTGCCGGCATTGTGAGGGAAAAAGATATAAAACCTCCCGCCGTTATGGTTATAGGCGAAGTCGTGAAATTAAGAGATAGACTAATGTGGTATGAGAAGAAACCAATGTTCGGACTCAGGGTGCTTGTTACAAGAGAGCATTCAGGAGGATTTGAACCCCTTGAAGATATGGGAGCGGAGATAATTGAGTTTTCTACAATAGAGATTGTTCCGCCTGAAAGTTACGATGAACTTGACAGGGCGATAAATAAAATTGAGGCATACAACTGGATAATTTTTACAAGCGGCAATGGTGTGAAGTATTTCTTTGAGAGGCTTATGGAAAGAGATAAAGACATCAGGGATTTGAGAGGCATAAAAATATGCGCGATTGGGACAAGGACCGCGGCGGAAATAAAAAAATACGGGATAAGGGTTGACTTAATACCGGAGGAATTTAATGCAGAGGGACTCATTGAAGCATTTCTCAAAATTCAAAATTCAAAATTAAAAAATCAAAGTTTAAAGGGGATAAAGATTTTACTCCCGAGGGCTGAAAAGGCAAGAGAGATTTTTCCTGAAAAAGTGAGAGAACTTGGAGGAGAGATTGACGCCCCTGCAGCTTACCGCGCAGTCAAGCCTGAGATGCACGGCAAACGGTTGAAGCGGTTTTTAAGAGAGGGCCGCATATCAATTGCTACCTTCACAAGCGCCGCAACATTCAACAACTTCATGGAGATTATGGGAGCAGATGCGGATGAGCTTCTCAGGGATGTTGCGATTGCTGTTATAGGGCCTGTAACTGCAAAGGCAGTTGAAAAGGCAGGGCTCAAAATTGCAATTATGCCTGAGACTGCGACAATTGAGGCAATGGTTGAAGATATTATAAAATGGGCGGCAAAGAGGCAAACTGCCGCATAAACCTTCACGCCGCAACTGGACTGCCTGTTTTATGAAATGGTATCATAAAAAACATAGGTTCTTTCTCTTAGTAATTTTTAACTTTTAATTTTGAACTTTTTTTGACAGCCCCCTTAGCTCAGTAGGATAGAGCACAGGTTTCCTAAACCAAATAACAGGGATCGGACAAGTGCTTGAAAATACCATAACCACCTCGTTTTAAAGTATTTTTGTGCTATACAGGCTATTCATAGTTGGCTATAGATATGCTTATTTAGAGATGGTTTTATCACGTTTTTATCACGTTGGTAACCGAGATTATAAAAAACAATATATTTTGGAAATTCCGGACGGGTTCGGACGCCATTTCCGAAGTAGTTCGGAAATGGCTGGCAGCTACTCTTGCTGTTACTCACAGAAGTCCGCATTTTTAAGAAACTGGTATATCTGACTGTTTCAATTGGGAATTAATGGCGAATTCACACCGCTCGGCGTGGGACAAGTCGTTATCTGTTCGCTTTCTTAAGCTCGAAATATAGCTTTTTGAATCGTGGGTAATTCTTCTTTTTTAATTCATTTTCAATAAGCGGTACAGTCTCGACCGGATCATGATACAGCGGAGTCATTACATAATAACGAATAAGATGGTCCAATATTTTATCATCTAATTTCTCTGCAGCTCTAAGAAAGCATGTAACTTTACTTATACTTAGTTTTTCAATAAATTCGTACATTGCTTCAGCCAGCTCGCCGTCACATCTTTGGACCAAAGAAAGAAATTGTGACGTATCTCGCAGAGAAGTACAGGCCTTTGCTTTACTCTCATGATGCCGCCAATGTTGCCAAAATAATTTATTATCCCTTTCGTAAGTTCTCATGAAATTTTGTTGGAAACATTTAAAGTCGGATAGTCTGTGAATGCAGGCGGGTAAGACATCGTTATCCTCTTTTAGTTGTCTTAATACTTTAGCGGTATCCTGCTTTTCAGGCAGCAATCCCGAGTTGCCACAGTTATCAATCTGATAACGGCCCAAGACAATGTCCCTAAAGTTGTTGAAGTAAGAAGCGACCTCGATTAAACTATTTTAACCAAAAACTTATTTAAAGGAGGCCGCTTCTATGAGTAAAAGATACCGTAACATGGCAAAAAAGGCAAATGGAAAGATTAGGGAAATCAGGGACAATCAGATAATACTGGAACTTCCTCTGCCGGTAGCAGATGTCCTGGCTGGCATTCCGGATGCGGTAG
>MNVK01000123.1 GCA_001871685.1 Nitrospirae bacterium CG1_02_44_142
GGGCGTTGCGTTAAATTGCTGAGAGCAAGTAGATACTTTTCTCTGTCTTTTTTATCGAAAAAGACTTTCTCCTTATTATTCCCCCTTTGGACTATGTGATGAGGGAATCCTACCGCTACGGCTCTTGCTATTCTCGGCATGCAGTAATTCTACAGGGTAGTTATATTAATGTCAAGAAATATGGGATGTGTCCCCAATTAACAAAGGTGATAACCCCGAACATCTATGAGGCATCAGTTCTGACAGGCATATCAATAAAAAATGTAACTCAGATGGAAGAAGCTGCAAAGGAACTAAGAAAAATGGGGCCTGAGAATGTGGTGATAACAGGAGGGCATCTGGAAGGAGAGGCGCTTGATTTATACTATGACGGATTCAGTTTTTTCAGGATGGAGTCTGCAAAGAGGGAAGGGGAATATCACGGCACAGGATGCGCCTTTTCAGCGGCTGTCACTGCTTTGCTTGCAACCGGTCATTCAACGCTTGAGTCAGTGAGGAGGACAAAGGAATTTATAGACGATGCAATAAAAAATGCTTACCATCTTGGAAAAGGAATGGGGCTGCTGAATTTGTAAGCTCAAAGCTGAAACTTTATCACTCCAAGATGCAATTTTATTGATTGGATTTTTTTGTTATGCGGCAAATATTTATTTTCAAAGCATAGTATAAAGCTTCAGATTTTCCTTATACATTTCATAAATTTGATTATCCGTAAGTTCAAATGACTGCTTTGCATACTCATAAAAATCCCCGCCGTCCTCTGTGGGATTTGCTTGATAATATTCACAAGTTTCTTTCATTGCTCTGCGATATTCCTTTATCCCACGGTCTGTTCCTCTGTGATATACCCAATACCACAATAACCCAAGTATTGGAAAACCTATTGTAGCCGAATATCTGTATGGAGAAAAAATAACAGCTATTACAGCGACAAGAAAGCAAAATGTTCTTGTTAAATTATACACTTTAGGGTTTCTCAAGTAGCCTTCTGGCGTTTCAGTCCGAAAGCCGAGTATTGTGATAACTTCCCATTGTTTTACCTTTACACCTATGACAACATAGAGGAGTGAAAAAACGATAAATATTATAAGTGTTATCATATAGGCAATTGACTGACTTTAGTATTTAAATAATCCAAAAGCAGATGGGGGGTATAATTGGCATCCGCTTCCCATGCAAAAATTTCATTCTTCCCAGAATCGAATCCGAGTTCATAATTTTTGATGTCTTCTGCGACTTTATTTAAGTGTTCAGGCTTTAGGTTGCTATTTTGATTTTCAATAAGAGATTTGCCTAACTTGTGGGCTTCAAGTTTGGCATCGAAAAATTTAACGCCTGAAGATGGGAATATACCTGAAAGAATTCTTTCAAGATATTTTCTTTTCAATTTTTTATCTTCAAATAAATAAGTTAACTTTGGAGTAATAAAGCCTAACATATAACCAGCAGAGAACATGCTATTAATTCTCTCATTAAAATTGTCATTATTAAGAATATCTCTTGCGGCCGAAATTTGCTTGAACAGTTCTTCTCCAACTTTGTGAACCTCAGTCTCTTTTTTGAGAATATCTTTTGATTTTAAGAAGTCAAACATTGCTGTAACCTCCTCTCATTCCAATGTCAATTAATTTTTTCACTAATTTTTCACATAACGCTGAAACTAAGGCGCAGGGGGACAGGCGAATGAACGAAAACAAAAAGCGTTTATTCCCTGTCGCCTTGAGTGCCTTGTTGTGCATATTTGTTTCTTCATTTTTTAATAAATTCCGCCCCGCATTTTGGACACTGAAAAGGATTTCTATTTGTGTGCAGTTCTATCTCTTTAAATTGAAGAATACATGCAGTGCAGTAAGGTTTGCTTTCGGTTCTGGATTTGAGATAACCCATGCTTCTATCGAACGTGTATTTGGAAAAGATACTAAGTTGGCTACTTTGTTTGGCAATCTGTTCTTGTTGCTCGTTACTTTTATCTTTAAGATTAAGAATTATCGCTTGAGATTCAGAATCTTTTGTAATCAATATGTCATTTTGTTTCTTCAACACAGAAGTGATAGATTTGCTGCGAGGTTGGCGGAGATAATGAGCCAAAAAAAGACCAATAATGGTGATGAGAATGCCAACTGTCCATAGATATGTTGATAATTCAATCATCATTTATCTTATGCACAACAATTAATAGACGACTTACCTTTAAATAAGGTATTAGAATAAATTATATTTAAAAACCTGATAATTTGCAATGAAAAGATTCCTTTAAATACAAGCCTCTCAATACTTATTTTTCAATCAGATGCTAAAATACTATCTGCTATGAGAAGAAGAAAAAGAAAAAAGAGTTCGTTTAAAAAGATATGCTGGATTCTTGTTGTTTTCATAATCTCCGGTATTTCTGCCTATCTCTATTTCAGTTTCCCTGATATTGAAAGCCTCAAAAGACACAATCCCAGGAAAACTGCTTTTATGGAATACAGGGGAAGGGAATGGAAAAGGCAGGGCAAAAAATACAAGGTTCAGCAAAGGTGGGTTCCTATCTCGCAGGTATCTCCATATCTCATTAAGGCTGTGCTTATTGCCGAAGATGACAAGTTCTGGAGCCACGAGGGTTTTGATTATGAGGCGATGCAGAAGGCAATAGAGAAAGATATCAAGGCAAAGAAATTCAAGCTCGGAGGAAGCACTATATCACAGCAGCTTGCAAAAAATCTTTATCTCTCGCCGTCAAAAAATCCTGTTAGGAAAATAAAAGAGGCAATTGTCACATGGAGGATGGAAAAGATACTTAGCAAGAAAAGAATTCTTGAATTATACCTCAATGCAGCAGAGTGGGGAGATGCGGGGATATTCGGCATAGAGGCTGCCGCGCGGCATTATTACGGTAAGTCTGCCTCTTCCCTTACTCCTGAAGAATCTGCCAGACTCGCATCTGTGCTCCCGAATCCGAGAAGGTATAATCCTCTCAGCGGTTCAAAATATGTAGTGAACCGCTCAAATCTGATTTACAGCATAATGATAAAGAGGGGCATTGTTGTGCCTGAATACGAAGAAGTTTGGGGGAATGAAAATAAAGAAGAAAATCCGCCTGACTCGGCAGGCCGGGAAGAAAATCCACAGCCTGCGAATCAGTAATATAAGCCCTCGCCTTTTCCGATAAAAATGCTCCGTTATTTCTTTTTCTTTTTTGCTGTTTTTTTCTTTGCAGTTGTTTTCTTAACAGTTGTTTTCTTCGCTGTTTTCTTTTTTGCAGCGCATTTGGTTTTTGCTTTATGTCCCGGTTTACATGCCATTTTCTTCACCTCCTTAATTTTTTTTCTGTTTCAAATATATCACGCGGATTAATTGCTGTCAAATGAAAAAGTCAAATAATAGGGCTTGCCTTTCGCTTAAATAAAGAAAAATGAATGGTAATTTCTTCATGCGATTTGTTAAAATAAACAACTATGGAATCAGCAGTTTAGCATTAGGGCCGAATAAAATAATGTTTAAATTTTTATTAGTAATCTCATTTATGGCTGTGCCTTCAGCCGCCTTTGCGTGGGGGCCTCTGACACATATCTATCTGGGCAGCGAGCTCTATTACCTCGGTTCGCTTCTTCCTGCGGGAATCTATGCGCTGATGAAAAAATACAAAAGCGATTTCCTTTACGGCAACCTGATGGCGGATATTATTGTCGGCAAGAAGTATCTGCCTGATAAGAAGAGTTCGCACAATTGGGATGTGGCGCTGGGTCTTTTTGAGGCTGCCAGGACGCAGCAGCAGAAGGCGTTTGTTTATGGCTACATGAGCCATCTTGCCGCTGATACTGTTGCGCATGAGATGCTGACGGCAGGGAAAAAAAATGTCGGGCATACATTCCTTGAACTTAAGGCAGACAGCATTGTTGACAAAAAATACTGGTTTCAGGCAGTTGCAATAGATAAAAAAGTTCAGCTAAGGAATGATACTTTTCTTGAGGCATCTCTGGAGACCGCTATATTTTCCTTTAAAACGAATAAGCGGATTCTTAAAAGTGTGGTGTTAATTTCAGGGCTTCATCAGAAGAGATTCAGCAGTTTTATTGACAGGAATATTCTAATTGCTCCCGGTTATAAGAAAGACAATATAAAGAGACTTCAGGAAAAATCATTGGACAGAATGGTTGACCTTCTTCAGAATGGCGCAGATTCGGCAGTCTTGAAGAAGAATCCGCTTGGCAGCCATATACATAAAAAGCATTTCAAAAATTATCTAATCTGAACCGGCTTTTAACAAATAATCTTAGGCTGAGAAGAAGGGCGTATGCGAGACATGCTTGGCAGAGAAGAAGTTATTACAGTTGAAAAGGCGCTGGAGTTTATACTTAAAAATCTTTCTGAGGTGTTTCCTCCCGAGATAAAACTGAATATAGAGCATTCATGCGGAAGGATTTTGTCACGGGATATATACTCGCCTGAAAACCTTCCCCAGTTTGCGCGGTCAACAGTTGACGGCTTTGCAGTTAATTCTTCTGATACATTTGGCGCTTCGGACGGTCTTCCCGCATATCTTAACATCGCTGGTGA
This sequence comes from Nitrospirae bacterium CG1_02_44_142, assembly GCA_001871685.1. Lineage (GTDB taxonomy): Bacteria > Nitrospirota > Thermodesulfovibrionia > Thermodesulfovibrionales > UBA1546 > UBA1546. Next base: position 4,540 of record MNVK01000123.1, read on the forward strand.
AGTGTTAATGGGCGCAATGCCTGATTTTGAGCTTAAAAAAGGAATGGCAGGAAAGATAGCAACAGGCGGGATGCTTCCTATCGGCGCAGATGCAGTTGTCATGATAGAGCACGCACAGACGATAGATGAAAAGATGATAGAGGTTGTGAAACCAGCAGCGCCCGGCGAAAATGTGATACAGGCAGGGGAGGATATAAAAAAAAGCGCCCTGGTATTAAAGAAAGGTCACAGGCTCAGGCCTCAGGATACAGGCGCGCTTGCAGGGCTCGGAATAACGGACGTTTATGTCTATGAAAAACCGAAGGTTTCCATAATATCAACAGGGAATGAGATTGTTCCTGCAAACAACGATGTTAAGCCCGGACAGGTGAGGGATATAAATTCATTTAATCTGGCAGGGCTTATATCAGAAGCAGGAGGCGAACCTGTAAAACGCGGCATATTCAAGGACGAATACAGTGTTATAAAAAAGGTGGTTGAAGAGTCTCTCAAAGATTCCGCTATGGCGCTTATAACAGGCGGGAGTTCTGTCGGAACAAAAGATATGACTGCAAAGATTATAAATGATGTCGGAAGCCCCGGAGTTTTATTCCACGGCGTATCAATTAAACCCGGCAAACCTCTGATAGGAGGCATAATAAACAACACGCCTGTATTCGGACTTCCCGGGCATCCTGCTGCTATTACAGTGTGTTTTGAACAGTTCATTGAACCAGTCCTGAAAAAACTCACAGGCATTTCTAAAAACAGATTCAGAGGCAGAAAACTTGTTGTAGCGGCAAAAATGGCAAAGAATATTGCATCAAGTTCAGGAAGGGAAGACCACATAAGGGTTGCACTTGAACAAAAGGACGATGAAATCTGGGCAAATCCTATTATGGGAAAGTCCGGACTTATAACTACTCTTGTTAAGGCGGACGGGATTGTTGTTATTCCGCTCAGGAAACTTGGAGTGGAGCAGGGCGAGGTTGTAGAGGTAAGGCTGTTTTAAATTTGAAACATAAGCCGTTTTTATGTTTTAATTGTATCTCAGGCTCGTAGCTCAGGGGGAGAGCGCTTCCTTGACACGGAAGAGGTCGGCGGTTCGAGACCGCCCGGGCCTACCATTTAAAATCAAGGAGTTAGGCATTTACGGTTAACTCCTTTTTTGCTGGACTGTATAGTTTTTGTATAGTAGGTTTCCCATTCAAAGCATTGTCCAGTATATCCACAGCCTTTACTTTATGAGCAGGCGCAAGGTGAGAATACCTCAGGGTCATAGTGAGTGTCTTATGTCCTAAAAGCTCCTTGACTGTTGTAATGTCTATCCCTGCCATTATGAGATGTGATGCAAAGGTATGTCTCAGGTCATGGAAGTGAAAGTCCCTTATCCCTGCTTTTCTGAGGGCTGTTTTAAAGCTCCTCTTAACATCCTGATACCGATTGCCTGTTACATGGTCATAGAACGTATGTGGAATGTCTAAGCGCCTTGTAATGGCCTGTAGGGACTGTCGCAGGGTGTCATTGATAGGTATTTCCCTTCTCTCTCCGTTCTTGGTTATGTCGAGAAGTATAAAACCATGTCTCAGATCAATGTTATCCCATTTGAGATTGAGAATCTCACCCTTTCTCATGCCGGTATTAAGAGCAGTAATTACAACCGGCTTAAGGTGAGGATCGCAGGAATTGATAAGGGTTTGACATTCCTCTATAGAGAGATACCTTAAACGCTTGCTGTCATCTCTCAGTAGCTTTACCTTTCTCACGCGCTTAAGGGTCTCAGATTCAACCATGTCCCATTCAACCGCCTTAGTGAACATGTGCTTTAGAATAGTCAGCACTTTGTTGCAACTGCTGTTTTTCAACCCCCTGTTCATAAGGTCTGTCTGTAGTTGCTCTACAATGACAGTGCTGAATCTTCTAAGTGGAAGGCTGCCGAATGTGGTGAGTAACTGGCCAATGATGTAACCTTTAACTTTAGCTGATAGCTGTCTGCCGGTTATCCATGAAAGATATTTCTCTGCAAGTTCTTTGAAGGTGTGATTTGCAATCTTCTTAATCTCAGGCTGCTTGCCTTCTTTGATGGTCTGCCTTCTCTGGATAAGCAGGGTTTCTGCAACTCTGAATTTGTCTGAGCCTGAGGATTCATAAACCGTTCTACCGTCAAGCCCTGCATAGCGTATCCAGTGGACATTACCGCGCTTATAAATGCCTTTTGCCATGCTTTTTATCACTCTCCTTTCCTTTTTCATTTTCTTTTCCGCCCCGGCGGATCTCCGATAACTGCCTTTCTACACATCCCAGTAAAAGCCTTAACGTCTTGCTTGGTTCTTTCACCCCCTTTTCTAAGAGATAGATATAATTCCCTGTAACACCTAAGAGATTGCCAAATGCAGGCTGTGAAAGATTGTGTTTTCTTCTCAGGTTCTTAATCTCTTTAGGTGTCCAGTTTTTCATATTGAGATTATATCTAACTATGTTAGAGGATGTCAAGGGAATAATCTACTATACATTTCACTATACAGCCCTCTATAACTTATTGAAATATAAAGCCATAAAAAGCCTATCACTTCCTTTATAGAGAAGCGGTCGCCCCTCATTTAACAGCCCTCAAGATTCTTTCAGGCGTGTTAACGGCCGGGACATTGAAGGAGTTCAGCCATTTATCAATCTCTTTTTTCCTGAATCGTAAGAGGCCGTTGACCTTTAGATGAGGAATTTCTTTCAAGTGTGTTCTCTCATAAACCCATTTATCACTGACATGGAGATGATCACAGAGGCCCTTAACATCAAAGATAATATCCTCTGCCTCATGCCTTCCGTTGCCTGAGAGAAGAGGCTTAAGCATCTCTGTTACTGCCTGAGCTATGGCCCGTATATCTTCTTGTTCAAGCTCTATCT
>MNVK01000124.1 GCA_001871685.1 Nitrospirae bacterium CG1_02_44_142
CCAAGGACAGCTAACCGCGAACTTCCTTCCGGCAAGATAAAGACATCCAATGCAGTTTTGTTTGCGCTTATTTCCTTTGCCGTTCTTATCTTTGCCGCATATATGCTTAATCCCCTCTGCCTTAAACTTTCTCCTATTGCTGTTGGCGTTTTGTTTCTTTATTCCTACACAAAAAGATTTACATGGCTCTCCCACATTGTCCTCGGCATTGCAATCTCTGCCGCTCCTCTTGGCGCATGGATTGCCGTAAGAGGCGCTTTTAACGCCGAGATACTTCCGCTTGCCTTTGCAGTTGTCTTCTGGCTTGCAGGGTTTGACGTGCTTTACGCGCTTCAGGATGTTGAATTTGACAGGTCGCACGGACTTCACTCAATCCCTGAGAGATTCGGCATTAAGGACTCACTGCTTTTTTCAAGAGTCTTTCATGTCATCGCATGGGGGCTGCTTGCGCTTACGGGTTTATTCTTTAATCTCGGAATATTTTACTGGCTCGGCATGGCTGCGGCAGGGGGGCTTTTTATATATGAGCATTCTCTTGTGAAGCATGATGACCTGAGCCGGCTTGATATGGCATTTTTCAATATGAACGGTTACATAAGTATGACAGTGTTTGTGTTTACGCTTCTTGATTATCTTGTTTAAGCTTATCCTGTCTTTTTTTATGGTAAACTTTAATTAATTTAATTTTTAAAGGAGAAATGCGGATGCCTTTTTACAGAAAGCGTATTTTTTGGTTTCTTGCGGTAATAATTCTTTTGATACTGGTTTTTATCCTCAAGAGAACCTTCAGCGCAGTTGATGTCAAAACAGCTTCTGCAAACAGGCAGGAACTTGCGATTACAGTAACTGCCACGTCAACAGGGACAATAAAATCAGAGACAGAGGTTAAGATTACGGCGCAGAGAATAGGAAAGATTACAAAGCTCTTTGTTGAAGAGGGCAGCATAGTCAAGCCCGGCTCAATGATAGCAGAGCTTGACCCCGAGGAGGCGCAGTTGAGCCTTCAGGCTGCGCATGCTTCACTGGAAAAAGCTCAGTCAAGACTGAAAGAACTCAGGAATTCTCATGACTCGCTGAAGGTGGAGATAGAAACTAATATTGAAAAAGCAAAGGCTATTTTGAAAGAGGCGGAGGTGAGGTTCAAGAGGTTCAATGCTTTAAAAGACAAGGGATATATGGCGCAGATGGATGTTGATTCTGTTCAGAAGGAATATGAAGTGGCAAAGGCAAGCCTTGAGTCTGCCATTGCCGCAAAGAGCCGCATAACCGCGCAGACAGAAGAGATAAAGGCTCAGGAGGCTGCTGTCAGAGAGGCGGAGAGTTCACTTTCGCTTGCAAGGCTTAACTATGATTATTCGTTTATAAAATCTCCGATATCAGGCGTGGTAATATCAATGCCTGTCAAGGTTGGCGAGACAACTGTAACGGGCTCTTTACAGGGCGCTTTGGTGGCGCATGTTGTCGCTATGGATGACCTTTATATAGAGGCGTTTATAGATGAGGCTGATGTTGCAAAGGTTAAAATGAGGCAGCAGGCTAATATCTCAATGGATGCATATCAGGGGAAAATTTTTAAAGGTGAAATCTACCGGATATCGCCGGTAGTCCTTGGCGGCAAACAGGAAACCAGGACCTTTGAGGTAAGGACACGGCTTAAAGAAAAACAAATCATTATAAAACCGGGGATGTCTGCTGATGTAGAGATTATTGTGGACAACATTAAAAATGCGCTTGTGGTTCCATCCCATGCAATTATGGAAAAAAACGGCAGGAAGTTTGTCTTTATTAAAAAGGGTTCAACAGCAAGGTTTGTCCCTGTTGAAACAGGGCAGTTCAACTGGAATTTTACGGAGATAATATCAGGCGTTAAAGAGGGCGATACAGTGATTATCAACCCGGATGCGCCGGGCCTTGCTGACGGCAAGAGAGTAAAGGAAACGGTGAATAGGTGAATGGGTGAATAGGTGAATGGGTGAATAGGTGAATGGGTGAATAGGTGAATGGGTGAATAGGTGTGATAGTCCTCAAGGATATAAAGAAGTCGTATGGGCTGCCAAAGGTGACTGTGGATGTCTTAAGGGGCATAGACATGGAAGTTGCTGAAAGGGATTTCGTGGCTGTGACAGGACCTTCAGGCTCAGGGAAATCAACGCTCCTTCATATCATCGGCTGTCTTGACAGGCCGACGTCAGGGCAATATCTGCTCCTTGGCGTTGACGTCAGCCGGAAAACAGACAACGAGCTTGCAGAAATCAGAAACAGAAAAATCGGCTTCGTATTCCAGAGTTTTAATCTTCTTCCTAAACTTATTGCATGGAAAAATGTTGAACTGCCTCTGCTTTACGGCGGGGTGGAGCCGAATACAAGAAAGAAAAAAGCCCTTGAGATGCTTGAAAAACTCGGACTTTCTCACAGAACAGAGCATTATCCAAGCGAACTTTCAGGAGGGGAGCAGCAGAGGGTTGCAATTGCCAGGGCGCTCATAAACGACCCTGCGATAATACTTGCGGATGAGCCCACAGGAAACCTTGACAGCCGTGCAGGAAAAGAAATAATAGAGATATTTAAAAGATTAAATGAGGAAGGCGCAACGATTGTGGTTGTTACCCATGAGAAAGATATTGCTGAAGAGGCGGGGAAGATAATAACAATAAGAGACGGGGTCTGCCAGAGTGGATGTTATTGAGGTCATAAGAATTTCAAGAGACTCTCTTATGGGCAACAGGGTAAGGTCGTTCCTTACAATGCTCGGCGTTATTATCGGTGTTGCGTCCGTCATTATGCTTATTTCAATAGGCGAGGGCGCAAGGTCCTACATAGGCAGAGAGCTTGGCAATCTCGGAACGAACATATTGATTGTAGTGCCGGGCAAAACTTCTGCCAAGGGAGGTTTTCATCCGCCTGCCGCAACTACGGTCAGAAAACTTGTCTATGATGATGCTCTAATAATTAAAAAACGTTCCAGGCATATTCAAGACGCAGTTCCGCTGATTCTTGGCGACTCCAAGATTAAATATCTGAGCCAGAGCAGGGATAATTCTGTGGCAGGAGTTACCGAGACATATTTTGAAATCAGAAACCTGTCAGTTGAATCCGGAAGATTTATCAGCGCATCGGATGTTGATTCAAGAAGAAAAGTATGCGTTCTCGGAAGGACAGTGAAGAATGACCTTTTTGGAGATAAAAATGCGCTCGGCGCCCTTGCGGCGATAGGCGACGGCAAATACAGGGTCATAGGCGTGATGGAAAAGAAGGGCGTTACGCTTGGAATTGATTTTGACGACATAGTGTTTATACCTACAACCGCTGCGCAGGAATTGTTTGATACCGACAGCCTGTTCAATATAACTATAAAAGTCAGAAGCGCTTCGGAGATAGACGCCGCAAAAGAGGATATAAGGCAGATACTGATGAAAAGGCATGCAGGCAGGGAAGACTTTACGATAATGAGTCAGGATGAAATGGTTGCCGTGATGGGCAAGATATTGAATATCATGACTGCTGTGCTCGCAGGCATAGCAGCGATTTCCCTGGTTGTCGGCGGAATAGGAATAATGAATATAATGCTTGTTTCTGTAAGGGAGAGGACGCGGGAGATAGGTATAAGAAAGGCGCTTGGCGCAAAGAACAGGGATATTTTATTGCAGTTTTTGATAGAGTCTGTGACCCTGAGCCTTATAGGAGGAACAGGCGGCATTCTGCTTGCGGGTTTGCTCTCTTTTGTCATTCCTTATTTTGTTGAATTTCTTCCGACACATCTTGCGCTGTGGTCTATTGTTGTGGCTTTTTTGTTTTCAGCGGCAGTCGGAATATTTTTCGGCGTATATCCTGCAAGAAAGGCATCGCTGTATGACCCTATAAAAGCGTTGAGGTATGAGTGAGATAGAGATTTTTTAGCCTATTATTAGCGGAAGTCGCTATTTCTAAATCTCTGCGAATTCCTCAATCGGCACTGTAACTTCCTTCAGAGCTTTTTTGCCAGACAGATAAATGGTTTTGAAATCTTCTTCAATCTTCTTTAAAACTTCTGTTTTGAAATACTGTTCCCCGCAATATTCACATTCTTCGCATGGCACATTGTTTACAACGAGCAACTGGTTGTCATATTTGTAAATATACTGTACATGCTTTTCTCTGAAGTTTTTGTTTCCACAGAAGTTACAAATCTTTGTCATCTTTCACCCCTTTGATATAGTGTCTTAAATTTTGGCGGTCGAGGTATATAAACTGTTATAACTACTAACCAATCTCCTCGCATCCCGCAAACAATATGAATTGGTTTCCCCGTTTTTGTAAAACCCGCAACTAAACAGCTTTCTCCTCTCCCTGTATCTTCATACAATTCTATAATCCTACCGCTGAGCATAGCTTCTTCAACCTCAGCTACAGTAAGATTGTCATTCTGTCTTTCTTGATCCCCGTGTTTTGAAAAATAGTATTCATTATTCCGTACCCGCTCATGTATCCATTCTATCTCAATCATAAATATATTTTATCGTAAAACTGCAATTTCTGCTATGTTATCTGTCCGCTGCGGGCATGAAATATATTCCTTTACTTAAATAAAGCTATTATCCAAGGAACTACAGCCGTTATAAGTGCAGAAATTGAGAGCAATCCTATTACTGATACCCACTTTGGAACAATTCCAGTTCCAGCAGTTTTTTCCCACAGACACTCTTTACCTTTTGGCGGAGGTGGTAAGATTGAATCTATTTCCATAAGTCCAGGTGCTTTTTTATTAATGAAGTATCTGATTAGAAAAATATTTGAGACATAAAATAAACCTGCTAACAAGATAAGACTAACTGATGTCTGCCATTTTCCCAACTCAAGAATCCTTGTTACTTGATTTGCCAAAATTGCAAGAACGAAAACGCCGATACAAATGACCTTAATTCCTTTTAACATGGGATTATCTCCAAGATTGTCAGACTAATATTCATAAATTTCTTTTGCTTATGCCCGCAATGAACAGATAACTTTTCACATCCGCAATTAATTGCGTATACACCGCCAAAATGGAGAGATAGACGCAATGCGGATATCCCAACTCTGGCTGAATCGCCAGAAACCTTAATATATCGTAACTCAGTGCTGCTTTTTAATAGATGAGTGGTGAGGTTATGTCTAACGCTATGCACAGTAACATCCTTTTTTAAGTGTTATCACCCCATAAGTAATGCTCTGTTTTGAAGATATATATGCGTGTTTATTATTAATTAAAGCCCCTTGATTGTCAAGGAGCGTGGCTTGTGCTTTTCAATGCGCATTAGTATTATAAGGTTAAATGCCGATAATTAAGGTTGAGAATTTAGTAAAGAGGTTTGGCAGCATCACTGCTGTAAATAACATCTCCTTTAATGTTGAGGAAGGCACGATATTCGGCTTCCTCGGGCCTAACGGCGCAGGCAAGACAACCACGATAAGCATCCTCTGCACTCTGCTTGGCCCGACATCAGGAAAGGCGCTTGTGAACGGATATGACTGCGAAAAAGAATCCTCATCCGTAAGAAAATCAATCGGCATAGTCTTTCAGGATACAACTCTGGATAAAGACCTAACCGCAGAGGAAAACCTCTTATTCCATGCGTATCTTTATAATGTTGAAAAAGCCGAACGCAGAAAAAGGGTTGATGACGTCTTGAAGCGTGTTGATTTATTCAGTAGGAAAGATGACCTTGTAAAGAAATTTTCCGGCGGCATGAAGAGAAGGCTTGAAGTTGCAAGGGGGCTGATACACAGGCCCAAGGTGCTGTTTCTGGACGAGCCGACACTCGGGCTGGACCCGCAGAGCAGGTCCAGCCTATGGGAGTTCATAACGGCGCTTCCGGAAAAATATGGAGTAACAATCTTCATGACAACGCATTACATGGATGAGGCAGAGGTCTGCGATAACATAGCCATTATTGATAATGGAAACATTATTGCAATGGACAGTCCTGAAGAACTCAAGAAAGTAATAGGCGGAGACGTCATATATCTGAAAACAAGGGATAATGCAAAGGCAGCGGATGTGATAAAGAGCGCTCTGGATATTGACGCATCAATAAGGGACGGCGAGCTTTTTATTCCGGCAGTCAAGGGAGATACGTGCATTCCTGAACTTATAAGGACACTCGGCGATAGTGTTTTGTCTGCGCGGCTTCAGAGGCCGACCCTGAATGACGTTTTTTTAAAACTGACAGGGAAGGCGATAAGAGACGAGGAGAGCGCTGATAGGGATACTATAAAAGAGGAGGTTAGGGCGTACAGGAGGAGGCATGATTGAATTTAATGCGATATATGTCATAGTTGCAAGGGAGTTCAAGAAGTTTGTCAGGGAAAGGTCCAGGCTTGTCTCTGCAATCGCCAGGCCCTTGGTATGGCTTTTCCTTGTCGGTGCAGGGATGTCAAGGCTGGTCCCTCCTGTTGACGGCGTTTCATATATGCAGTTCATATTTCCGGGCATATTGGGCATGACAATTTTATTCAGCGCGATGTTTTCCTCAATCTCTATTATCTGGGATAAAGAGTTTGGTTTTATGAAAGAGATACTTGTCGCTCCTGTGTCAAGGCTTACAATAGTCATAGGAAAGGCCTTAAGCGGAAGCATTGTATCCACGCTTCAGGCTGTGATTGTGCTTTTGCTTTTCCCTCTTCTCGGACTTAAGCTTGGCGCAGCAGATATAATCGGCGCAGTAATTATATGTGCGCTTGTGTCTTTCTCGGTGTCTGCCTTTGGAATAGTAATAGCGACTTTTTATGAGAGTTATGAGAGCTTTAGCGCAATTATGAATTTCATCATCATGCCGATGTTTTTTCTCTCAGGCGCTATGTATCCTGTGAAACTTCTGCCTGATGTTTTAAGGCTTGCAGCGAAACTTAACCCTCTCACTTACGGGGTGGATGCGCTGAAGCATGTGATTTCTCCGCTTGCACACGGGCCGATGAGCCCTGATTTCAGCCTTGCCGCTGACCTTGCGGTTATTAGTGCGCTGTCTGTAATCTTTGTTTTTGCCGGAGCAAAGGCATTTGAGAGAAGAGGATAGGAGAGTTTGACACAGCAGCGCTTTTTTGGTGTATAATAAAAATCTTCTAACCGAGAAATTCCCGGGTAGCTCAGCTGGCAGAGCAGGTGGCTGTTAACCACCCTGTCGGGGGTTCGAATCCCTCCCCGGGAGCCAAATCTGTGATAGGCGTCAAGTCCTATTTAAATGCCAATCAGATATCATCTCTCTTGAAATCCTGTCTGACGCGCATATTCGGTAGTAGCAAATGACGACAGCGGGCAGAATGATATTGCAAGCGCGAGGATGCATACGCTTAAAAGCAATATCTTCATAACTTATTCTTTGGTTTG
>MNVK01000027.1 GCA_001871685.1 Nitrospirae bacterium CG1_02_44_142
TGGCAGTCATTGCAGGCCTTTTTGCCGCCAAAGGCCTTTACATCGTTGAATAGTGCCTTCCCTCTGTCTTCGGGCGTCTGTTTTTTTGCAAGGGCCACTGAAAATGTTAAACCGAGGATTACAAGAAGCAGCAGAGATATTTTCATAATCTTCATCCATCTCACCTCCTTTCTATTCCTGATTATATATAAAGGAAAGGCGCTTTTGCAACAACTAAGGTTTGCTTCTAAAGCCTTCCCTTTATCAGATTGTCAACAACAGAAGGGTCTGCAAGCGTTGAAGTATCGCCAAGGTCTTCAATATCGCCTTTTGCGATTTTTCTCAGAATTCTCCTCATAATCTTGCCGCTTCTTGTCTTCGGCAGTCCCGGTGCAAATTGTAATTTATCAGGTGTTGCTATCGGGCCTATGACTGTCCTTACGTGCCCTATGAGTATCTTTTTGAGCTCATCAGAGGGCTGTCTGCCGTCTTTTAACGTAACATAAGCATATATACCTTCTCCCTTTATCTCATGGGGGAAACCAACCACCGCAGCCTCTGCGACTACCTCGTGGCTTACGAGCGCCGACTCCACCTCTGCTGTTCCAAGCCTGTGGCCTGAGATATTTATAACATCATCTATCCTTCCCATCAACCAGTAATCGCCATCTTCATCAACCCTTGCGCCGTCTCCGGTTAAATACTTGCCTTTAAAGCGAGAGAAATATATCTCTTTAAGCCTTTTATTTTCAGGGTCTCCATAAGTGCCTCTTATCATTCCGGGCCACGGCTTTTCAATTACCAGGTAACCGCCTTCATTCACACCTGCCGGTGAGCCATCCTCTTTTAAGACTTTCGGAACCACGCCGGGAAACGGCCTGTTTGCAGAGCCGGGCTTTAACGTCATTGCTCCCGGCAGAGGCGTTATGAGAATGCCGCCTGTCTCTGTCTGCCACCAGGTGTCAACAATAGGAAGTTTTTCTTTCCCTACATTGACGTGATACCACATCCACGCCTCCGGATTTATCGGCTCGCCGACTGTGCCAAGAAGCCTCAGGGATGAAAGGTCATAATTCTGCACCCACCTCTCGCCTTCTCTCATCAAGGCCCTTATCGCAGTAGGAGCCGTATAAAAGATATTGACCTTGTGTTTATCAACTATATCCCAGAACCTCCCAGGATTCGGATATGTTGGAATCCCCTCAAACATAAGGCTTGTGGCGCCGTTGCTCAACGGGCCGTAGACAATATAACTGTGTCCTGTAACCCATCCGATGTCTGCTGTGCAGAAGTGAATATCCCCGTCATGATAATCAAATATCCACCTGAAAGTCAGGTTTGTGAAAAGCATATACCCGGCTGTTGTATGAAGAACGCCTTTGGGTTTTCCGGTTGAGCCGGATGTGTAAAGGATAAAAAGCGGGTCCTCCGCATCCATTTTCTCAGGCTCGCAATACTTGGCAATATCAGCGGCATTAATTTCATCATGCCACCAGAGGTCTCTTTTAGGCTCCATATCAACAGCGCCGTCTGTCCTTCTCACCACTATCATCTTTTCAATAGTAGGGCATTCATGCAGAGCCTCGTCGGCGTTTGCCTTCAGAGGAACGAATCTTCCGCCCCTTGCACCCTTGTCAGACGTAATAATAATTTTTGCTTTACAGTCTTGAATCCTGTTCCTTAAAGCCTGAGCGCTGAATCCGCCGAAAACAATGCTGTGTATGGCCCCGATTCTCGCACACGCAAGCATGGAAATCGCAAGCTCGGGAATCATCGGAAGATAGATGGTAACCCTATCGCCTTTTTTCACTCCGTGCTTTTTCAGGACATTTGCAAACCTGTTCACCTCGTAATAAAGCTGCTGATATGTGTATGTCTTATAGCTTCCGTCATCCGCTTCCCATATTATCGCCGCCTTGTTCCTGGTCGGGGTATTTACAAATCTGTCCAGGCAGTTATACGATGCGTTCAGGCTGCCGCCTTGAAACCACTTTATCTCGGGTTTTTCAAAACTATATTCAAGGACTTTATCCCATTTTTTATACCATGAAAGATTCTTCTCAGCCATCTCAGCCCAGAACCCGTCCGGGTCTTCTACGGAGCGTTTATAAAGCTTTTCATATTCTTTCATGCTCTTTATATGCGCTTTTTTGCTGAACTCTTTTGACGGCGGAAAGGTCCTGTTTTCCGACATCAGAACTTCAATGTTTTTTGCATCTGGCATAGAGCCTCCTATTTATCAATAAAAAAATATAAATTAAGACCCCTGAAAAGTCCCGGATTCGTCATTTCCCGCTTTAGTTGGAATGACACAAAAGCAAACATTTTCAGGGGTCTCAATTTGAATACGCCTACGCTTCTATTCAGCATGAACCCTTACATTTGCATGTTGCGGCGCATTTCTTTGCTGCCTTTCTTATCTTCATAAAATCACCTCCCTTCTCTTTCAGCGCAAATATTCGGCGAGATTAATTCTGTATTTATTAGGGTCCATCGTCTTAACAATACTCCTCAGAAATTTTCCGTCAGGGGCTTTTTCTGAGAGCTCAACAATATACCCCTCTCCCCTTTCTCCTTTGCTGTTAATGATAACAAGAACCTTGGGCCTGTCTAAAAAAACAGTATCGCTCTGATAGACGAGTCCGAGTTCTCTTGTATCAAGCATAACGAGAGTCCCTACAGGAAATACACCTATCATATTAATGAAAAATTTAAAGAGAATCGGGTCCAGCTGCGTCCCTGCCCTCTCCATCATAAGGCTCAGCGCCCTGTCGGGAGGCATCGGGATTCTTGAATAAACCCGAGCTGACGTCATCGCATCATACTGGTCGGCCAGGCTTATAATCTTTGAATAAAAATCCAATTCCATTGGTTCTTTTATCTTGGGATATCCTGAAAAATCATAATACATATGATGTTCAAACGCAACAATAGCCGCCCTTACTGCAGTGGCGTCAATCCCTCTCATTTTCAGTATAGCCCTCACGCCCCACTTGGGGTGCTTTTTAACCAGGTTCCATTCATCATCGGTAAAACTGGTAGATTTATTCAATACCTCGCTCGGTATGTCAATCTTGCCTATATCATGAAACAAGGCAACCAGTCCGAGTTCTATCAGAGCCCTCTTGCTCAGACCGAGTCTCTGCGCAAGCGCAACAGACAATATGCTTACATTAACAGAATGGTGATAGGTATATTCATCATAATCTTTAATGCTAGTCATGCCCAGGAGCAGCTGCTCTTCTTCAAGTATTAAGTCCACCATTGACTCTACCACTCTCTTTGCCTTTTTTATGTTTACCTTTTCGTCTGATTTTATCTTGCTTATAACGCCTCTCGTATATGAAACAGCGTTAAAATATGATTTTTTAACCATCCTGCGGACAGCGGACCCGCCTTCTGTTTTTTCCTCATCTCTTATCTTCCTTAATTTACCGACTCCTAAACTGCCGACATCCGTCAACTCTTCAGCAAGCAGCTCAAACGGCTCCGGAGAGGAAGCTGAAGCTGTGAAGGCCCTCAGAAAACTCTGCATATCTTCGGATTTCAAGGCGTCTCTGAATACAATGCTGCCCAGTCCTCTCTTCCTAAATTCCAGCACAAGAAAATCAAATTTAGGAAGATATTCCAGAGAGTATCTTATCCTTATCTCATTCAGGTAGAAAAATTCTCTCCCGAGTTCAAGCGCCAGTTCTCTTTCAGATAAAATCAAGGGGTTTGTAAGCGCAATAAACTTATCTATTGCCGTAGTCACGGCAATATTGCCGGGGTCATGGATAGCGGCAGTCCTTATAATAACCGCAAGCTGGTTTATTATGTCTTTAGCCTCTGTAAAAACCTCTCCCTTAACTTCGCTACCGTCCATAGTCTATCCTTTTAATTGCGGAATAGACGTATTCTCTCAGGAGCTTATTTTTTGACTCCTTTGCCTTATGCAGCAATGGCAGCGCATCTTTGTTTCCCATTAATCCAAGACAGTATGCCGCGCAGGCCCTGTTTTCATCATTCAATGCCCTCTTAAAAAATGCTTTCTTCCTCAAAGTCTTCATCAGGAATTCCACCACATCATTATCTTTCCACTTGGAAAGCACCTCATAAAATTCTTTTTTCTCGCTGAACTCAGTTTTTACGAAAGCCGCATCTGTCATCCTCTGAAGTATTATGCTTTTCGCGGTTGTTGAACGGATATTGCCCAGAGCCCTTGCCGCAGCAGTCCTTATCTGAACCTCGGGGTCGTTAAAGCACTCCCTTAACGCCGGGAACACTCCCGGGACGCCGAGTTCCCCCAGAGCCTTTATCCCCTCCTTTCTGACCCTTATATCGCTGTGATTCACTGTCTTAAGGAGATAATCAGCAGCCGCCTTGTCGCCTACCTTTCCAAGTATATAGATAATATTCCTGACCACATACCACCTTGAATCGTACAGCCCCTTCGCCAGGGCTTGTATGTCTTTTCTGCCGAGAGATATCAAGGCATTAATTACATTCTTCCTTGCTGGAATGCTCTTGAGTTCTCCAAGTATTGTTATGAACGGCTCAATCGCATTTTTATCAAGAAATGCCACATATTCGTCCCAGACCTTCTCGTTTATCTCAACCCCGCTGTCAAGCAGTTCTCCAATGAGCTTTATTGCGGCGTCATATCCCAGAAAAGAAAAAACCATATTCAGGCTTTTTTTAGCCTCATCTGCAATTAAGGGGATGCCGCTGACCTCCCTTGCCTTTCTGAGGATTTTTAGAGCCGTATCCAAATCTCCGTGTCTTATTGAAAACTCTATAATGCTGTTCAGGAAGTGCGCCGCGTCTTCGTATTCGCTTTTATTCTCAGCCTGATAAAGCATCTCAAATATAATCGCAACAAGCTTGCCTGTCTTGTCTTGAGCATCCTTTTCAATCTCTTTCACAACAGCGTGCAGGTCCTTATCCGTCAGAGGGACTATTGATATATCTTTGACGCCTTCTTCGGTAAATGAATCCTCATATGCCTTTGTCAGTTCATCTCCATCCGACGCCTTATCTTTTACCTCTCTTACCGCCTCACTCTCGTAATCCTCATCTTCCGTAAGAAACGCCTCGTCAACAACATATTTTACATTCTGGAAATCCCTCTCCCACAGAAGCGTTACCACATCATCGTCAAGGACTTCTCTGTCATAATCAACCGTAAGAATTTTCAGGAAATCCTCAAGCTCCTTTACGGAAAATCCCTTCTTGAAGGTTATCTCCCTCAAGGCGTCCTTAAAGAAAAAAAGGGCAATATTGTCTTCCTTCTCGGGGTTGTAATATATCTGCTCGGAATCACAGAAGAGCTCATTCTGCTTTATCTTGAATGTCAGTTCGTCTCTATAATCAAAAAAGTTCCTGAATTTTGCATGAGTATCCTCTATCGTTTTGGCATACATCGGATTTGTCTCAGGATACATTCTGAACGTTTTCTTGGCCTTAAGAAGCGCCTGAACTACCTCCCTGGCCGCCTTTATGTCATCAAGCAGTTCCATGCTACACCATCACTATCCTTCGTTCTCTCGCAAAGTTCTTGATTATCATTAAGGAGGAATACAGCCTTTGCAGCCGCACATTCCTCGTCCTAAGAGACGGCTGGTCACTGAGGTCCACCTTCTCTCCCCTGATAGCTATCTGCACTTGCATTATCTCGTGATACAGTCCTGTAAGGGAATCTATATCAAGCGGTTTGAGAAACAACGGATTAACCGCCACATAGCCATCGGCTATGTCATACGCCATAGCCTTAAGGCTTTTCCCTCTTATGCTGCTAACCGGCATCTTCTGTCCTCTTCCTAACAAATATCCTGGATACCAGGATACCTACTTCGTAAAGGACTATGATGGGGACAGCCATCAGGGTTTGATTAAATATATCAGGCGTCGGAGTAAGAACGGCGGCTAATATAAAGGCGACCAATACGGCATATTTTCTGTTTTTTGCGAGTGTCTTCGTAGTTACAATCCCCATGCGTGTAAGAAAGATTATAACAATAGGCAGTTCAAAAACAGCTCCGAATGCGAGTATAAACTTGAGGCAGAAATCCACATACTGCCCCACCGACAGCATAGGCATCAGGACATCGCCTACGTTATAGGTTAAAAGAAACCCGAGTGCAAACGGAAGGACTATAAAAAAACAGAATGCGGAGCCCGCCATAAAGAGAGCCGTCGCTGAAATGACAAATGGGAGCACGTATTTCTTTTCCCTTGCAAGAAGGCCCGGAGACATAAACTTCCACACCTGGTGAAATATTACAGGCAATGCAAGCGCCAGAGCGGCTACAAAGGCTACCTTCATGCTCATCCAGAAAGCCTCGGCAGGAGCCAGAAATACAAGCTTCGTAGTCTGGGAAAGTTTTTCCTGAGGGATTATGCTTATAAAAGGATTTTTCATAGAAAAGGAAAGGCTGTATTTAAGCGGAAACATAAGGGATTTGAAAAGCTCTTCAGAATAATTAAAAGCAAATACAAAAGCTGTCAGCAGGGCTATCAGGGATATGGTAATCCTCTTTCTGAGTTCTCCAAGATGTTCCATAAGGGGCATTCTTTCACTTTCCATATTCTTCGCCACTCACTCCACCCCTTTGTCTTTTGAATCCTTCGCTGTATCTGCCTCGTTAGTTGTAGTTGTCTCCTGGTCTGGTTTGTCGGCAACATCCGGTCCGCCTAAGGCGGAGGACAGCGGTTCTTTTATATCACGGAGTTCAGAGTCTATCTCTTCCTTAACTCCGCCTAAGGCGGAGGACAGCGGTTCTTTTATATCATGCAGCTCAGAGTCCATCTGCTCCTTAATGCCGTACATTGCATTTTTAAGCTCAGCCATGCCTTTGCCTATGGTCCGGCCCAGTTCAGGAAGCCTCTTAGGGCCGAAGACCAGGAGAGCTACTATAAAAATAAGTATAAGTTCCTGCATTCCTATGTCAAACATTATTCCCTCACTCTAAGACTGCGATAAAGATAACTGCTGCCGCGTTTAAGCAGCGTTAAAAGCCTTTCACCGGATTTCATACCCCTGATAATTATAGCCAATTCCTCGGTTGAATTAATCCTGACGCCGTTCGCCTCTATAATAATATCCCTGACCTGTACATCCTCGGTTGTCTTTGGCCCCTTTTGAGCCGCCTCTGTTACCAGCGCGCCCCCGCCATCCATTATCCCAAATTGTAAAGCAATTTCAGGACTAATAGTTTTAGTTTTTAAGCCAAGCTTCTCTGCAATAAGCGCCTCCGGCATGCCTTCCTCCTGCCTGCTTATGGTTACTGTCAATTCAACAGGCTTGCCATCTCTTATAACTTTTATCACTGCCTGCTTGCCGCTGGGCATGGCTGCAACAAGCCTCGGGAGGGAATACTCGGATACCTTCTCTCCTGCAAACTGCACGATTACGTCTTTCCTTTTAATCTTAGCTTTATCCGCAGGTGAATTCCTTACAACATCTGTCACGAGCACGCCCTGCTTGCTTGTCAATTTCAAGCTCTCGGCGAGTTCAGGCGTAATCTTCTGAACTGTAACCCCAAGCCATCCGCGTTCAACATATCCCTTTGTCTTCAGGGACTGCATAATCTCTTTTGCAAGATTGACAGGTATAGCAAATCCGATTCCCTGAGCCATAGGAATTATCGCAGTGTTTATTCCAACAACTTCTCCCTTTATGTTAAACAGCGGGCCTCCTGAGTTCCCGGGGTTTATTGCGGCGTCGGTCTGTATAAAATCATCGTAAGGGCCGGAACCTATAAATCTGCTTTTTGCGCTTACTATTCCTGCTGTAACGGTATGCCCCAGGCCGTAGGGATTGCCCACGGCAATAACCCAATCCCCTACATTAAGCTTATCCGAATCTCCAAGAGCAGCTGAAGGAAGTGGTTTATCCACATCTATTTTTATGAGCGCAATATCTGTCTTTGAATCCCTGCCCTTAACCTTTGCCTTATACTCCGATTCATCCCATAATGTTACAGTTATGTCGTCAGCATTCTCAACAACATGACTATTAGTAATGATATAGCCCTCGCTGTCCACTATAAATCCTGAACCGAGAGACTGTCTCCTGAATTCCCTTTCCCTGCCTTCGCTATCAGGAGAATCCTGGAAAAAAGGAAAATCAGGAAAGAAAGGGAAAAACCTTGGAGCTTTCTGCTTAACAACCTGAGTTGTGCTTATATTCACGATAGCCTTTGCGCTCTCCTTTACAATCTCCGAAAAAGAATCCGGAATCAGCGCGGCCGAAGCGGGAACAGATATAAAACAACCCAAAAGCATTAACTGGCAGATTATAATTATAGATATAGAAAATTTGCTCTTGCTAATCATTTATCCTCCTCATATACCTTCTTTATTTTTTTCTTTTCAACAGGAAGAACCGCCGTTATTGAGAGCATAAGCCTGTATTCAGGGCTTCTGTTTTTCAAGTCAACCCCGATGCCGATAGTCGTATAAAGATAATCCGTTGTCATAAACCTATAGCCAAATCTTCCCTCAAGGTCATCAAGCGCTGCTGAATAATGGCTTTTTCTCCCATATATCTCTGCGAGCAGCTTAAAGTCATGCGCAGCCGAAAAATCAAATCCGGTTGCAAAATTTATCTCGTCTTCAAGTTTTGACGAGCCGGCCTTCTCATAAAATATATTAGCATGTCCGCTGACAGGCCCGACCCTCTTGCTGACGATAAGGCCCGCGCCTGCCCTTCCATCTGTGCTGAACACCCCTTCTCCTGACGGCGCTGAGACGTTGACCATATAGGCTACGGCAGGCGTATATTTAGTTTCCTCAATAACTCTGTGTTTTACCCCTAAGGCAATATCTTCAAATCCTGATTTTGCCTCATTCCAGCCATCAACATAAGGGGCAGTAGTTATAAGCTCCACCTTGTCAGTTACACCATACGCATACTGCAAGAGATACCTGAAAAAATCGGGGGCTATTGACTTTTCAATCCCGACGCCAAAGGCGGACTTTCCCTTCTGCGGGCTGTCTGCGCTAAATGTTGAAAAAACCCCATAAGGGGCGACAGGCTGGAGGCCCTTTATATCAAATCCGTAAGCATACCTTAAAAAGAAAAAGCAGATGAAAAAAAATAAGAGGGATATGTATTTTTTCATTCATAAAACATAACAGAAAAAATCTATAACTGTCAATTAAGGTTCTTGGCGCAAAAGAAGCCCAAAGCGCCGCAATAAATTTCGGGGAAAAGAATCAGGCTTCTCAGCCTGCGCTCTCAGAGTCCGGACCACCCTATCCTCCTCTCTATGCCGGAGACAGAATACCTCAAATGCGCTTTCTTATTGGTTGAGTAGAAAGGTTGACGCTGAATTAAATCAGAAAATGCAATCAGACAAGAACAGCTTTTCCGGTTAACTCTGCCATCAGACTCTTTACTGATAAAATCCTGTCAACCCTGTATGCATTTGTCCCCACAGTATAAAGAGGCTCTTCTTTATCCTGATTGTAGCCGGCTGAACTCAGCAAACCGTTGCATATGCAGAAATGGTGTTCGTTGCTCTCTTTTGCAGGGCAAATACTAAATTTGCCTTCTTTGTCCTTAAGCAGAACATAGGTTTTGTCGCATTTTGGCTTTCTCAATTTCAGAAGGGCAGAGACATACATGGGCGATTGCTTTATGACCCTGAAAGGCATACCGCATGGAGAGCCGGGGTCGTGCGCAACAATAATATCGTCCTCACCTGCATTAATAACAGCCTGTTTATATTCAGGAGTTGCGCTGCTCTCCTCAGTAGCCAGGAACCGGGTTCCCATCTGCACGCCGTCAGCGCCCATTTTCATAAAGCTGATGATGTCGTCATAAGTATAAATACCTCCTGCGACAATGACAGGAAAGCCTCCGTATTTGTCAGCCATATCTTTCACAGGCGGAAGCAGGTTTTCAAGCCTGTTCTCATCACTGCCAATCTGGTCCATTTTGAAACCGAGGTGTCCTCCTGCAAGCGGCCCCTCCAAAACAACGGCGTCAGGCCTGTAACCGTTCTTCTCCCATTTCCTGCAGATAATCTCCAGGGCCCTCGCAGATGACACAATCGGAATAAGCGCGGTATCCTTGGGCGGTTGAATTGTAGGCAGTGAGATAGGCAGCCCTGCTCCTGAAATGATTGCATCTGCCTTTGCATCAAGAGCGCCTTTCACAGAATCGTCATAATCCCTGACCAGCGCGCGCATAATGTTTATGCCTGCAAAACCTCCGTTTTCTTTAGCGCGGCAAACCTCTTCGTATGCCGCTTCGTATGTATTGTGTTTCTTCCCCGTTCTCTTTGAGACAAGCCTGTCAAGTCCTGCGCTGGATACAATGCCCAGTCCGCCTTCCCTCGCAACAGCGCTTGCGAGAGGATGAAGCGAAACGCCTACGCCCATGCCTCCCTGAATGATAGGGAGAGAAATGGTTTTGCCTTTTATAACCAATGGGAAAAACATTTGTGGAATCAATTACCTCGTTTTGTTTATTTTACACTATTCACAGGCATATAAGATATTATAGTATTTATTGGTTTGTCAATGACAGCCGATAAAGTTGGACGCAGAATAGAATCTAAGCAAGGCGTAGACTACAAATTGGACAGCACAAAATTTTTTTACTATTGACCTTATTTATGCTTGTGCTATAATTGATTCAAGGAGGTATGATGAACCAGATATGGTTTGCGCTTATGACAATTGCCTTTTTAATAGTTGTATGCTTTCTCATATATGTGCTTCTTGAACTGAGGAAATCAGCAAGGGCGCTCACAGATTTCCTGAGGAGAACTGAGGATTCCCTGAAGCCCGCTCTTGATGAACTCCGGCAGACTTTGAAAAGCATGAGAAAGGTCTCAGATGATGTTAATTCTGTCACCGAGGATATAAGATTAATATCAGGCAGCGCAAGAGATATCGGACAGAATTTCGGAAAAGTGAGCGCGTTTTTAAACGAGGTCAGTTCCGACGCCGTAATAAAGGTTTCGGGATTAAGGGTTGGGATAAGAACAGCCCTTGA
This sequence comes from Nitrospirae bacterium CG1_02_44_142, assembly GCA_001871685.1. Lineage (GTDB taxonomy): Bacteria > Nitrospirota > Thermodesulfovibrionia > Thermodesulfovibrionales > UBA1546 > UBA1546. The sequence continues at coordinate 10,967 of MNVK01000027.1, forward strand.
AGTCTTAATAAAGAATCTTTTTTTAAAAAAAGGAGGCAGCTAATGAGAGACAATGACGGACACAGCGCAGGCACGGTATTTATTTCCTTTCTTTTGGGAGGGATTGTAGGGGCTGGGCTTGCTATGCTTTTAGCTCCGCAGTCAGGCCGCGAGACCAGAAAAAAAATAAAAGAATTTACAGAGGATATGCGGGAAAAGGCAGACGACTATATTGAACATATCAAAAAGGGCGTAACGTCAACAGTGGAGGAAGGGAAAGACCTTTACGAAGAAAAAAAATCCGCCCTTACTGCGGCAGTTGAAGCAGGCAAAAAGGCATACGAGAAAGAAAAAGAGAGGCTGTCCAAGGGTTAGACCTGATAATGCATGAGGCTTCTATTGCGCTGAGCGTGCTTGAGATTGCCGTTGACAACTGCAGGAAAGCAGGTTATAACAGGATAGAATCAATACGGTTAAAGATTGGGAGGGCGTCGGGCATCATGCCCGACGCCCTCCTTTTTGCATTCAATGCAGTCAAGGCAGATACAATTGCAGAAGGAGCAAGCGTTACAATAGATGAGATACCTGTAAGCGGCTTGTGCGGCTCCTGCGGCAAAGAATTTGTTACAGAAGAAAAATATGTCCTGTGCTGCCCTGAATGCAGCAGCGCCTCATTTAATATAAAAACAGGGCGTGAACTTGAAATCATAGATATGGAAGTGTTTTAAAAAAAGCAAGGTGAATGGGTGAATGGGTGAATAGGTTCTTGCGATTTACCGATTCACCTGAAAGCGATTCACCTTAATAGATTTTTTAGGAGGTCTGACAGGTGAAGGTTAAAGTCGTGACCCGGATACTTGAGGCAAACGATAGAATCGCAGCGGAAAACCGCAGGCTTTTTGACGAGGCAGGGGTTTATGTAATTAACCTGATGAGCGGACCGGGCGCAGGCAAGACATCCCTGCTGGAGAGAACAATAAAAGAACTGAGCGGAAAAATAAAGACCGCTGTTATAGAAGGAGACATTGCAGGCGCAGCTGACGCCGAAAGGATAGGCAGTCTCGGAGTCCCTGTTATACAGATAAATACAGGCGGCGCATGTCATCTTGACGCTAACATGATTAATGAGGTTTTGGAATCTCTTCCCCTGAAGGAGACTGACCTGCTTTTTGTTGAAAACGTAGGAAATCTCGTCTGCCCTGCAGAATTCAATATAGGCGAGGATATGAAGGCAATGATTTTGAGCATAACAGAAGGCGATGATAAGCCGTTAAAATATCCCCTGATGTTTCAGGAATCATCAGCCTTGCTCTTGAACAAAATAGACCTTCTGCCCTACACAAATGTAAGTGTAAAGAAAATCAGGAAAGACGCAATGTCATTAAATCCTGCACTTAGAATATTTGAGGTCTCATGCAAAACAGGTAAGGGAATCGCGGAATGGGCTGACTGGCTGACAAAAAAAGTTAAGAGTTGAGAGTCAAGAATTAAGAGTAAAAGTTCTATGAACCGTGTCCTCATTAATATTAAAGGCGTTGTGCAGGGAGTCGGCTTCAGGCCCTTTATCTATAACCTTGCCAAATCCCTGAATCTAAAAGGAACGGTAACCAATACCGCTGACGGAGTGGCAATTGACATAGAAGGCAAAGACATCACGCCATTTATAGACAGGATTCCAAAAGAAGCGCCTCCATTATCAGAGATAAATAAGATTGATATTTCGCCTATGCCTTTTTACGGATATGAAAACTTTGAGATAATAAAAAGCCTGGACAGCGGCAGTTTCACGCTCATTTCTTCTGACGTCTCAATATGCGATGACTGCCTCAAAGAGCTGCTTGACAAAGACAACAGACGCTATTTGTACCCTTTTATAAACTGCATTAACTGCGGGCCGCGCTACACCATTACAAACGCTGTTCCCTACGACAGGCACAACACCACCATGTCTGTTTTTAAAATGTGCAATGAATGCGAAAGCGAATACAACAACACTTCTGACAGGAGATTTCATGCCCAGCCTAATGCATGTCATAAATGCGGGCCGTATTTAGAATTCAAGATTCAAGATTCAAGATTCAAGAAGAAGAAAATCCTGTCAAAGCAACTATAAATATTTTAAAGCAAGGCGGTATCGTTGCAATAAAAGGGCTTGGCGGTTTTCATATCGCATGCGACGCCTCAAACAAAGATGCAGTTGAAAGATTAAGAGAAAGGAAAAGAAAGAGCAACAAGCCTTTTGCGCTTATGGCGCCTGATATGGAAACAATAAAAAAATACTGCGAGGTTTCAGAGAAAGAGAGAGAACTCCTGACTTCCAACAAGAGGCCGGTAGTGCTTCTAAAAAAAAGGATACAGGATTCAGGATACAACCCCCCTCTATCCCCCCTTAGTAAGGGGGGAATTAAAGGGGGTTATCATGCATCAGCGCTTCCTGATTCAATCAGCCCTAATAATCTGCACATCGGCTTCATGCTGCCATACACGCCGCTGCATTATCTGTTGTTTTATTACCCCGCGTCTCAAAGCCAATCCCCAATCCCCAATCCCCAATCCCCAAACTTTGACGCCCTTGTAATGACCAGCGGCAACATCTCAGAGGAGCCGATTGTTGTCAGCAATGACGAGGCGGCAGCAAAATTCTCCGATATAGTTGACGCCCTCCTTATTCATAACCGGGACATCTTCATGCGTGTAGATGACTCAGTGGTAAAAGTTCGTAATACGTTAGCCGTAATGTGTAATGAGTTTAAAGAAAATATTCCTTCGAATAGAGAAGTAGAATTAAACCCTTCACTCTTCACGCTTCACGCTTCACTGTCTTTCATCCGCCGTTCAAGGGGCTATGCGCCTGAGCCTATCTCTCTAAATGATGACGGGCCTGAAGTGCTCGGCTGCGGAGCTGATATAAAAAACACATTTACTCTCACAAAGGGAAACTACGCCATTCCAAGCCAGCACATTGGAGACATGGAAAATTACGAGACCCTGAAATTCTTTGAAGAGAGCCTCAACAATCTAAAAAAAGTTTACAGGGTGAACCCTGTTGCAGTGGGATATGACCTGCATCCAAATTATCTTTCAACAAAGTGGGCGCTGTCCCAGAAGGCAGAAGAGCGTTCAGCGATAGAAAACTCCGAACTCCGAACTCCGAACTCCGAACTTTTGTTTTACGGCATCCAGCATCATTATGCCCATATCGCATCTGTCATGGCGGAAAACGGAATAAAGAGAAAAGTCATAGGCGTGGCATTTGACGGCACCGGCTATGGAACTGACGGGAATCTGTGGGGAAGTGAATTCCTGATCGCCGATATAGATGGCTTTAAGAGGGCAGGACACTTTAAATATATCCCCCTTCCGGGAGGAGAGACGGCAATCAGAGAGCCGTGGAGAGTTGCGGTCAGCTACCTAAAATATATCACAGGAGATGAGGTGATGGATTATCTAAAGTCCATAGGCTTCATTGAAAAATACGGCAGTGAAAGGATAAACGCTATCTTAGGAATTATTGACAAGAGAGATTTTTCGCCTCTTTCATCAAGCGCTGGAAGGCTCTTTGATGCGGTCTCGGCAATACTTGGTATATGCGACACAAATACCTTTGAGGGCGAGGCGGCAATGGCGCTTGAATCTTATACAATAGACGGCATAGACGAAGACTACCCTGCTGACGTCGGATTGAAAGACAGGATTGAAATAGACTTTTGCCTGACCCTGTTCAGGCTGATACAGGATATGGCGAAAGAAATAGGAAAAGATATTATCGCCACTAAGTTCCACAACACCATAGTCACCATTATCGCCGGAGTCGTCCAGCGGCTCGGCATGGTTCATAAACTGCATGATGTAGTTTTAAGCGGCGGGGTTTTTCAGAACATGTATCTTCTGAAAAATACTATGGACAGGCTGAAATCAATAGGGATGAATGTTTATACTAATGAAAAGGTTCCTGCAAATGATGCGGGCATATCGCTGGGGCAGGCATACATAGTGAGAGAAAGGATGAAACAGTCGTCATCCCGGACGAAAGGATAAAAGGAGTTATCATTGAGCCTGGCAGTTGAAAGATTAAAAAATCTTATGAAGCAAATCGGAAAGCCTGTAAGACTGATGGAGGTCTGCGGCACCCATACCGTTGCTATATTCAGGCAGGGCGTCAGGGAACTGCTGCCTGAGGGGTTAAGCCTTATCAGCGGCCCGGGGTGTCCGGTGTGCGTCACCGCAGTTGAGGATATTGAAAAGGCAATGGAAATCTCAAGAAAAGAAAATGTTATATTCACGACTTTCGGAGATATGATGCGCGTGCCCGGCGTCAAGAAAAATCTCTCTGAAGCTAAGGCAGAGGGCGCTGACATAAGAGTTCTATATTCTCCAATGGACGCTCTTAAGATTGCGTCAGAAAACAAAGATAAAAAGATTGTATTTTTTGCAACAGGTTTTGAGACAACATCTCCCTCTGTGGCTGCCACGTTGTTTGAGGCTGAGAAAAGAGGAATAAGCAATTTCTACATATATTCTGTTCACAAACTTGTTCCCCCTGCCCTGGACGCATTGCTGGGTTCAGGCGAAGTAAAAATTGACGGCTTTATACTTCCCGGGCATGTCAGCGCTATCATAGGCAGTAAGCCGTACAAGTTTATAACTGAGAAATATCTTAAACCGTCAGTGATAACAGGTTTTGAAGCAGGAGACATACTTCAGGGAATAAACATGCTTCTTGAACAGATTGCATCCAACAGGGCAGAGGTTGAAATACAATATAAAAAAGTTGTGAGGGAAGAAGGGAATCCAAAAGCAGTTGCGCTCATTAACGAGTATTTTGAACCGTGCGATGCATACTGGAGAGGAATCGGGACCATACCATTGAGCGGGCTTAAACTCAGAGGAAAATACAAACACAGCGACATAAACTCAGTGATTAAGATTGAGACCTCGTTTGTTTCAGGCCCTCAGGAACCGAAGGGATGCTCCTGCGGAGAGATACTTAAAGGCATGAAAACACCAGACGAATGCCCGCTGTTTGCAGGCGTATGCACGCCTGAAAGCCCTGTCGGAGCGTGCATGGTAAGCACAGAGGGAAGCTGCGCTGCGTATTACAAATACGGAGGACATATATGATAGTGAGCGAGTTAAAACAGGGCATAACATTCTCGCTTATTCTCGCCCCGAGCAGCTCGGGACTCCGAGGGCTTTTGCCTCACAACCCCCTTAATCCCCCTTTGTTAAGGGGGATTAAGGGGGTTGTTGGGACTATCGGCAAAAGAATCCGCTCAAATGCCAGTCCCTGTTTTAATATAGCTGGGGGCGTTGATGGATAGAATCCTTCTTGCGCATGGAAGCGGCGGAACTGTGATGCATAAGCTGATAAGGGAGTATTTTGTCCCTGAATTTGATATGAAGAGCCTCGGAGACTCCGCAATTATTGATTTACCCGATTCACCTATTCACCCCTTCACCCCTTCACCATTAAGGCTTGCTTTTACAACCGACTCTTATGTTGTCTCTCCTGTTTTTTTCCCGGGAGGAAATATCGGAGAACTTGCGGTTTACGGCACAGTGAATGACCTCTCAATGGTCGGCGCAAAACCTCTTTGCATGAGCGCAGGATTAATACTTGAAGAGGGATTTTTAATGAAGGACCTGAAAAAGATTTTAGCGTCAATGGCAGACGCCGCTAAAAAATCAAGGGTAAAGATTATTGCAGGCGACACAAAGGTTGTCAACAGGGGAAAGGGAGACGGAATATTCATAAATACATCCGGCATCGGCATCCTTGATGACGGAGTAAATATCTCACCCTTAAATATAAAATCAGGGGATAAAATCATTGTGAGCGGGGCAATCGGCAGCCACGGAGTTGCTGTCATGGCTGAAAGAAACGGGCTGAGTTTTAAGCCTCCTGTCCTGAGCGACACAGCGCCGCTGAATCAGATGGCGCAGGAGATTATCGGATACGGCGGCGTGCACGCAATGAGAGACCCTACAAGAGGGGGACTGGCTACAACACTTAAGGAAATGGCTCTGGAATCGGGGCTTTGTTTTACCATAAGAGAAGCGTCAATCCCTGTTCCTGACGGAGTGAGAGGCGCATCCGAACTTCTCGGCATTGACCCTCTTTACATTGCAAACGAAGGTATTTTAATCGCTGTTGTCAGGAAAGATGCGGCTGAAAGCCTGCTTGTGATACTAAGGAAAAATCCTCTGGGGAAAAACGCTAATATTATCGGCGAAGTCGCTGAGTCGCCAGAAGGAAAGGTCCTGCTGAAAACAAGAATCGGCGGAACACGCGTAATAGATATGCTTTCAGGCGAGCAGCTTCCGAGGATATGCTGAAACAGGATGCAAGATACAGGATGCAGGACTCAGGATAATGTTGTTTGTATCGTGTATCATATATCATGCATCGGGAGCATGGTTATTGGGTGAAAGGTGAATAGGACAAGGGCGTTTATAGTAATTTTAGTGCTTTGCTTATCTTCCTGCGCTCCGAAAGAAGAAGTCAAACCTACTCTGCCTCCCGTAAAGATTGCAGTTGTCCTTGGCGCAGGGGCGTCAAAGGGATTTGCGCATATCGGAGTTCTTAAGGTGCTTGAGTCAAACAAGATTCCCATACACATGATAATCGGCACAAGCGCAGGAAGTTTTGTAGGCTCGCTCTATGCTTATGGATATAATGCGTTTGAACTCCAGAAACTCTCATTCTCCATAGAAAAAGGCGATGTTGTTGACCTGTCAATCCCTGACAACGGGTTCATAAAAGGAGAAAAACTTGAGGCATACATAAATCGCATATTAAAAAACACGCCCATTGAAAAACTTAAAATCCCATTTTATGCCGTTGCAACAAATATTCAAAGCGGCAGAGAAATTGTGTTTGGGACAGGCAATACAGGAACTGCTGTTCGGGCCAGCTGTTCAATCCCCGGCATATTCAGGCCCGTAAATATTTCAGGTAAAGTGTATGTTGACGGCGGCGTTGTAAGTCCTGTTGCGGTTGAAGCTGCAAAAAAACTCGGCGCTGATATAGTTATTGCAGTGGATATATCAAGTGATATTGATTCATCCCGGCCAGAGGGGACAATTGAGACCATCTTACAGTCAATAAGCATAATGTATTCAAAACTCGCAGCCATACAGCTTTCAAAAGCGGATGTTGTGATAAGGCCGAAGGTCGGTTATATAGGCAGCGCTGATTTTTCAAAGAGGCATGAGGCTGTCCTTGAAGGAGAGAAAGCAGCGCTTGAGGCTTTACCAAAAATACAGGAGATAGTGAATAAGCTGAAACAGGAAGGAAGACTGAATTAATCGTTATCACAGACAGGCGGGATATAGTATTTGAGCGGATTTTTTGAGTGGTAGAACCTCAATTTTGGCGGCGGGTGGGTTTACAGGTTGCTTTTTAATGATTCAAAATGCTTCTTGTTTTTCGTTTTGTATCTTGATTAAGCATATTTTATTTCAATTTTTTAGGTTGACTTGTTGTTGGAATTTTATAGTTACCTCCGCTCACAACCTTTTTCCCGGTTTTTTGCTCCAATTCTAACCTGGCATTTCTAGCAATTCGTCCGCCTTTTTTGGCAGGAATTTTATTTTCTTCCAACCCTTTTGTCTCCATATTTTCAGCAATTTCACGGGTGGAAAGCTCAGCCAAAGCAGTGAAAATAAGTTCAGCTTCGGTCATGTGGTCACGTAAGTTTTCTGTCTTGAGATTTTTTAACTGCTTGTGCTGTTTTACTGACAAATCGCTCCACTCCTCGTGAATAATATTAGTTAGAATTGCGTATTCATCCTGTTTTTTTACTTCATGGTTTTTCCAATAATCAGTGAGTTTATTCCTCGTTTCCTGCCCCATCATTCTTTGCTGTATCCACTTTTCGCTTCGTCCAACTTTTTGCCAATTTTCTCTGGCACGATTCAATGATATTTCAGGATCAACTGTTTCCTGCATTCTTTCATAGCCGACTTTGGCAAGCCAAAGTTTAATCGGTTCAGCTTTTGGACTTGGAACAGACTGAATGAGCCTTAGCAGCGTTTCTACATCGGCAACATCAGTCAACCGTAATTTGCCATCTTCCGCAATCATTTTCAACCGGTTACATTTTGTAACCGTTTCGCTTCCTTCTTTTTTTAAGCGGTTCTTCAGCACTTTCCAATAATTTCTTGCTAATTGGAAATCGGGCTGACTGGTCAAAATTCGAATGATATCCACTACCGAAAAATACCATTTTTCTTGTTTCTCATCCCACTTTCTACGAATTTTTTTACCCTCAAACAACACTAATTTATTTTTATTCATATTTCCCTTTTCCACATAAAAGCGTTAATAGATTCAAAATGTTTCAAGGATTCATAAGTCGGGGAAGTGATGATAACTGTCGGGTTGCCACGCTCTACATCCCATAAATTCAGTATCTCCTAAAGTTCTTGGTCGGGGCGAGAGGATTTGAACCTCCGGCCCCACGGTCCCGAACCGTGTGCGCTACCAGACTGCGCTACGCCCCGATAGAGAATAATAAAAACCTTTTCTCCATAAAGTCAAGTGTGATTGACCGCAAACTTATTATTAAGTTATAATAATAAGTTAAGTTTTTCCCCTGGAGGTTTCAAAGATGCCGATATACGAATATGAATGCTTGAAGTGCGGTAAGATACATGAGGCGCATCAGAAATTTGCAGATAAGCCGCTGAGTAAGTGCCCGAAATGCGGAGGAACACTGAAAAAAATTATCTCAAATACATCCTTTATTTTGAAAGGCACCGGATGGTATAAAACAGATTACGCATCAAAGCCAGCGAATTCAGGTAAAAAGCCTAATGCAAAGAAAGACGCAGGCGCTGAATCAAAAACAGAACCCAAGACAGAATCTAAAGCAGAGGCAGCGGCAAAGGCATAGTGGCAGACTTTCATGTCCATATCCCATATCACAAAATAGCAGAACACCTTTCGTTTATCAGGCAGGAAAAACTCAACCTTGAACTCTACCTTGAATCAAACGCCCTTGACTCAATAAGCAGAGAAGATATATCACAGCTTAAAAAGCAGCTTGATTATAACCCTTCCCTAACAATTCATGCTCCGTTTATGGATTTATCTCCGGGCGCAGTTGATTCAAAGGTCAGGGCCGTAACAATGGAAAGATTTTTCCATGTTATGAATATCGCCGGGGATTTGATGGTAAAGGCTGTTGTATTCCACTCAGGATATGAAAAATGGAAATATGCCTTAAACATAGACCTCTGGCTTGAAAAAAGCCTCCTTACATGGAAACCTTTGGTAAAAAAAGCAGAGGGAATCGGCGCTAAGATTGCGATAGAAAACATCTTTGAGGATGAGCCTGAAAATCTCAGACTGCTAATGGAAAAGATGGGGAATAACAGCTTTGGAATTTGCTTTGATTCCGGACACTTTAATCTTTTCTCTAAAGTATCGCTTGAAGATTGGATGGGATGCCTTAAACCATATATTATTGAGCTTCATCTGCATGACAACAACAAGACCTTTGACCAGCATCTCCCGATAGGCGACGGAACATTTGACTTCGGAAAACTATTCTCAGCGTTGAAAGGCAAAGACCTTATTTATACCCTTGAAGCCCACAATCCGGATGATGCAAAAAAGAGCATGGAGAGATTGAAGGGATACTTGTAACTTATCCATAGGCAATCAGGTAATCAGGGACACATCCCATATTTCTTGCTGGACTCCATTTCACCTTCCCTTCATCTCCCTCCACAGCAAAACTGCAAGGCCTGCTGCGATAATAAAGCCGACTACGCTTATCCATAATGGAATAATTATGCCGCTGACAATAACTTCCCATC
>MNVK01000024.1 GCA_001871685.1 Nitrospirae bacterium CG1_02_44_142
GTATTCAATTCCCTGCTTGCCTTGAAGATGATATGCCCTCCCCTTCCACCGTCTCCGCCGCTCGGGCCTCCTTTCGGGACATATTTCTCCCTTCTGAAGGCAACACAGCCTCTTCCGCCGTCTCCGGCCTTAACATAGATTTTCGCATAATCAACAAATTGCATGGTATTATGTATCCTTTTCAGACTTCATAAGAGACTGTTTAAATAAATAGTTTTTAATATCTTTCTTCCATTTTGGCGGAAGTGTTTCCAGGTATGATAGAGCCTTCTTCGCCGTATCCGGACTCTTGAATACCTCCCGCAAAATTGCATTTACCTGTAAAATGTCCTTTTCCTTTTTGTCTTTTGACTTTCTTTTTTCTGAAATCAATATTTTATTATATGCAAACACCCATGGACTCGGCACTATATATGTGTATCCTTCCTTTTTTATGTTAATCTGCTGGTCAAACAACATCTGAAGATATCTTAAAGACATAGCTTTTACATTTAGCGGCTTAACAGTAACAGCCTTGTCAGTGCCCCTTCCTTTTTCAGGAGTCAAAAATTCAATCTTAAAAACACCATTTGTAAAGTAAGTCGAGCCGTCAGAGTTAAACGCTATTGAAAAACCTATGGGTTTAAGAAGCGATTCAATATCCACTGCCTTGCCTTTGTAAGGCATTTTTACAAGGAAGTCTATATCCTGCGTTTTAATAGTGGGAAGATTGAATCCAAAATCCTCTTTAAGGACAGGAAGATAATAAGAACCAACCAGAGTCGTTATTATTCCATTCTGAGAAAAAACCTTTATTATTTCTTCTGCCGTAATTCTCTGGATGTCAACAGCCCGGGCGATAACAGCGATGTTATCTGATATCTCATTCCTCTGACTTTCCAGTAATTTTCTTCTGTTTATGCTTTCTATTAAATCAGACGGCGCCTCTACCCCCAGAGAAACAGACCTTACTTTTTTCCCTTCCCTCCACTGATGATAATAATAAGTTGCTTTTCCAATCTTTTTGGCAGAGATGTTTCCAGCTGGAAGCTTTTTGATTTCTTCTTTTATGCGGGCAAGCTCTCTGACAAAAAAGATGTAGTTTTCTTCTAAAGTTTTCCTGATGACGCTCATAATTAACTACATTTTAACTACATATTGCTAATTTGTCAAATATTGTAGTTAATTAATGGATGTCTGATTGATGAACTCATTCGCTAAACATCTCATAGCTCATCTATACTACCACTCAATTTTCTGCATCTTTAAAAAATCTTGAGCAACCTTATTCCCTAATCTTGCGGCATTTCTGATATCATCCACGGCTTTATACGCATTGCCAAGCAGCCCATAAACCCTGCCTCTATTATAATAAGCCTCAGCATCACCGGGATTCAACTCTACAGTTTTGTTAAAATCTTCAAGCGCCTGCTGATAGCCGCCTGATTCGGCATAAGCAAGTCCCCGATAAAAATAAGCCCTTTCATATTCAGGATTTAACTTTATGGACAGGCTGAAATCTTCAAGCGCCTGTTGTTCTTTTCCCAACGCCCCATAAGCCACACCGCGATAGCAATAAGCCTCTTCATATTTGGGATTCAATTTTACAGCAGTTGAGTAGTCTTTAACAGCCTGCTGAAAACTACCCGACCTTAGATAGGCATTCCCTCTAGAGACATAAGCCCTCGTATATTTAGGATTTAGCTTTATAGCCTTTGCAATGTCTTTAACAGCCTGATTATTGCTGCCCAGTTCCCCATAAGTGTTCCCTCTAAAGACATAAAATTTCTCATACTTAGGATTTAATTTTATGGCCTTCGTAAACGCCTCTGCTGCTTTCCGGGGGTTGCCGGAATTCACAAGCGCACACCCATTTTCAAACCAATCAATTGCGCTTAGAATCTTTACCGCCTCATTATACTGTCCCGTTATCTTCCCCGCCTCATGCTGTTCTTTTAATTTTTCAAGCCTTCTTAAAATTCCTGCCGCTTTCTTTCTGACCTCTTCTATCTCTCCTGTATTTCTCTTATCCCTGCTCAGAACAAAGATGGACTTAACTATTTCATCAGGATTAAAAGAGGCCCCTGCTTTTACATAAAAGGCGCTCTTATCCCATTTCTGTTCTATCACATCAGGCCTTACAATTACCGAGATAAGAGCCGTAGTCTGATTTTTAGTGAGTTGAAGTTTTTTTATCACTGCCTTGCTCTCAAGATAAGCTTCTATTTCCCCGAATAAAAGCTGTTTCGCATTCTCCATCGCAATTATACGGGCAGAACCCTTGTTGTCAAGCTCTCCTGCCTGATAGGTGTATTCCTTCTGGAAAGAAACCGTTTCAGCAAAAGCAATTCCTGCCATTAGAGATGTAAAAGCAATGAGCAGCAGGAGATATACGAAATTCTTAACGCTCGTCACAGTCGCCTCACCTTATCTCAGGCGCTGCAGCCGGGTCAAAAGGGTTTGTGGAGAGCGCAACCAGAGAAATGCCCATAAGAACCTGCCAATTCAAGAAACGTTTCATAAACCCTCCACAAGAAATGCTATCAAAGCACACTTCTCTTGTCAATCAATCATCCATAAGGTTATAATGTTCTGAAAAAAAAACAGAGGTAAAAATTAATGATTCAAAGCACAACTCAGTTTTCATCGCTGCTTTTAGAGATAGGCACAGAAGACATCCCTGCGAGGTTTCTGCCATCTGCCATACAGCAATTAAAGGAAAACACAGAGACAATATTCAAAGAGAATCATATAGGGTTTTCAGAAGTAAAAACATTAGGCTCTCCGAGAAGACTTGCAGTAATTGCAAATGGAATCCCGCCGATGCAGGAAGACAGAGTAAAGGAAATATTCGGGCCTTCTAAAAAAGCAGCTTTTGACCTGGACGGCAGACCCACAAAGGCGGCGGCAGGATTTGCCAATTCGCAGGGCGTCAGCGTAGAAAAGCTTATTATAAAAAAGAAGGATAAAGGAGAATACGTTGCTGCGGTGATAGAAGAAAAAGGCATACATGTCAAAGAACTCCTCCCTGAAATACTCAAGAAAGTCGTGCTTTCAGTGCATCTTCCGAAATCAATGAGATGGGGCGGCAATGACATGAGATTTATACGGCCGATAAGATGGCTGCTTTCTTTATTTGATAATGAGACAATCAGTTTTGAGATAAACGGAATAAAAAGCAGCAATATGACCCGCGGACACAGATTCCTGTCGCCTGCCTCTTTTCAGATAAAAGAAATATCGGCTTACACAAAGCTGCTTGCAAATAACCATGTAATAGTTGACCCTCAAGAAAGGAGAAGAATTATAACAGAAAAAGCGGAGAAGCTCTCATCTTCCATAAACGGGGAAATCGTGAAAGACGAAGAACTCATGCAGACAGTCACAAACATTGTAGAATATCCGGTTCCGGCGCTCGGCAGTTTCTCAGAAGAATATCTCAAACTTCCCAAAGAACTTCTTATAACAGTAATGAGAGAACATCAAAAATACTTTGCGATTGAAAATGGAAAAGGCATGCTCACAAATTATTTTATCATTATAAGCAACACCAGCGAAGAAAACTCCGAGACTGTTAGGCTTGGAGCGGAACGCGTTATCAGGGCAAGATTTGAAGATGCAAAATTCTATTTTGAAGAAGACTGTAGGAAGAAACTTGAAGATAGAATAAACGGACTTAAAAATGTGGCGTATCAGGAAAAACTCGGCACCCTCTACGAGAAGGCTCTGCGCCTCAAAACCCTTGCGTCATACCTTGCGTCAAAAATAAATCCTTCCCGCCTCATGTCGGGACTCACAGAAAAGGTTGAAAGGGCAGCGCTTCTCTCCAAAACAGACCTGCTGACAGGAGTCGTAAGGGAATTTCCTGAACTTCAGGGAATCATGGGGAAATACTATGCAGTCAATGATGCAGAAGATGCTGAAGTTGCGGAGGCGCTTATGGAGCAGTATCTGCCCGCATATTACGGAGGCAGGCTGCCTGAAACGGAGACAGGCGCTATTGTCAGTCTTGCAGACAAACTGGACAATATAACCTCATTCTTTTCCATCGGACTAACGCCGACAGGTTCGGAAGACCCTTTTGCATTAAGGAGGCAGACGCTTGGAGCCATAGCAATATTGCTGAATAAAGGCTATGCCTTATCACTGCATGATATTGTTACCGCGTCTCTGAAAAACCTGAAATATTCTAAACAATCGGGAGAAATTGCAGAAACAGCGCTAAGATTTTTTGAACAGAGGCTTGAGCCTTTGTTTTTATTGGAAGGATACAGTTCCGATATAATTCAATCTATACTTCCGCTCGCTGTAGAAATACCGTTAAAAGAAATGCAAAAAAGACTTCAGGCTGTTAAAGAATTTAAAGGAGCAGAAAACTGCAATGCTTTTCTCACTGCCATAAAGAGGGTTAAAAATATTATCCCTGAAACCGCAGTCCCTTCATTAAAGGTAAAACTTCTCTCAGAAGAGCCGGAGAAAAAACTTTACGAGAAATTCACCGGAATAAAAACCGACGTCGGAATCCTGATAGACGGCAATAAATATTATGAGGCGCTCGGAATGCTTTCAGAACTAACCGCTCCGATAAACCATTTTTTTGACAAGGTACTTGTAATGGACAAACAGGAAGAAATCAAACTCAACAGACTTGCGCTCCTGAAGGGTATCTGGGCGCTCGCAGCATCAATGGCGGATTTTTCAAAACTGCAATAGGGGAAGGATTTTCACTCAGAAGATTACAGAGATGAGATTTTATAAAACCTTTTTTTTATTTTTGGCGTTATATTCTTTGATAAGCTCAGAAGTTTCCGCCGAGACAAGGGGTCCGGTAACAGAAAGGATTCACTGCGCATCTACAACAAGCACACAGAATTCTGGACTGTTTGATTACATACTTCCCATATTTGAAAAAAAGACAGGGATAAAGGTTGATGTGGTCGCTGTCGGCACAGGCGCTGCAATTGAGATAGGGAAACGCGGCGATGCGGATGTGGTATTCGTTCATGCAAAAGAGCAGGAGTTGAAGGCTGTTGAGGAAGGTTATTTCGTAAACCGCCGCGATGTTATGTATAACGACTTTGTTGTCATTGGACCGACAAATGACCCTGCAAAGATAAAAGGCATAAAATCAGCCGCAGAGTCATTCAAAAAGATTGCAGAAAATAATTATCCCTTTGTATCAAGAGGCGATAAATCCGGCACTCATACAAAGGAACTGTCTATATGGAAAAAGACAGGCGTCAATCCAAAAGGGGGTTCTCGTAATGGGGACAAAGTCCCCCTTACGTCCCGGAAGTGGTATCTTGAAGTTGGTCAGGGTATGGAAAAGACACAGAGGATTGCGAATGAAAAGCGCGCATATACACTCACAGACCGGGGAACATGGCTGGCGGCAAAGGACAAGGACAAACTTGAAATGGTGATAGTCCTTGAGGGTGATACTGCCTTGTTTAACCAGTACGGCGTCATGGCTGTCAGCCCTGAGAAGTTTAAGCATGTGAAATACAAAGAGGCAATGGAGTTTATAAACTGGCTCATATCAAAAGAAGGTCAGCAGGCTGTTGCGGCATTTAAGGACAAAAATGGAACTCAGCTTTTTATTCCAAATGCGAAGTGAATGAGATTGTGAAGGCATTTATACTCATATTCTCACTTGATAAAGAATTGATGGGAATAATCTTCCTGTCCCTCAAGGTTTCAGGTCTTGCCCTTGCAGCAGCAACAGTCATCGGGCTTCCCATCGGAGCTTTTTTAGGACTGAAACGTTTCCCTCTTAGAAGAATTATTATCATTATTTTAAATACATTCATGGGGCTTCCCCCCGTAGTTGTAGGACTCTTTCTTTATCTCTTGCTTTCAAGAAGCGGCCCCCTGGGATTTATGGGATTGCTTTACTCTCCATCGGCCATGGTAATAGCCCAGACAATCCTTGCATTTCCAATCGTAACATCTCTTTGTCATTCAGCCATTGTCAATATTAACCCGATTATTAAGCAGGCGTCCATGACACTGGGCGCAACGTCTGCTCAGGCTGCTGTAACCATAATCAAAGAAGCAAGATACGGAATAATGTCAGGCATAATCGCAGCCTTCGGAAGGGTTATGGCAGAAGTCGGCGCAATACTTATTGTTGGAGGAAACATTGCAGGTTATACCAGAGTCATGACGACAACCATTGCGCTTGAAACAGACAAAGGAAATTTTGAACTCGCCCTCGCCCTCGGGATAATCCTCTTAACAATTTCATTATTTATAAACCTGTTTCTCCATTTAATCCAACAGAGAGGCATTATTCAGGCAAATATATGAGTCTTACACTTACAGTATCTGATATCTGGAAGAGCTATAAAGGAATTCCTGTACTTAAAGGCTGCTCATTTTCTTTTGACGCCGGCGCCACATACGCGGTTATGGGAGCAAACGGCTCAGGTAAGTCCACTTTTCTGAGGATATGCGCCCTCATTGAAAATCCTGCTAAAGGGGAGGTCCATTATTTCTACAACAGCAGCGCTGTGAAAAACGATATAGAACTCAGACGCAGGGTAACTCTTGTCCTTCCCGGAATAGGCATATTCAATACAACGGCGTTAAGCAATGTAACTTACGGCCTTAAAATACGGGGCATAAAAAAGTCAGAGGCAATAAAGAGGGCGTCTGAGGCGCTTGAATTCGTGGGCCTCTTTCAAAAGAGAAATCAAAATGCCCTCACCCTTTCAAGCGGCGAGGCGCAAAGGCTCGGTATTGCGAGGGCTGTGGTTATAGAGCCGGAGATACTTTTCCTTGATGAGCCTACATCATCCATTGATGAAAAAAATACAGAGATAGTGGAAGACATAATATTTAAGATGAAACAGCAGAGGGGGACAACAATTATATTAACAACGCATGATAACTCACAGGCAGAAAGGCTGGCTGAAAAGACATTGTTTATACGCGAAGGATGTTTTATATCCAGATGACATAGGCTTCGGGCGCCTAAGACCTCTTGCATCTATTAAATTCCTCCTTTCAATGTAAACCCTATTAGAAATTCCAGCAGGGCATTATTTCTAACGGGGGAAAGCAGATTACAGCCTTTATACTTCAGAATGTCCTATTTTACGATACGGATAAAAAAGGCGGGGCTATGCCCCGCCTTTTAATGCATGTCCCGGAGTTCTTTTTAATGTGCTCCGCCGAGTTTCTTTAGTGTCTCCATCCCTGTTCCAAATGGTCCTGCCTTTGGAATATTTTCTCCGTGGCAATCGGTA
>MNVK01000011.1 GCA_001871685.1 Nitrospirae bacterium CG1_02_44_142
CAAAGATATTCCTATGATTGTGAGAAATATCGCCTCAAGAAACAACTTCTTTTTCATACTGCCGTCCAACTCCCAAATAAAAAGATTGAGCAATTATAACACATGCATCAATATATTTTTCGATAAACTTTTAATCCTTAAGGTAGAAAGTCTTGATGATAGCCGCTTGTGCCGAATCTTAGAAATGTTACAGCTTGATGTTCAGCACAACTGCCAAAGCTCTGGTGATTTCCCGCATTGCTATCTCCGAAAGTTTTCCAACTTGCCGAACAAATCTTTCTTGTGCAACGGAGCGCACCTGAAAAGCATCTGCTGCCGAAGGCTTGCTCAAACCACTCTCTGTGTCAGCCTCCAGTTGAACCATCCACGGTGCAACAGAATAGCGGTCTTTCCATTCGGTAATTGGCACAATCACCTTAAGCGGTAGGATTCCAATAGCATCGTCATTCACGACCACGGCGGGGCGGGTTTTTTTGATTTCAGAGCCGATAGCTGGGTCTAAATTGATGAGCCAGACTTCGCCTCTATGCATGAAAATCCTCATGATCAATAGCCGTGAATGCAGTCAATTCACTCCCTGCCGAATAAACTGGCAAAAGAGCTTCCGCTGCTGCGGTTAACCGATGCTTTTTCTCCGCCTTTGTGAGTGGCTGCTCAATTTGCTGCAGATTCTCATGAATTAAGTGTAAGGCAGCCTCGATGATTGTTATGCGCTCCGTTGTCGGAAACTTCTTGAGTTCTTCCAATATCTCTCTCTGTGTCATATTCCCTCCTCACCTTTTTCATTCTATCCCGTTGAAATAGATTATTTATAGTTTAGCACAAACCGGCATTGCTGGCACAAGTGTTGCGGGGTGACACTTGTGCAGTTGATTGTGATAACAACAGAAACTTCTAATCCTTAAGCCTGTTTAAAAACTCTCTGTTACTGAGATACCAGTCAACTGTATATTGCACGCCTTCTTCTATTGAGACAGTCGGTCTCCAGCCGAGCTTTTCTTTTGCCTTTTCTATGTCTGCCGGGTGTATAGGCAGCCATTCTATCTCTGCCTTTTTGCCGAGGCGCTGTTCTATCAGGTTTATGACGGACATTAGTTCCACAGGGCTGTCGCTTCCGAGGTTAAAGATTTCATAGCCGAACGGCGCAAGGCATTTTATTGTTCCGTCTGCTATGTCGTCAATATAGGTAAAGTCCCTTGTTTGTTTCCCATTGCCAAAGACAGGGATGGGCCTTCCGTTGTCAATTTTTTTAATGAATCTGAATATGCTCATGTCAGGCCTTCCGGCAGGTCCGTACACAGTGAAGTATCTTGGAATGCTTATGTCAATGCCTGAAAGAAAATGATAGCTGTGGCAGAGCGCCTCAGCGCCTTTTTTTGTTGCAGAATACGGGGCTAACGGGCGGTCTGTGTTGTCAGTTTCTTTAAAAGGCATTTTGTTAAGCCCGTAGATGCTTGAGGTAGAGGCAAGTACGAATTTTTTTGTGCCAGAGTTCTTACAGCATTCAAGAAGATTTAGCGTTCCCTTAACATTTGTATCAAGATATATCCACGGGTCTTCCACTGAGGCCCGCACGCCTGCCCTGGCAGCCAGGTTGATAACCGCATCTATTTTGTGATTGGCGAATACTGTTTTGACTTCATTGTAATTGCCTATATCACAGCGATAAAAACTGAAATCACTCTTGACTTCTGACCCCCCTTCAATTCCCCCCTTAGTAAGGGGGGATATAGGGGGGTGACTTTTAACTTTCAACTGATTAAGTCGCCACTCCTTAAGTTTAGGGTCATAGTAATCATTAATGTTGTCAATGCCGATGACAGAACAGCCGTCCTCAATCAGCTTTTCCGATACCTTGCATCCGATAAATCCTGCACACCCTGTAACTGGAATAGTCCTCATCCTGCCTCCAATCAGTGTCAGTGTCTGTTTTTTAGTGAAGGTACTGACACTATTCACTAACACTTCTGCTTGTTTCTTTCTGTTATAATACACCTCATAACTTTTAACTTTCAACTTATAACTTGTTTATGATGAAGGCATTGATATTAAGCGGCGGAAAAGGTACCAGGCTCAGGCCGCTGACCTATACAACAGCCAAGCAGCTTGTTCCTATAGCAAATACGCCTATACTGGGATATGTTCTAAGGCATATTAAAGATGCTGGAATAAAAGATATAGGCATAATTATCTCACCTGAAACTGGAAACGAGGTGAAGCAGTATGTAAAGAATGGGAAGGGGTGGGGTGTCAAAGTAACTTATATCTTGCAGGCAGAGCCTGCCGGGCTTGCACATGCGGTTAAGACTGCTAAGAATTTTTTGAAAAAGGACAATTTTATAATGTATCTTGGCGACAACCTTCTGTCACATGGGGTCAAGGATGCGGTAAGGGAATTTAAAAGACAATCCGCCTTAGGCGGAATTGATGCCGCAATATTTCTTAAAGAAGTGGATAACCCAAAACAATTTGGCGTGGCTAAACTCGACAAAAAAGGCAATATATTAAAGCTGATAGAAAAGCCTAAAAATCCCCCTTCAAATCTTGCGCTTGTCGGCGTCTATATATTTACTGCAAGGATACATGACGCCATTGATAAAATAAAGCCGTCGCTCAGAGGCGAGCTTGAAATAACGGATGCGATACAAATGCTTTTAAACATGGGCGGCAGGGTAAAAAGTGAAGTCTTAAAAGGCTGGTGGCTTGATACAGGCAAAAAAGACGACATCCTTCAGGCAAATACCATAGTTCTTGATGAATATATAAAGCGGCAGATTAACGGTATAGTTGACAGCAAGAGCCAGATACTTGGAAGAGTAACAGTGGAAAAAGGGGCGTCTGTGATAAATAGCATTATCAGGGGGCCTGTTGTAATAGGGAAGAACTCTGAGATTAAGAATTCATTCATAGGCCCTTTTACAAGCATTGGCAGAGAGGTTACCGTAACAGATTCTTCTATCGAGCACTCTGTAATTCTCAGCAATGCATTTCTTTCAGGCGTTGAAAGGCTTGAAGACAGTCTTATAGGGAAAAATACAAAAATTATAAGGAATGCGGTTCGTCATAGAGCGCTGCGCCTGATGATAGGGGATGACTCAACAGTTGAAGTCTAACTCATATGATTACTGAAATAGAGGATTGGCATGTTTAGAAATGGCGACATAGAAGGTGTTTTTATCAAAAAAATGGAGACTCACGCTGATAAGCGCGGCTGGCTCATGGAGTTGTTCAGGAAAGATGGAATAGATGGTTTTGAGCCTGCAATGGGTTACATGTCTGTTACTTGTCCGGGTGTTGTGAGGGGGCCGCATGAACACAGAGAGCAGACAGACTATTTCTGTTTCTTAGGCAAATTCAGGCTTTATTTGTGGGATAACAGGAAGGGGTCGCCCACGCATAAAAATAAAAAGGTACTGGAAAATGCAGACAGGCTTATAGTGGTTGTGCCTCCGGGAGTTGTCCATGCATATAAGAATACAGGGGAAGAGGACGCAATTATACTGAATTTTCCGGATAGACTTTATGGCGGACGGCATAAAAAGGAAAAGGTGGACGAGATAAGATATGAGGATGATTCCAATAGTCCATTTAAAATTGAATAATTCGGACAGGATATCATCCCTTCGCTCATTCTCGGGCTCTCGCCCTCCGAGGTTTTTGCCTCACCCCCCTTTAATTCCCCCCTTGGTAAGGGGGGACACAGAGGGGTGGCAAAAAAAACCGCTCAAGGACAATTCCCTGTCCTTGCTAGGAGAGAAGGTCAAATAAACAATGAAGATACTTGTTACAGGCGGATGCGGATTTATAGGTTCGAATTTTATCAGGCATATCCTGAAGAAGTATCCTGACTATGAGATTGTGAACATAGACGCCCTGACATATGCCGGCAATCCCAAAAATCTAAGAGATATAAAAAAAGATATAAGGTATCATTTTGTCCATGGAAGGATTGAGGATGAGAGGCTTGTTGCCCCGATAATATCGGGGCTTGGTAATGCAGACTATATCGTAAATTTTGCCGCAGAAACGCATGTTGACAGGTCCATCCGGAATTCCTCTCCCTTTCTGGCCACAAATGTTTTAGGAACTCATGCTTTACTTGAGGCTGTAAGAATAGTTCCCGTCAAAAAATTTATCCATATCTCAACTGATGAAGTGTATGGCGCCCTCGGGAGTAAAGGAAAATTTATGGAGAAGGCCATGCTTGCGCCTAATTCGCCATATTCGGCGTCTAAGGCATCGGCTGACCTTCTCATCCATGCATATTATGAAACTTACAGGCTGCCGGTAGTAATTGTCAGGCCGTCAAATAATTACGGTTATTACCAGTTCCCCGAAAAGTTTATTCCCCTTATGATTACAAATCTCTTGCTGGATAAACCTGTTCCTGTTTACGGGAAGGGAGAAAATGTGAGAGACTGGTGTTTTGTAGGGGACACTTGTGCGGCAATTGACAATGTTATGCATAACGGCCAGGCAGGCGAAGTGTATAATGCGGGCGGCAATTGCGAAGTTAAAAATATAGAGCTTGCAAAAAACATACTTAAAATCATGGGGAAGAGCGAAAGGCATATTAAATTCGTTAAAGACAGGCCGGGGCATGATTACAGATATGCTCTTGATAATTCAAAAATAAAGCGTGAATTAAAATGGCGGCCCTCCGTCAAAATAGAGGAAGGCCTTGAGATGACCATAAAGTGGTATAAAGATAATGAGCGGTGGTGGAAACCGCTTAAAAAAAGACTCAGCGCTGAGAGCATGGGATTTTGGTCGTAGACTCGTAGAGGAGAGATGAAGATTCTAATTACAGGCTCGGAGGGCATGCTCGCACGGGATTTAATGCCTGTCCTGAAAGAAAATCATGAGATGATGCCGCTTTCAAAAAAGGAGATGGACATTACTCAAAAAGATGCTGTTATAAAAAATATAAAAAGCAGCGCTCCTGATATAGTAATCAATTGCGCCGCATATACAAAGGTAGATACGGCTGAGGAAGAAAGTGTAAGTGCCTTTCAGGTAAACGGCATAGGCGTTCAAAATCTTGCCATTGCGTGCACAGAGATGCAAATCCCTTTATGCCATATAAGCACGGACTATGTTTTTGACGGCAGGAAAGGCAGGCCTTATACGCCGTTTGACAATACGAATCCGTTAAGTGTTTATGGCGAGTCAAAACTTGCAGGAGAAAGATATATTCAATGGCTTATGAATAAGTTTTATATAGTAAGGACCAGCGGGCTTTATGGCAGAGGAGATAATAATTTTGTGTTGACAATTCTCAGGCTTGCTAAAGAGCAGCAATCAGTGAAAGTTGTTACAGACCAGATATGTTCTCCAACGTCTACTTTAAGTCTATCCGCCGGAATAAAGAAACTTATAGAGAGCGGGAATTTCGGAATATATCACATCACTGATGATTCCGGCGGCGGCATAAGCTGGTTTAATTATGCGAGAGAGATTGTTTCAATGGCAGGCATCAGCGCAGATATAATCCCGGTAACTTCTGAGGAGTTTTCCCGCCCTGCAAAACGTCCTGCGTATTCCGTGCTTGACACGGAAATTACAAGACTTGCAGTAGGCTATGCGCCGGAGAAACGCGAAGTGGCCCTTAAAAAATTTCTTTCTTTGAAATGAATAAAGTTCTGATACCTATTGACTAAACTGATTTTTATGTGATATTGTTCATGGTATGAACAATCATCCGCGTGAGGATATATCTCTCAAACTGTTTGACGAACTTACAAAGGAGTCTGTGATTACTCAGCGGGCCTTGGCTGACCGCATTGGGGTTGCCCTCGGGTTAGTTAACGCATATATAAAGAGACTCTACAGAAAAGGGCACATAAAAATTAAGAATCTCCCCAGCAACAGAGTCAAGTATATAATCACCCCAAAGGGTTTTGCAGAGAAGGCAAAACTTACCTACAGCTACATGAACCGCTCAATGGACTATTTCAGAGACGTCCGGCAGAAGATTGAGCAGACCTATGCGGTTATGCTGGCCTCCGATGTTGAGAATATTCTTCTCTGGGGCGATGGAGAGGTTGCCGAGTTATGTTATATCTCTGCCAGGGGGCTGCCGCTTAAGATTGTCGGTGTTGTTGCTGACAGAGGGATGGAAAAGGGATTCTTCGGGCATAACGTCTATTCAATAGAGAATGTCAATGGAATTGAGTATGATGCAATACTGGTTGCATCCCTTGACGGCAGGACCAGTGAAAAGATAAATAAGGCAGGTGTAAATTCTGAAAGGGTTTATTATTTATGATTAGCATGGAATTAACTGATATTTCGGGCGCTTATCGTTGCGACTCGCAACCGAGCTGGTATGCTGTTCATGTTAAATCCCGCCATGAGTTTAAAGTGGTGGAAAGATTAACAAAATCCGGCATAGAGACTTTCCTGCCTGCTGTTGAGAGGCTCAGCAGATGGAAGGACAGGAAGAAGTTAATAAATTTCCCTCTTTTTCCCTGTTATATCTTTGTCCATATGCATAAGATTTATGAAGCCATGCTGATTGTCTTGAAAACTCAAGGGGTTGTAAGATTCATTGGCATTAATCAGTGTGAGCCGGAGCCTGTCCCGGAAGACCAGATAATTTATTTAAAAAAGGCTGTTGAAAGCAAAGAAACCCTGGACCCCTATCCGTATTTAAAAGAAGGCCAGAGGGTAAGGATAAAAATGGGGCCTCTTGCAGGCGTGGAAGGTGTTCTTGTGGAAAGGAAAGGACAGCATCTCCTTGTTCTTTCCGTTGATATACTCAGGCAAGGCGTGTCGCTGAAGATAGACGCTTTAGAAGTAGAAAGAGTTTAGAGTAATGCGTGATGAGTAATGAATATGAAAACACATAAAGATTTGGATGTGTGGAATAGGGCAATGGAATTGGCAGAAAAAACTTATGCTCTAACAATGGATTTTCCTCAGAAAGAGCAATATGGCATAGTATCACAAATAAGACGCTCAGCGATATCCATTCCCAGTAACATCGCAGAAGGAGCAGCGAGACACTCAAATAAAGAGTTTATCCAGTTTCTTTATATAGCTTTAGGTTCGTTAGCAGAGTTGGAAACACAGATGTTGTTGAGCCAGAGATTAGGGTTTCTTAAAGACGGCAGCGTTTTGTTAGAGCTTGAAGATATAAGAAAAATGTTGCTTGGATTAATACGATTCTTAAAACATAAAGATAAGCGTGATGAGTGATGAGTAATGCGTAATGAGTGAAACCTTTTGAGAAATTTACATTTATTATTTACTCATCACGCATAACGCATAACGCATCACTGTTTACGGACAGGCCTTCTTGGTTATTATCCTCTTAATTGAGGATATGTGACTGAGAGGGCGGAGCATTGCCGGGGATCGGACATCATTTATATGATATGTTCTACCTTTTTTTAATTTGATAAAGACATGACTGGCGTCAAAGAATCAAAATTTGCAGTAATGTTGACGCCGAAAGACAGGTATCGTCATAGACATGTCAGGTTTAGAGGAGATGTCCTCAGTTTTGTTGTGCAGTATGAAACCAACTTAGAGGGTAAATGGCTGCCTGTGGTAAGATATGATACAGAGCATGGTTTTGCCCATCGTGACCTTTTTGATAAAAAGGGCAATAAAAAGAAGACGCCGATGTTCACTGAAGATTATAACGAGGCATTGACCTTCGCCGAATACGATATAAAATCAAACTGGGGAATATATAAAAAAGCCTTTTTGGGAGGCGCTTAAGATGAAAATAAAAGATGAAGATATTTTTATAAGGAATTCCGAATTAAGTATGGAGTTCAGCAGATATGTATTAGAACACCCTGAGATAGATGACATTCTGACAGAAGATAAAGTTATTATATTCTTGCCGAAATTTGATGCTGAATTAAAAGACTTTAATTTAAAAATGGCGAAAGAGATAGAGGCTGAAGGCGGGAAAGTCCTTTACATAAAAGTAAGACAATTGTCTCCGAAAATTACATCACGATTGATTGGAGTAGAGGTTGGGGTACATTAGCAAAAGCCAACAGGTTAGCGGTATTTTCAGATGAAGATTTCAATCATAGGCACAGGATATGTAGGGCTTGTCACGGGCGCATGCATGGCGCAGATGGGAAACAGCGTTTTTTGCGTTGATGTTGACAGGAAAAAGATAGACAACCTTAAGCGTGGGATTATTCCCATATACGAGCCAGGGCTTGAACCTCTGGTTGCTGAAAATTTCAGGCTTGGCACGTTGAGATTTACGACTGACATTAAAGAGGCGATTGACAACAGCGAGATTTGCTGCATAGCGGTCGGCACTCCGATGGGAGAAGACGGCAGCGCGGACCTGCAGCATGTTTTGCAGGCAGCCGGTGATATAGGCAAAAATATGACGCACTATATGATTATAGTAAACAAATCAACCGTGCCTGTAGGAACGGCGGATAAAGTTAGAGATGCTGTCAAAGGCGAGTTGAGCAAAAGGAAGGTTGAAATCCCCTTCGATGTTGTGTCCAATCCTGAATTTCTTAAAGAAGGGGCTGCTGTTGAAGATTTTATGAGGCCTGACAGGGTGATTGTAGGCGCGGATAATCAAAAGGCTCTTGAGAAGATAAAAGAACTGTATGCACCGTTTACAAAGAGTCACGAAAGGTTTATTTCTATGGATGTAAGAAGCGCTGAAATGACCAAGTATGCCGCCAATGCGATGCTTGCCGCAAAGATATCGTTTATGAATGAGATAGCCAATATCTGCGAGAGAGTGAGGGCAGATGTTAATAAGGTTAGGGTAGGAATAGGAAGCGACAGCAGAATAGGATACAGCTTTATATATCCGGGCTGCGGATACGGCGGAAGCTGTTTCCCTAAGGACGTCAGGGCGCTGGAAAGATTAGCAACAGAAAATAAATATGCGGCCAAGATGCTCAGGGCGATTCAGGAAATAAATGATGCTCAGAAATTAGTCCTTGTCCATAAGGTTATAAAAAAATTCGGTAAAGACCTGAGCGGGCGCTTATTTGCTGTTTGGGGGTTATCTTTCAAACCCGAG
>MNVK01000093.1 GCA_001871685.1 Nitrospirae bacterium CG1_02_44_142
CCTTTGCCGTATTTATCAGGTCAACAGAAAGCTCCTCTGCTATAAACCTTCCAAGCTCTGTTATGTTGCCTTGCAGGTCTGTGAAATCTACAACTGCAATCCTCTTTTTGCCTGCCTTTGATATATTATCAGCCATAGAAGCAGACAAGATTTTTATCTCATACTCATAGGCAAAAGAAGGAGTGGAATTTGATACCCAAAAAAGCGAAGCCATAATTACTACAAGCAATGTTTTACGCATTACAATATCCTCCTAAAAACAAAAAGAGCGTGCAAGGCACGCCCTTTTTATGAAATTTATATTCTTTCCTGTAAGATAGGAAATCTGTCTGTGCATGGATTAATGCCTGAAGCTTAGTTATCCCAATGCTTTATCTCCCTTTTACACATTTACGAAGACTATATAAAAGGAAGGTTATTTCTGTCAAGGTAAAATTCACCTCGCCCCGGCTTTTCTAAACTTTCAGAATATTTTCCAGATTTTGTTTCAAAATCTGCATATCAGATGAATTCAGACTGCCGATTTTACTTTTCATCCTCTTTTTATCAATAGCTCTTAGTTGAAACACTAAAGCGATAGATGTTGAAGTCAGATTATTGGTAGAATCCGGCTCTGCGACAAAAGTAAACGGAAAATTCGCAGCCTTTATTTGTGTGGTGAAAGGAACAATCAACACGGTAGGAACCTTCTCTATGTTTTCAGCAGTCTGGACTACAATTGCAGGTCTAACGCCTTGCTGTTCGTGTCCGCCGGAAGCAGGGATTTCAACGAGATAGATATCTCCAAAAGTCACGCTAAATTAGCCTCAAAATTGCTTAGAGCTTCGACGCTTAAAGCATCCCACTCGTCAAATTCTTTTTTGAGGCAGAAATCCGCTTCCCTCTGCATAATAATGCTTTTTTTAAAGATGCGTATAATGTTGAGAAGATTAAGAATCTGTTCATCAGGCATATTCTGCAACTCCCTGATAATCTCATCTTCGTGCTTCATTTGCGTATGCATTTCTTCCCCTCCTTTCACAGAATAATAATATAGGCTCATTATATCATAAAATCTATTTCTTGCTTGAAATAAACACGCCGTCCCAATCAGCAGGCGGCGGCGTCTGAAGGTATTCACGGCATCTTTCAGCATAAAGTTTTGCCACAGGGTCCTTGTATTCGCCCGAAAGCCCTGTAAAAATATCAAGCGCATTCTGAAAACCCTTGGCCCTGTAAACCTTCAGGGCTTCGGAAAATCCCTCTGCCAGTTTGTTATTGCCGTCTGCCATTAACTCAAAAATCGCCACGGGTTTTTCCTTGCCCACAACCCTCATAATATCTATTTCCCTTAACATAAACTTGTCCTTCACCTTTCCGGCAGTAAACTCACTCAGGATTATATGAGTGCCGTAATACTTGTTCTGCCCCTCAAGCCTTGAAGCCAGATTTACCGTGTCGCCGATAGCCGTATAATCAAATCTCATATCCGCTCCCATATTGCCGACAACCGCATATCCCGTATTTACGCCTATTCCTATATCAACAGGAGGAAGCCCTTTCTGTTTAAAACTGCTATTTATTTCCTTCAATTTATCAATCATTTCCTTTGCTGTCCTGCAGGCCTTTTCAGGATGGTCTGAAACATCAAGAGGCGCATTATAAATGGCCATCACCGCATCTCCTATATACTTATCCAGAGTCCCTTTATTTTTCAGGACCACCTCTGTCATAGGGCCAAGATATTCGTTAAGGAGCGAGACCAGCACATCAGGAGCAAGTTTTTCCGAGATGCCCGTAAACCCTCTTATGTCTGAAAAGAGCACCGTTATCTCTCTCTTAGCGCCTCCGAGCGCAAGCCTGTCGGGATTCTTTATTATCTCTGCAACAAGCTCAGGCGAAACATAACTTGAAAACGCCTTTTTAAGATAGCGGTTCTTTCTCTCCACCACAAGATTCCTGTATGCCTCAGAGCTTATAAATGCTATCGCTGTTGAGGAAAGCGGATATAAAAGACTCATGTCTATGGAATAGTTTCTGAACAACAAATAATTGAAAACAACATATACGCTTGACACAAACATAAAAGCAACCAGCCCCAGAAAGCCGTTCCGCAATACGCCTAGAAGCAATGTCAGGAGGACCGGGAATAATGCCAAACAGAAAATCTCAATAGCAATTATTCTTCCATCCCTTAATATGAATCTGCCCTGAAGGGCATTGGACGCTACGGTTGCATGTATCTCAGGCCCGGGGAAAACTGACGCAACAGGGGTTGCCCTCATGTCAGAAATTCCAATCTCTGTTGCGCCCACAAAGACAATCTTATCTTTCAGTTCTTCTTTTTTTATCCTCTTCTTAATGACATCAACCGCTGACAGTGTAGTTATAGTCCCGCCCTTGCCGTAGTAATTCACAGTAAGCCTTCCGCTTTCATCCGAGGGGATAGACATATCTCCAAGCCTGAGAGAAGAAACGCCAAAAGGTTCCACTTCAAGCATAATCTCCTTGCCTCTGTAATGTCTCAGCGCCTTTAAGGCCAGCGAGGGATAAATCTCTCCGTTATAAAGCATAAGAAGCGTGGATTTTCTTACAGGGCCGTCAGGGTCCGGGTCTGTATTGTAAAAACCAAAATCCAGAGCGCTGCGCCCGATTGAAGGAATGTTTGTCTCCACAAAAGGGCGCTGATATATAGGAACTGAGGTTACGCCCTCTGCAATCTTCAGAAGTTTTATCTTTGATGCTTCTATCTGGGAAACAGCCTTCGGGTCCGCATCTTCCTTTTCATCCCTGAAAAAATAACCGAGAATCACACTGCCGTTTTTTGCTATGGCTCTGGAAAGAACCGCATCCTCCCTCTTATCCGAAGGCTCAGAAAAAACAATATCCAGCGCCGCTGTCTTTACTCCGTATTCTTTCAAGCTATTCAGAAGTCCGGCAAATACAGACCTTTTCCACGGCCACCTGCCGAGTTCATTGACGCTCTTTGAATCTATCGCAACTATCACAACCCTGTTGTCCGGCTGCACATTCTTTCTTATTTTAAATCTTGCATCCTTGAGTTTCAGGTCCACCGCATCCAGGAAATTAAAGTTCTGCCTGTAAATGAAAAAGGTTGCAGCTGAAGCGAGCACACCGATTACAATAAAGGTCAGCAGTCTGGAATATTTCACCTGTAAATACCTCTAATCAGTCATTGTCCTTGTCTTAACCGCATTAATCTTTAATCCTCTGGAGATAAGTATCCACATTGCCGATATGTTTGCCGTTTGGAAATTCGCTTTTATACTGAAGCAGCCTTTCCTTGGCCCGTTTCGCAAATCCCATTTCATCAAGAAGTATCCCTGTAAGATAGAGCGCGGTTTCACGCTGCGGGCTTATCGGGTATTCCTCAAGGATAAGCAGATATTCTGCAAGAGCGGCCTCCTGATTTCTCAGAAATCTTGAATAAACAACTCCCCTTTCAAGCCTGGCGTCGCCTCTGATTTCGGCTTTATCCGTCAGGTCAATAGCTATCTGAAAGACATAAAGCGCCTCCTCATATTTTCCCGAATCTGCAAGATAATGACCGTGCTGTATGTTCCATCTGGCTATAATATGAGGGAGATTTCCTGAGGCCTCCCACTCTTCCGGCGGCTTGGCTGACGTGATTTTATCAAAGTCCTGCTTGGCTGTATATAAAGGCGTATTCGGTTCAACATTGACAGGGTCTACAGGAGTTATCCCTCTTGTGTTCTGAACCATAGTATCTGAAGAAAGGGGCTTGGATAATTCTGCGTCGCCTGAAATATCAGCGCTCCCTTCATTTCCGAAAAGGACATTTGCATACCCCTGCGTCATCATCATAAACTCAGTGCCCTTGACGCCGGCGACTGCAGTGGGGCTTTTCACCTTGAAATTTGTCTGCTGCCCCGCAAGCCTTGTAACAGCAGCCCTGAGCTTGCCGTGATTTAGTTTAAAGACGCCTTCTTTCTTTTTATCCGAGATTAAAAATTTGTCTATCTCAATCTCTGTATTGTTGGCGAGGGTGAAGGTACTGCCGTCGGACAGAGACAGTTTTGCCCATCCGTCTTTTCCTGTCTTTATCCAGCACCCTACTTCAAATTTCATGCCTTCATGGGCCTTTTTATAAGACACATTAGCTTTGTTCCTCAAGAACACCTCACCGCTGAGTTTTGCAATCTTGCCTGCGGCAGCATACGCAGTAGAACTAAACAAAGTGAAACTAAACATAAAGAAACAAACATTGAGCAGAATAATTAAAAATGTCTTTTTCATAACCGCCTCCCTTTTTCCCGAGTCTCTCAGGCAACAGCCTGAGTCTCGCCTTTGAGAAAATTAAATCAGATAATGCTGTTAGTGTCAAGGTAAAAATACCATACCTGCGCTCAAACCGCTTCTCAATATGCCCTGATGATATTTTTTACCTTAACTATTCACTGTGGAAAGAAGGTTCAGTTCTTCATAGATTTCTTCGGGCGTCATTATTGCGCCGCCCGTTCTTCCATAAAAAAGAACTTCCGATTTACCGTTAACGGCCAGCCGCACATCCTCAACCATCTGTCCTGCATTAAGTTCAATCGTGATAAACCTCCTCTTGGGAGCTGCAAGAGATGCAAGTTCCTTTTCAGGGAAAGGGAAAAGAGTAATGGGGCGGAAAAATCCTAATTTGGAGCCTTCATCCCTCAGCTTCTTAACAGCAGAAAACGCTATCCGGGCTGCGGTTCCGAATGCAACAACTATTGTCTCGGCGTCTTCTGCGCCAAACATCTCAAATCTTACCTCATCCTCTCTCATCTTCCTGTATTTTTCCTGAAGAATACTATTTCTGAATTCAAGCTGGCCTTCGCCCATATAGAGGGACCTGATTACATTAGGCTCTCTTGTGCATGACCCTTCTCCTGATTTAATCACATTCGGGCTTCTCCCCCCGCATCCTGTAAGCGCCCAGGTCTTCTCTGGAAGGTCCGGCTTTATATACGGAGTCTGATAAAGTGGTTCCATCATCTGCCCCAGTATTCCATCGCCGAGAATCATTGCAGGATTCCGGTATTCGTCTGCCTTGTCAAAGGCAAGCATGGTCAAATCCCAGAGTTCCTGAAGATTATATGGAGCATATACAAGGAGTTTATAATCGCCGTGCCCGCCGCCTTTTACCGTCTGAAAATAATCAGCCTGACTGCCCGATATATTTCCAAGCCCGGGCCCCCCCCTCTGCATATTCACAATTACAGCGGGAAGTTCTGCTCCGCACAGATATGAGAGCGTCTCCTGCATAAGACTTATGCCGGGACTGCTTGATGACGTCATAGCCCTCGCTCCTGAAGCAGAGGCGCCGTACACCATATTTATAGCGGACAGTTCGCTTTCAGCCTGAATAAAGACTCCTCCCTCATCTTCCATGCGCCAGGACATATACTCCGGAATTTCATTCTGGGGGGTTATCGGATAGCCTGCATAAAAACGGCAGCCTGCCTGAATCGCCGCCTCTGCGATAACTTCATTGCCCTTCATGAAAATCTTTTTAGCCATTTTTTGGATTATACCACATTTGACAAAACTCTTACCCTTACATTATGATTTTTTCACAATATAGAGGAGACATTAATGTATTTTCAGGAACTAATCTTAAAGCTTCATGAATTCTGGGCAAGACAGGGCTGTGTTCTGCTCCAGCCTTATGACATTGAGGTAGGCGCAGGAACATTCCATCCTGCAACTTTCTTTAAAGTCCTTGGACCAGAGCCGTGGAAAACAGCTTACGTTGAACCGTCACGAAGGCCTACAGACGGCAGATACGGTGAGAACCCGAACAGGCTTCAGCATTATTATCAGTATCAGGTAATCCTTAAGCCCTCGCCGAATGAAAGTCAGGAGATTTATCTTGAAAGCCTCACATATCTCGGCATAGAACCTCAAAAACATGACATACGGTTTGTGGAAGACGACTGGGAATCCCCGACACTCGGCGCCTGGGGGCTCGGGTGGGAGGTCTGGCTTGACGGCATGGAGATAACGCAGTTTACATATTTCCAGCAGGTTGGAAGCATTGACCTCAAGCCTGTGTCGGTTGAGATAACATACGGGCTTGAAAGAATTGCCATGTATCTTCAGAATGTAGACAATGTATTCAACCTTGAGTGGTCCAAGGGGATAAAATACGGCGACATTCACCATATTGACGAGGTGGAATTTTCAAAATATAACTTTGATTACGCAGATACAGAACTTCTCATAAAACAATTTGAAGACTATGAAAAAGAATCCATAAGGCTGAATAAATTCGGCCTCGTCCTGCCTTCTTATGAGTTCTGTCTTAAGTGTTCGCACACATTCAATCTTCTTGACGCCAGGGGGGCTATCTCTGTCACGGAGAGAACAGGCTACATTGCGCGAGTGCGTAACCTTGCGAGGCTATGCGCCCAGGCATACCTCAAACAGAGAGAAGAAATGGGATTCCCGCTGCTGAAGACTTCAAATTAGAAAATCCCATATTTGAAAATAAAAAGTTTTCTCTACCATTTTCTATGTTAATTATGTTATCTTTTTTAAAGAGGAAAAGGTGCCAGGGGAAATCCTGAAAAAGAAGCGAGAAGAATTGGGGTATAACCTCAAGGAAATTGCCCATACGCTA
Organism: Nitrospirae bacterium CG1_02_44_142; assembly: GCA_001871685.1. Classification (GTDB taxonomy): domain Bacteria; phylum Nitrospirota; class Thermodesulfovibrionia; order Thermodesulfovibrionales; family UBA1546; genus UBA1546. Next base: position 6,614 of record MNVK01000093.1, read on the forward strand.
AGAATAAGATTTGACTATCTAAAGGCAATTGAAGAGGGAACCTTTGAAAAACTACCTGTAGAGGTTTATACAAAAGGCTACATCAGAGAGTATGCCAAATTTCTTAAAACAGACCCCGAAGCTGTTATAAAGGCTTATATAGAAAAAATCTCGCCCCCTGCAATAGAAAAACAACCTGTTCCCGATAATCCCCCTACATCCCCCTTTAACAAAGGGGGACAGAGGGGGATTTTTAAAGAAGAGAAACCCGCTCGAAGATACTCTGCGACCGCAATCACGCTGTCAGCAGCGGCCGTTGCAGCTTTATTAATTGCTTTATCCCTGCTTTTTTTTGCGCCCGAAGAACCCAAAACGCCTCTGCCTGAAAAAACAAAAGTAGAAACTGCAATAAATCCACAGAAAGAAAAAACAGCGAAAGAACACACCCTTGAGATTCTTGCTTCGGACAAAACATGGATTCTTGTAACTATTGACAATAGTGAAACAAAAGAACTGCTTCTGAATAAAGGAGAGTCGGCAAAGCTTTCGGCAAAAGACGGCTTTTCTCTGAAAATCGGGAATGCCGGCGGAATCAAACTGATATTTGACGGAAAGGATATGGGAGCTCCGGGAGAAAACGGCAGGGTCATAACACTCAAGCTTCCGTCCGATAAAAATTTAGCGCGTTAAAAGCAATCTCCTTAAAACAATGATTGACTTTAAAAAAATTCCGATATTCGGCATGTTAGATACTTCCGACCTGGAGGAAGTAAAGCCCTATCTCATCCCGGCCAAATTCAAGAAAAAAGAGTCTATATTCTCCGAGGGAGATTCGTCCGACTGGCTTTATGTCGTAATTAAAGGCAAGGTTAAGATTACCAAGCTCTCACAGAGCGGGAGAGAAAT
>MNVK01000094.1 GCA_001871685.1 Nitrospirae bacterium CG1_02_44_142
TCAGGGGTAAAAATAACATTCTCGTGATCGCCTAATACAAAAAAAGTAAGACTATTAAGCTCGATCTGTCGGACTTTGACTCGGTCGGACATTCTTCGTACTTCAAGAATGTAATCGTTTCCCTCCTTTCCTTTTCGCAATAATGCATAGATAAAATTATCTACTTTTATTTCTTTGGGATAATCATACCGTGAGACATAAAGAGCAATATGCTTACTAACAGAAAAACCATAATCACTGAAAATCCTATCAATACCATTATGATCAAAGGGGTCGAGCAAATGACCTACGTCTATTATTTTGATGTTATTCCCATTATATACATCAAATACATAAATCTTTGTGGAAGTAACCGCAAATATCTGTTTGGCATCAACAGAAAATCTGAGGCATATAATCATTTCGAAGCTGTCCAGGATGATGGTTCTAAATTCTCTACCAGAAAGCATGTCCCAGATTTTTATATTTCTGCCACCTGTGTTGTCGTCGGCAGATGCTAAATACTTTCCGTCTGGACTAATAGCTAAAGCAGAAATAACGCCTTTATGCCCCAGCTGCACAAAAATCTCAGGTTTGTCAGCGGCAGAGGCAGGGGTTAATAAAAATACAAAAAGAAAAAGGCTTATAACTATCTTTTTAGCAAGAAAGATTTTATGCATCTTGCACTTCCGTATAATTCGTCATTCCGCACTTGATACGGAATCCAGTTCCTTTATTGCATCTGGATTCCAGCCTGAGCGAGAATGACGGAATTAGCTGTTTTTCATGCTCTCAAATTATACCGGCGCACCCTTTTTTGTCAAGGTAATTTTCACATTCCCCTTTAGAAAAACCACATCTCCGGCTTTTCAGAGGCAAAGTGGGCTGCGAGATAATGCAAATGGCAATGGACAACAAAATGAACAATAAATAGACTAAAATAAAAAATTATGACTACTTCCTGCTAAATGATGTGGAAAAATTTCTAAAGTGAAAACATCCTCTTCAGAATCGCCTTTAAGCGTTCTTTTTCTGAAGCATCTATTGCGCCAAATTGTTTTAAAACATAATGCTTTTCTATCGTTGCCTGCTTGCTGAGCCTGATATAAGATTCTGCAATTAAACCGCTTTCTTTCCACCTAATAATCCGGTAATCAGTATCAGATGTATATTCTTGAGAGGTAATCCTTGCAATAAGAATATCTTGGTCGCCGGAGTCATAAAGAACTACTGCTGGCCTTTTTGATATGCCTTGCAAATCGGTATGCGGAAACCCGATGAGGATTATATCTCCAAAACTATAAGCTGTCATAAATAGCGTCTTTAGCTGAATAGCCCTTGAAAAATTCAGAAAGTGTCATATTGTTCCATAAAGCATCTTCAAGCATAACTACAATCTTCACTTTGGAATATGTTTTGAGCTTGTCCTTCAGGTCTTCAGGGATTGATAAATGCCCATCTTCCAAGACATCTGCATAGTATTCATAAGTCTGTTGAGAAGCCATTTCAAAACCTCCTTTCCTTGACGTTTTTATTATACATTAACCACAAAAATCATGCCCCAGTTGCACAAAATTATATCAACGCCCTCTTTCCCATCAGCTAATTTTCATATTCTAACGGATTGTTTACCGTGTTCTCTTTACACTACATGCCCCAAAATCGTATAATTAACATCCGTAGCGTCTGTTATTAAAATAATCTTGGAGAAATTAAATAACGATGAATATTGTAGTGTGCATAAAACAGGTTCCAGACTCCTCGGAGGTAAGGATAAATCCTGAGACCAACACCCTTATCCGGGACGGTGTGCCCACCATAATAAATCCCTACGATATGCACGCAATTGAGGCAGGGCTGCAACTCAAGGAAATGACAAAAGGCAAGGTCACGGTAATAACAATGGGGCCTCCGCAGGCGGAATCCGCCCTGAGAGAGGCAATAGCAATGGGAGCCGACGATGCAGCGCTTTTGAGCGACAGGTCCTTCGCAGGCGCTGATACCTGGGCCACTGCTTTTACAATCTCCAGGGCCATAGCGAAAATCGGAGCAGACATCATCATCTGCGGCAAACAGGCCATAGACGGCGACACCGCGCAGGTTGGGCCGGAGATGGCAGAGTTTCTGGATATACCTCACATCGCATATGTAAAAAAGATTGAGGATGTAAAGCCTGATTCAATAAAAGTCCAGCGCATGATGGACGAGGGCTACGATATAGTGGAGTCATCATTGCCTGTGCTTCTGACAGTGGTAAGAGAACTGAACCAGCCAAGGCTTCCATCCTTAAAGGGCAAAATGGCGGCAAAAAAAGCGGAGATAAAAAAACTCGGGCATAAAGAACTTGGGATTGACGAGAAAGATACCGGGCTTAAAGGCTCTCCGACACAGGTCAAGAACATATTCGCTCCTGAGGCAAGGGGTGAAAGAAAAATACTCAGCGGAAATATAGAAGAACAGGTCAATCAACTTGCAGAGGAGTTAAAACAACTGAAATGCCTATAATCGTTGACAGGGATAAATGCACAGGCTGCGAGACCTGCGTAAGCGTGTGCCCTTTTGATGCTATAAAGATAAAAGATGACGGCAAGGCATTTATAAATGAATACTGCCAGATGTGTATGGCATGTCTGAGCGCATGCCCTGAAGGCGCGATTATTGAGATAAAAGAAGAAGGTGCGCCTGCCAGCTATCAGCCGTCAGATTACAAGGGCGTCTGGGTTTTTGCAGAGCAGAGGGAAGGCAGCATCGCCGCAGTCTCGCTTGAACTGCTCGGCGCAGGAAGAAGGCTTGCCGATGAACTTAAGACAGAACTGTCTGCCGTCCTGTTCGGAGCATCTGAAAAAGATGCAAATGAACTCATAAAATGGGGGGCGGATACGGTATATCACTCAGGCAATGCTGCATTTGAAAAATTCAATGACGAGCCGTATTCAAGACTGCTTGTTAATCTTATTAAAGAATATAAACCCGCCATAGTCCTTGCAGGCGCAACGCCAATCGGACGTTCATTCATTCCAAGAGTAGCGGCAAGACTGAGGACAGGGCTTACCGCAGACTGCACCTCTCTTGGAATTGATAAGGATACAGGGAATCTCTTACAGGTGCGTCCTGCATTCGGCGGAAATATCATGGCAACAATACTATGCCCGAATCACAGGCCCCAGATTGCAACAGTAAGACCGAGAGTCATGAAAAAAACGGAATATAATCCCGAAAAGAAAGGTAAGATAATTCCGGTTAGGGCAGAAAATCTCAGCTGCAGGACAAAAGTTACAGACACTGTAAAAGAAACCTCTGAATCCCGCTTTAATCTGCAGGAAGCGGACATTATCATAGCAGGCGGAAGGGGACTTGGAGACGCAAAAGGATTCAATCTCCTCTTTGAACTCGCGGAAATACTTGAAGGCAGTATTGCTGCGTCAAGGGCAGCGGTGGATGAGGGCTGGATACAGTACAGCCATCAGGTAGGACAGACCGGCAAGACAGTCTGCCCTAAGATATATATCGCGTGTGGAATATCAGGAGCAGTCCAGCATCTTGTAGGCATGCAGTCCTCGGATATAATCATTGCAATAAACAAAAATCCTGAGGCTCCGATATTCAATGTCGCAACTTACGGAATAGTCGGGGATTTGTTTGAAGCGCTGCCTTTGCTCATCAAGAAATTAAAAGAGATAAAGGGATAATAGTGGGAAAAACCCATTCACCTATTCACCCATTCACCCATTCACCCCGCCTCGCCTTTGTCTTTCCCGGACAGGGCTCTCAGCATGTAGGCATGGGGAAAAACCTATATGAAAACTTTGATGAAGTAAAAACACTTTATAAAGAAGCCTCTGATGCGCTGGGCTATGATGTTGCTGATTTAAGTTTTAACGGCCCGGCTGAAGAGCTTAACAAGACTCATAGAACCCAGCCGTGTCTTCTTGCGGCGAGCCTGGCAGCATACACAGTTCTGAAGGTGAAAGGAATAAAACCCTCTGTTGTTGCAGGCCACAGCCTCGGTGAATACTCAGCGCTTGTTGCGTCATCGGTTTTTTCATTCAGAGATGCGGTAAAACTCACGGAGAAACGCGGGCAGCTTATGCAGCAGGCGGTTCCTGAAGGCAAAGGACTCATGGCTGCTATTCTTGGACTGGATAAGGAGAGGGTCAAAGAGATATGCTCTTCTGTGCGCTCTGGTTACGCTGCGCCTGCCAATTATAACTGCCCCGGACAGATAGTAATCTCAGGCGAGAAAGAGGCAATTGAAGAGGCCATGAAACTCCTGAAAGATGCAGGCGCAAAAAGGGCGATACTATTAGCAGTAAGCGCCCCGTCACACTGCGCCTTGATGGAAAATGCCTCAAGAGCGCTCTCTGAATTTTTATCACTTGAAAATATAGAAATGGCTGCTCCACAAATTCCCGTTGTAAGCAATGCGAATGCAATATTCGTAAATACCGTGGACGGGATTAAAGCAGAGCTTGTGAAACAGCTTAATAGTCCTGTTTTATGGGAAGATGTCGTAAAAGAGATAGTCAAATCAGGAATAAGCACATTCATTGAAACAGGCCCCGGCAAGGTTCTCTCCGGCTTGATTAAAAGAATAGCTCCCGGAGCAGTGCTATTTAATGTGGAAGATACGGAAAGTCTGGAAAAGACCATAGACAGATTGAAAGGCATTCAAATCTAAGAGTAGTTACATCACATCTAAAAGCCCATCACATTTAGTCCGCTGCCAGTCAGACAATAGCTATTGCGTATAATTTCATTAAAATTTTTAATTTGATAAATTTAACCATACCTTGCTACTCTTTAAAAAAGCGGGCTAACCGCACAGACATGTTTTATGGCAAGGCCTTGCTGAAATAATTTACGCAAACGACTATACCATGAATCCTTACGGAAATATTTTTGTCTTTTTTATCATGGGTTTCATATCTGTGCTGGCAGGCATGACGCTCGTCAGAATAATCGCTCCCCAAAGACCCAACAGCGAAAAGAACATGACTTATGAATGCGGCGAGAATCCGATTGGTTCCGGCTGGATAAACTTCAATGCCAGGTTTTATCTCATCGCCATTCTTTTCATTATCTTTGACGTTGAGATAATACTCATCTTTCCTGTCATTGTGAACTTCAGGGATTACCTTATCAGCGGAAGAGGCGCTGCCGCATTTGCTGAGATATTCCTTTTCGTGGCGGTTCTTTTCCTCGGACTTATCTATGCCTGGGCCAACGGTTATCTTGAATGGCTGAGGTCAGTCAGAAAACAGCTCCGCGTAGAGGGGCGCATTATGAGGATAAAGGAAATTATCAGGGAAGAATCTGATATGGGAGATTTAGATGCTTGAAAGATACAACATAGTCAACAGATTCAAAGAGGACCATCTTTTCATCACAACAAAAGTTGAGACTGCGCTTAATCTCGCACGCGCCAACTCTGTCTGGTATCTGCTTATGGGACTTGCATGCTGCTCCATTGAGCTGATGCAGACCGGAGGACCAAGGGCCGATATTGACAGATTCGGCTCCCTGTTCAGGGCAACGCCAAGACAGTCAGACCTCATGATAGTGGCAGGCACTGTAACTCTGAAAATGGCTCCAAGACTGAGAAGGCTCTATGACCAGATGGCCGACCCCAAGTATGTTATTGCCATGGGAAGCTGTGCAAACTGTGGAGGGCCTTTCACTCACAGTTATTCAGTATTAAAGGGCGTTGACAAGATTATACCCGTTGACGTCTATCTCCCGGGCTGTCCTCCACGGCCTGAGGCTCTGACAGAAGCGCTGATAAAGATTCAGGAAAAGATAAAGAAAGAGAAATATCTGATGAAAGATGAGACATAACCTGATGGAAACTAAAAAACTCATAGAGCTGCTCGGGGAAAAACTCAGCAGCTTCATTGTTAAGGCCGATAAAATGCCTAACAATGACCTTCTTATCCTGATAAAAAAAGAAAGTCTGCTTTCTGTAATGGATACCCTGAAGAATGACCTTGAACTGAAATTCAACGTCCTTATGAATCATCTTGGCGTGGATTATACGGAGAGCTTTGCGGTTATCTACAATCTTTATTCCTTCAAGCTGAAAAAAAAGGTGACAGTGAAAGCCTATATGGAACATGAAAACCCGGAGGTTGATTCCATTGAATCCGTATTCAAAGGCGTCAACTGGTTTGAAAGGGAGACATACGACCTTCTTGGAATACGCTTCAGAGGGCATAGCAATCTAAAGAGACTGCTTCTTCCCTCTGACTGGGAAGGACATCCTCTCAGAAAAGACTATATCTATCCGGAGGAATATAACGGCCTGATTTTGAAAAGGGAAGAAAACTGCAAATAGCGGATTAAAGGCATGGATAAACTATGACTGAGTTTGCACTGGAAGAAATGATTCTTAACATGGGGCCTCATCACCCCAGCACACACGGCGTGCTCCGTTTTATCGTCCGGACAGACGGGGAGATGATGCTGAGGGCCACGCCGGATGTGGGCTTCCTACACAGGGGAATTGAGAAAATCGCAGAACTCATGCCTTACGAATCCTTCATGCCTTATACAGACAGGATTGATTATCTCTCATCATTAAACTGCAATCTCGGATATGCCCTGACAGTGGAGCGGCTTGCGGGGATTGAGGCGCCTGAGAAGGCAGAATATCTGCGCGTGATAGGGGCTGAACTCACCAGGATTGGAAGCCACCTCATTGCCGTAGGAGCGCTTCTGCTCGACCTCGGGGCCGTAACGCCATTTGTTCATGCCCTTAGAGAACGCGAGACTTATAATTCCCTCATGGAGATGCTCTGCGGAGCAAGGCTTACTCATCACTACGTGAGAATCGGCGGGGTTGCATTTGATGCTCCGGATGGTTTTATAGAGAAGGCGCTCAGTTTTGTTAACCATCTTGAATATGAATTCCTTGATGAGTTTAATAAGCTTATATCATTCAACTCAATCCTCATTAAACGTCTCGCAAATGTCGGTATTATCACTCCTGAAAAGGCGCTTGAATTCACCCTAGTCGGCCCTAACCTCAGGGGCTCAGGCATTAAGTTTGACCTAAGAAAAGATGAACCATACTCAATATACGACAGGTTTGATTTTGAAATACCGTCAGGCAGCGGCAAATTTGGGGTTCAGGGAGACGCCTATGACAGATACTGGGTAAGGATAGAAGAGATAAAACAGTCCTGCAGAATCGTAAGGCAGGCAATTAATCAGATGCCCGAACATGGCGAGATAAAAACAAAAATTTCTAAACCCTTTAAAATCCCTGCGGGAGAAATCTACGTGAGGACCGAATGCCCGAGAGGAGAACTCGGATTTTACCTCATAAGCGCCGGCGGCAAGACGCCGTACAGGCTTAAAATCCGGACAGGTTCATTTTCGGCAATGACAATTATTGAGGAACTCAGCGAGGGAGTAATGGTGGCCGACCTCGTGGCGATAATCGGGAGCCTTGATGTTGTGGCTCCTGAGATAGACAGGTAAGGCATGTATAGTCTGGCAGACATAATATACAGGCGCATGACAGAAACATTCGGGGCGTCAGATTTTCTTGAGCCTCTGTTTACAATAGTCAGTTATCTTTTGCCGTGCATTGCTATTTTAGGAATTGTCAGTCTTATCAGCGGAGCGCTGACCCTCCTTGAAAGAAAGATATCAGCTGACATTCAAAACCGCATAGGTCCCAACAGGGTTGGCCCGTTCGGAATTTTCCAGTTTATTGTTGACGGCGTAAAACTGCTGCTCAAGGAGGATATCATCCCTGACGCCGCAGACAAGAAACTCTTCAGGCTTGCTCCTTATATTGTATTTTCATCAACCGTGCTTGCTGTCATCGTTATCCCCTTCGGAGGCCCTTTCATAGTGGCGGACCTTAATATTGGATTGCTCTTCATAGTGGTAGTAAGCTCGCTGGTTGTTGTGGGCTTTATGATGTCGGGATGGGCGTCCAACAACAAATGGGCGCTTCTTGGAGGGATAAGGTCTGCCGCACAGATAATAAGCTATGAGATACCTGTTGCCCTTTCTCTCCTTACAGTGGCGCTGATAACAGGGACTTTCTCCATGCAGGAAATCGTGAAACAGCAGGGTCTCTATCCCTGGCAGTGGTTCATATTACACAACCCTTTTACATTTATAGCCTTCTTCATTTATTTTGTATCAAGTCTTGCGGAAATCAACAGACTGCCCTTTGATTTCCCCGAGGCAGAATCAGAACTCGTATCGGGATATAACACAGAGTACTCGGGAATGCGCTTCGGGTTCTTCTTTGTTGCGGAATTCGCAAATATATTTGTCTCTGCAGCTCTGGCAGCCGCGGTATTTCTTGGCGGAGGAAACATAGGCATTGACCCTTATAACAGTCCCCTTGGTTATAAATTACTGATGGCGCTCGTATTCTTTGCTAAGGCCTTAAGTCTATGCCTCGTAACAATATGGGTCAGATGGACGCTGCCAAGACTCAGGATTGACCACATGATGTCCCTCTGCTGGAAATATTTTATTCCCATCTCGGTTTTCTGCCTTGTCCTGACAGCGGCATGGCTTGTTGCCTTTAAAGGAAACAGCGTCTTCTGGAGGATTGCAGGATAATGAAAGCAGCGGCTCAGTATTTCAAAAATATATGGGATGCCGTCAGCACAACAGCCGCAGGAATGAGGATAACAATGAAGTACTGGCTGTTTGAGCCTTCAATAACAGTTGAGTACCCTGACAGGCTTGGCAAAGGCATAAAGGCGGAAGACCTGGCTGCTGACCGTTACAGAGGGTTTCTCGGCCTCAATCTCTCAAAGTGCATCGGCTGCCTTCAGTGCATGAGGGTATGCCCGATTGAGTGTATAAAGATAACAACCGAGCGCCTTGAGAATGTCCGCTTCATAACGCGCTTTGACATTGACCAGTCCAAATGTATGTACTGCGGGCTCTGCGTAGAGGCCTGTCCCGCATCAGCCCTTGTATTTACCAAGCGTTTTGAAGGCGCCTGTTATGACATTAATGAACTCTGCATAAGACATATAAAGGAGGCTGTAAAGGCGGCGGCTCCAAAATCAAAGGCGGAGGGACAGAATTCAGAAAACAGGACCGGGAGGATAAATGAATATTGAGATAAAGGAGATAGTTTTCATAAGCATAGTTCTTCTCACCATAGCGCCGTGTTCGGTTGTGGCTTTCTCGCGGAATATTCTTTATTCTGCATTTGCCCTGTTTTTTACATTTATCGGGACCTCCGGGCTTTATTTCTTCCTGGATGCGGATTTCCTCGCCATTGTCCAACTTGCGGTATACATCGGCGGCGTCCTGGTCCTTTTGCTCTTTGCAATACTCCTTACAAAAAACATAGACGACATAAAAAAGACAAACACCATATCTCTCCGCCGTTCTATAACTGCAGGGATAACAGTGTTAGTTCTGTTCTTCTCACTTTTCTTTGTATTTCTGTCAACAGGATGGACGCCGTTAAACGGCGGAGCCGCTTATCCAAATGGAACCATACACGAACTCGGAAGGCTCATTCTCTCAAAATACCTTCTGCCTTTTGAGATTGCTTCACTGCTTTTATTAGCTGTGCTCATTGGAAGCCTCGTGCTCGCGGGCAAAACGGTCAGACAGAGGGAAGACTGATATGGAAATCATTACGTTACAGAGTTTCCTGATTGTAAGCCTTATACTGTTTCTGACAGGGCTTTATACCATCGTATCAAGAAAAAACATCATCGGCATATACATGGGCATAGAGCTTATCCTCAACTCGTCCGCTCTGAATTTTGCTTCTTTCAGCAGATTCGCAGGAAGGGGACTTGAGGGCCAGGTATTTTCAATATTCATAATCGTCCTCGCTGCCGCTGAGGCGGCCGTCGCCCTCGCCCTGCTCCTTGCCGTATTCAAAAGGCAGAGGGGCATAGATGCAGACAAACTTAATATACTGAAAGGATAGCAATGCAGGAATTTGTAATGAAATATGGTTTCCTCTTGCTGGTATTCCCGCTGCTTGGCGCATTCCTGAACGGTATTTTCGGCAGATATATACTCAGGAGATATGGCGAGGCGCCGATAGGGCTGCTGGCCTGCGCCAGCGTATTTATGTCCTTTGTCCTATCCATAGCGGTATTTCTTGCCCTGAATGATTCGGAGAACGGTTCACGGATAATCTGCAACGCATATACCTGGCTTAACGCAGGCAATCTCAGGGCTGATGCAGCATTCCTCTTCGACCCTCTCAGTTCAATCATGATTCTTGTAGTTACCGGTGTAGGTCTTCTGATACATATTTATTCGTTAGGATACATGAAGGGTGATTCCGGTTATTACCGCTTCTTTGCTTATCTAAATCTGTTCATATTTTCAATGCTTCTTCTCGTTCTTGCTGATAATATGTTTCTCATGTTCATAGGATGGGAAGGCGTGGGGCTCTGCTCGTATCTCCTGATATCCTTCTGGTACACAGAAAAGGAGAACGCTATTGCAGGCAATAAGGCCTTTATAGTAAACAGGATTGGAGATGCGGGATTCCTTATCGGCATATTTATTCTGTTCTGGGCTGTCCGGCAGGGGCTTGCAGCAGCAGGGACGTTTGACACAGAAGGGCTTTCAATATTGAGCTTCCAGTTCCTGGAAAAAAATATCAGTTTGCTTAACGGCATTGAGCTTTATGGCGCAAGCGCCGCAACAATTATATGCTTGTGCCTTTTCATAGGCGCAACAGGCAAATCAGCGCAGATACCGCTTTATGTATGGCTTCCTGACGCAATGGCGGGACCAACCCCTGTCAGCGCGCTGATACACGCCGCAACCATGGTTACAGCAGGCGTATATATGATTGGAAGGCTCAATTTCCTTTTTGCCATGAGTCCGCTCGCTCTCGGCATTATAGCCGCAACAGGAGCTGTCACTGCTCTTTTTGCCGCTACTATAGGATGCGCTCAATTTGATATTAAAAAAATACTCGCCTACTCTACTATAAGCCAGCTCGGATATATGTTCCTGGGCATGGGTGTTTCAGCATACTCTGCAGGGATATTCCATCTCATGACACATGCATTCTTCAAGGCCTGCCTCTTTCTCGGCGCCGGAAGCGTCATAATTGGAATGCATCACGAACAGGACATAAGGAATATGGGAGGCGTCAGAAAATATATGCCTGTCACATTTGCAGCTTTTCTCATTGCTATGCTCTCAATAAGCGGCATCCCGCCTTTAGCAGGTTTTTTCAGCAAGGACGAGATACTCTGGAAAACATGGGAAAGCGGCCATCACATCCTCTGGCTCACAGGGCTTGCCACTGCCGGCCTTACTGCATTTTATATGACGAGGCTTCTTGTCCTTACGTTCTTTGGAAAAAACAGGGGCTCCAAAAAAGACTGCGCCGTTCATAAAATCAAGGAATCTCCTTTTTCAATGACAATGCCGTTAATAGTTCTGGCGCTTTTTTCAGCTGCAGCCGGATTCCTTGGACTGCCCGAGGCCTTAGGCGGCTTCAACAGATTTGAGTTTTTCCTTTCTCCTGTCTTTGGCTCTCACCGCGGGGCGTCCCATGAGTCAATGGAATATATGCTGACGGCAGCATCCGCCATTGTCGCTGTCATCGGAATATTCTCAGGCGTGTTCTTTTATCTCGTAAAACCGGAACTCCCTGCAAGGATTGCTAAAAAGATAAGACCCATTTATAATTTGATTTACAATAAATATTTTATAGATGAGCTCTACAGCTTCATATTTGTATCAGGAACCGGAATTATCACTGCTGTCCTTTCGGCCTTTGACAGATACGTTATTGACCTTACGGTAAATCTCTCAGGATATATCCTGAGGCTTATGGCGCATATTATTGACTGGTTTGACCGGAGGGCAGTTGACGGGATTGTGAACTCAGCAGCCGGAATAACATTGATTGCAGGCGCATATCTGAGAAAAGCGCAGACTGGAAGACTCCAGGCATATGTAATGCTCTTGATTATCGCTCTGGCTATTGGAGTGTTTTACAAAGCAATATTTTAGCAGGAGGTTATAATGTTTGATTTTATACAAAACCATATCCTGACTCTTATAATATTCATCCCTGTTATAGGCGGGCTTATCATCCTGTTTTTGCCTGAAAGACATAACTTGATAAGATGGAGTTCATTGATAATCACGCTCATTCCCTTTACGCTCTCAATTATGCTTTATGCAGGATTTGACAGGTCAGTATCAGGCTTCAGTTATCCGGGAGGCTTACAGTTCGTTGAAAGATACAGCTGGATTCAGGCCTTCAATATTGAACTTTTTCTTGGGGTTGACGGCCTCAGTATGCCCATGGCGCTCCTCTGCACAATGCTATGCCCTTTGTGCGTTCTTGCATCTTGGGGAATTGATAAGGGGATAAAGGGTTACTTTTTCCTTTTCCTCCTCCTTGAAACAGGGATGATAGGGGTCTTCTGCGCGCTTGACTTCTTCCTTTTTTTCATCTCATGGGAAGTAATGCTGCTGCCGATGTATTTCCTTATAGGCGTATGGGGAGGGCCGGACAGGGAATACGCTGCTATAAAATTCTACATCTACACCCTGATAGGCTCATTAATGATGCTGCTTGTAATAATCTATATGTATCTGTCCGCAACACCGCATACCTTTGATATGACAAGGCTTGCGCAGCTCGGCGCTGGAATGGAATTCAAAACGCTCTGCTGGATAGTCCTCTTCATAGGCTTTGCCATTAAGGTTCCTGTCTTCCCGTTTCATACCTGGCTCCCCGATGCGCATGTAGAGGCGCCAACTGCAATAAGCGTTATTCTGGCAGGGGTACTCCTCAAGATGGGGACCTACGGGATGCTCAGGGTAAATTACATGATGTTTCCCGATGTAACATTTAAAATGTCAATGTTCATCGCTGTTCTTGGAATGATAAACATAATCTACGGCGCATTCTGCGCGATGGCGCAAAAAGACCTGAAAAGGCTTGTTGCCTATTCAAGCATAAGCCACATGGGTTATGTGCTGCTGGGTATGGCAAGCCTCACAGAGGAGGGATTAAACGGCGCAGTCCTCCAGATGTTCAATCACGGTGTTGTAGCCGCCATGCTCTTCCTCCTGGTCGGCGTCATATATGACAGGGCGCATCACCGCCGGATAGATGGTTTCGGCGGGATAGCGTCTGTTGCCCCAAACTACGCAGTTATATCATTTCTTGCCTTCTTTGCCGCTCTCGGGCTCCCGGGATTGAACAGCTTCATAAGCGAAGCGCTTGTGCTTCTTGGAGCATTCCAGAAATACAGGATTATCACAGCGGTATCTGCAACAGGCGTCATAATCACCGCCGCTTACTGCCTCTGGACCATCCAGAGAATATTTCTCGGAAAGCTCAATGAAAAATACGCCGTGTTTCCGGACATCAACGCACGCGAATTTATAAGCCTTCTCCCTCTTGGCATTCTTGTTATCGTACTGGGCATATACCCGCATCCTATTCTTGCCCTTATGAAACCAACGGTAAGATTCATTAATAATCTCATTACAGGCTCAGGAATCTGAGATAACGGAGGGTTGAATGGGAAATCTTGAGAGTATCAGATATTTTGCTCCTGAAGGGTTTCTTTCTGTTTTCATCATAACCTTTCTCATCGCAGGCTTATTAAGGCGTAAAACTTTCTCAAAATCATCTTTCAGCTGCATTGCCGGGACGGCGGGTCTCTTCCTAACTCTCATACTTGAACTCTGCATAAATACAGGATATCCTGATGCAATTGTCATATTCAGCGGCATGCTGAAGCTTGATGCGCTGTCACATCTCTTCAAGATACTGTGCATATCGTCCTCTATACTCCTGTTCTTATTTTCCTATAGCTCGCGGGAGACGTCGGACAGCCTGAAAGAACCGATGGAATACGCGCTCCTTATTCTTTCATGCACACTCGGCATGATGCTTCTTGTCTCATCATCTAACCTTCTAATGATGTACCTCTCCCTTGAGTTTCTGAGCCTGACGGCCTACATGCTTACAGGATTCACCGACAAAAACGAGAAGGCTTCTGAGGCGGCTATGAAATATCTTCTCTATGGAGGCGCTGCCTCCGGAATAATGGCATACGGCCTTTCCCTTCTTTACGGGATTACAGGCTCGCTTGATTATTCAGGCATTCATAGATTCATTGCAGAAAACAACAGCGGCATAATACTTTATATATCAATGATATTCATATTCACAGGACTGGGATTCAAGATAGCCGCATTCCCCTTCCATGCCTGGTGCCCCGACGTCTATGAAGGCGCGCTTACGCCTTTTACTGCGTTCCTTTCCGTAGGCCCAAAGGCAGCAGGCTTTGCAGTGATTATCCGTTTCTTTTATCAGATATTTACTGTGAGAGGAGAAGGAGACGTCCTGACTGTGCTCGGCAGCGCAGACTGGCCGGCCATGCTCGCTATAATCTCAGCGCTCACAATGACCTTTGGCAACCTTGCAGCTCTCAGGCAAAAAAATATAAAGAGGCTTCTTGCCTATTCAAGCATTGCCCATGCAGGTTATATGCTTATGGCAGCGGCAAGCCTGACCATATTAGGAATCGTATCTGTTTTTTTCTATCTCTCAGTGTATTTCCTGATGAACTTCGGAGCCTTTTTAGTTGTAATTGCAGTATCCAATGAATTCAACTCTGATGAGATAGAGGATTATGAGGGCCTTGCATGGAAGAACAGCAAGGGAGCGTTTCTTGCATCTATGTTTGCGGTATTCCTCTTCTCGCTCATAGGGACGCCTCCGTTTGCCGGGTTCATTGGGAAGTTTTATCTGCTGCTCTCAATACTCCAGCCTGAAAATCCCATTTACTGGCTGGCCGTGGTTGCTGTAATTAACATAATAATATCCCTTTACTATTACGCAAGGATACTTAAGACAATGTTCCTTTCAAGGAGACAGAAGGGAACAGCGCTTTCAGGGTTTGAGAGAGGGCAATACCTGCAGTATTCGCTGATGGCAGGGCTCGCCCTGTTCTCAATCATATTCGGGATATACTGGAGTCCCCTGAATAACATTAGCATGCTTTTAGAAAACTTTATTCATTAAGCGAGGTGCAATATGAAACTAAGGGATATTCTTAAGGAGAAGGGCAGAGACGTAATAACCATTGTGGCAGAGGCATATCTAATAGAGGCGGCGGAAAGGATGACTGACAGAAAAATCGGAGCGCTCCTTGTTGAGGACAAAGGCAGGCTCGCCGGCATCATTACAGAGAGGGATATCGTGTCTATAATCTCAAAGACCGGAGGGGATGTAAAGTCGGTTAAGGTCAAAGATGTAATGATAAGGAGCGAAAACCTCCTCGTGGCCGAACCCGATGACCAGGAAGACTACGTGATGGCTGTGATGATACAGAAAGGCATCAGGCACATGCCGATAGTAGAAAACGGAGAAATCGCAGGCATGGTCTCAATAAGGGATGTCGTGAGGGCGCATGTCAAGAAACTACAGGCGCAGGTGCATTTCCTTACAGACTATATCAAATAGGATATAAGCCTTCTGGACTCATTTTGTTTCCCCTGTGAAAATCGTTTAGAATAGGACATGCTGAAAAACAAAAAGCAGGTCCTAAGCTGGTGTCTTTTTGATTTTGCGAATTCAAGCTACTCCGCAGTAATAAGCGCTGTTATTTTTCCTGTCTATTTTGCAAATTATATCGTAGGCAATGAATCCGGGCTTGGCGACCTATGGTGGGGCAGAGCAGTTTCATTAAGCATGGCTGTTGTTGTTCTCACCTCGCCTATTCTCGGAGGCATTGCGGATTTCAGCGGCATAAGAAAAAGGCTTCTTCTCATATACACTCTGCTGTGCGTCTCTGCGGTAGCCTCTTTTTCTATGATTCAGAAGGGCATGGTAATTGAGGGATTTCTCTTTGCCGTTCTTGCAAATATCGGCATGGAAGGAGGCTTTGCATTTTATAACTCGTTTCTCCCTGAGATAGCCGAAAAGGAATATCAGGGAAGAATATCTGCCTGGGGATATGCCGTAGGTTATGCAGGCTCCATATTATCGCTTCTTATTGCGCTTCCGCTCGTAAGCAAGGGGTATTTTGATTTAACATGGCTCATGGCTGCGGTTTTTTTCTCTATTTTCTCTATACCTGCGTTTTTATTCTTACCGCATGATATGAAAGGAGGACTGAGCATAATACATTCATCCTCAAGGGGAATCCGATACACCTGGAGCACGTTCAAAAAAATCTGGACGCAGAGGGAGTTGAGAAAATTTTTGTTATCCTATCTTATTTATGAGGACGGGGTAAACACGGTCATCGTTTTTTCGAGCATCTTTGCGGCAACCACGCTTGGATTCAAGGCCCGGGAACTGATAATGCTCTACCTGCTTGTGCAGCTAACAGCCCTTGCAGGAGCATTCATAATGGCAAGACCGATTGATACTTGGGGACCGAAGAAAGTTGTCTCTTTGTCTTTGCTGATGTGGTCATCTGTTTCAATCCTTGCTTATTTTGCAGGAAATAAAATCCATTTCTGGATTATTGCCTCCATAGCAGGTTTTGGCCTCGGCGCGGTTCAGGCAGCAACAAGGGCTTTCTTTACGCAGTTCATTCCGCCTGAACATGAATCGGAATACTTCGGCGTATTTTCCATGGTAGGAAAATCTTCGGCTATATTCGGGCCGCTGCTGTTCGGATACATATCATCATCATTTGGAAGCCAGCGCCCTGCAATATTATCAGTGGCAGTATTCTTTCTTGTGGGCATTATAAGCCTTCAGTTTGTAAAAGGCGGAGGGCCGAATGTAAAGAAGAGTCCTTCTTAATACCCTGCCTGTCTGCGCTATTGCACTTTTATTCTTGAGTTGGGTAATATTGAGGGGAAATCGGGGGAGGTAATAAATGAACATAATTGATTATCAAGGGAATGTTATCCGCCTGACTGATGAAAGACTTAAACATATAAAAGAGCATCCTGAAATAGCGATACACACCGATAAAATAAATGAAACCCTGTCATATCCGGATAGAGTTATAAAATCGCAGAGCGATAACGAAGTAAGGCTCTATTACAGACAATATGAATGGCTTTCAATAGGCGATAAGTATTTATGCGTTGTGGTAAAATTTAAGGCAGAGGATGCATTTGTGATAACAGCTTATTTTACGGACAGCATCAAAAAAGGAGATGTGCTATGGAAAAAGTAAAAGTCTGGTATGACCCTGAAGGGGATTATCTTGAAGTTATGTTTGAAAAGAAGGAAGGTTATTTCAAAGAGACAGCATCTGACCAGATAATGGAAAAGGTTGATATGAAAGGTAATGTTATCGGATTTTCAATACTCAAGGTAAGCTCTCTTAAAGACCAACCTATAGAAGTAGCGCTTGCAGGGGCAAAATAACGACACGTATCTACGAAAAGTCTTACTTTTATAAAAGGATTATATGGGACTATCTGAGATTATACCATCAGCGCCCAAAATAGACAGAATTATAAGCAGGATAGAAGAAGGTGATATCAAAATACCTGATTTTCAGAGAGGCTTTGTTTGGAACCAAGAGCAAGTAATTAATTTAGGGACAGTAAAGGGGACAGGCTGCTTAAATCTTAGCCCCATAGTCAAAAAAAAGATTAGAAACAATCAATGCATCTCAGGGATATTTAAGCTGTAATCTCTGGATTGCGGCTGCCTTTCCGGTCTTTTCATCTATCTCTATAACTACGGCGCATAATATCCCTTCTCCCTTAGCCACTTCAAATCTCATTGGCATCTGAAGCAGAAACCTCTCTATAATCTGCTCTTTCTCAATCCCGATAATAGAAACCGCAGGCCCCGTCATTCCAACATCCGTAATATATGCGGTGCCGTTAGGAAGGATTTTTTCATCTGCTGTCTGCACATGCGTATGCGTGCCGATAACCGCGCTTACTTCCCCGTCAACGAAATAACCGAACGCTATCTTTTCTGAGGTTGCCTCCGCATGAAAGTCCACTATAATTATATCCGTTGATTCTCTTAGTTTCTTAATCGCTTCCTTGCCCGTTCTGAACGGGCAGTCTAGGGCTGACATAAAAACCCTGCCTGAGATATTCAGCACTCCGACCTTTGTTCCGTTTGAAAGCGTTTGAACCGCGCTGCCGCAGCCGGGCACGCCGGGCGGATAGTTCACAGGCCTAAGTATCCTGTCTTCTTTTGCAATATAAGGGATAGAATCCTTTTTATCCCATATATGATTGCCGGTTGTGATTATATTAACGCCGCAATTCAGTATCTCAGCCGCGGTTTTCTCTGTCACGCCAAAGCCGCCGGCTGCATTCTCACCATTTACAATTACAAAGTCTATTTTGTATCTGTCAACAATATTGGGCAGGAGTCCCTTGAGGGTTGTCCTGCCGAGCTTGCCGACTATATCGCCTATAAATAAAACTTTCATAATTCAAATTGGGGTCGGGGTTTGGGGGTTTGGGATTGGTTCTCATACTAACACCTAATCCCTAACACCTAATCCCTAATTATTTCGCATATTCCACATATCGCGATTCTCTTATAACAGTAACCTTTATTTGTCCCGGATACGTCATCTCGGATTCTATCTTCTTTGCCAAATCCTTAGACATTACCGCTGACATATCATCTGTCATATCTTCAGGCCTTACAATTATTCTTATCTCTCTGCCGGCCTGTATTGCGTAGCACTTATCCACGCCTTTATATGACATAGCCATTTGCTCAAGATTCTTAAGGCGCTTTAGATAGTTTTCTATGCTTTCCCTCCTGACGCCCGGCCTTGCGGCGGAAAGCGCATCAGCAGCTGCAACAAGCGCCGCCTCCGCAGTCATGGGGTCGCCCTCTCCATGGTGAACCAGTATTGCATTTACCACCTTCGGATTTTCACCGTGTTTTTTTGCAATGTTGGCCCCAATCTCCGGATGTGAACCCTCAACCTCATGGTCCACCGCCTTGCCAATATCATGTAGAAGCCCAGCCCTCTTGGCGAGCCTGACGTCAATGCCGAGTTCGCCTGCCATCATGCCCGCAAGATACGCCACCTCTTTTGAATGCTGAAGCACAGGCTGTCCGTATGACGTCCTGTATTTGAGTCTGCCGAGAAGTTTTATTATCTCGGGGTGTATTCCGGAAATACCAATATCAAAAACCGCCCTTTCTCCTTCCTCCCTGATGTTTGCCTCTATCTCTTTCTTAACCTTTTCAACAATTTCCTCTATCCTCGTCGGATGTATCCTGCCGTCCGCAATAAGCCTCTCAAGCGAAATCTTCGCAATCTCTCTCCTTACAGGGTCAAAAGCCGAAAGGGTTACAATCTCAGGGGTATCATCAACGATAAAATCAACGCCTGTAGCCGCCTCAAGGGCGCGGATATTCCTGCCTTCTCTTCCTATTATCCTGCCCTTCATTTCATCACTTGGAAGGCTTACTGCCGACGCCGTGGCGTCCGCAACATATTCACTCGCATATCTCTGTATGGCAAAGCTTATCGTTTCCTTGGCTTTTTTCTCAGCCGTTTCTTTCACCTCATCTTCTATGGTCTTTGCAAGCCTTGCCGCCTCAAAACGGGATTCCTCTTCTACCCTCTTAAACAGTTCCGCCTTGGCCTCATCAGAACTTATTCCCGATATTCTTTCAAGCTGAAGAGTCTGCTCTTTCAGCATCTGATTGTAGCGGTTGTCTTTTTCCTGTATGACCCGCTCTTTTGAAGCGTATTCTTTTTCCCTTCTTGTAAGGTCATGTTCCCTTTTATCTATCTGGTCAAACTTGCGGTCTAAGGTCTCCTCTTTCTGCCTGAGCCTTTTATCCAACTGGTTTAACTCAAAACGCCTTTCTTTCAGCTCTTTATCTACCTCTGACTTGGCATGATAGACCAGGTCTTTTGCCTCAAGAGCCGCCTCTTTCTTTATAGTCTCGGCTTCTTTTTTTGTCTCTTCAAGCAGCTTTAATTTTTCTTTCTCAATATCTAATCGCTGAGGTTTCAAAGAGCTTCTATATATTAAGCTCATTATTACGCCAACCGCAGCGCCAACGCCAACAGCAATTAATATAAGGGACACTGTATCAATCATTTGATATTCTCCTCCTTTTCACTCTATATTTAATGCGGACACCCGGCGTCTATACAAATGCCGAATGTGCGCTGCACATTCATCCACTAACGGTTAAACGGCTTTTTGCGCAAGGATAAAAGCTATCCTTATGCGTCTTAGGCAGGTCTGCGGCTCGTAGAGAGTTATGGGTTCATTTGTGTTAAGAGACAAGCGGGAATATATGCCTGGCATGTATTTTACCGGCATACTTTATCATACGGCTCAACAAACGGAGCCTATAATCAAACCCTTTATCTATATTTTCCCTCAGAAACATAATTTCCGCCATAAAAGCCCGTCCTGCCCTTCTCAAAAAGCGATGGGTCGTAAAAGCCCCGCTCCTCACCGCTGAAATAAACCCGCCCTGCCGTGCAAATGAACAATCAGATCCGCCCTTAAAATAGGTGGGTGTCTTGAAGGGGACTTCAGGCTTTCCCGAATGATTCGGGACATGCACACCGTCCTCCTTACTTAGACTCCCTAAAGATCTAATTTGCCGGATCAACTTTTTCATCTGTCACCAACAGGGCAGGCAGCCCTGTTTTCCTTTCTGATTATTTTATAACAAAATCAGCGTATTTAAGCAAGGGAAAATCTTTGCCAAGAGAACTTTTAGCTTGTATTAAAAATCTTTTTTGAATAAACTATCAAAATAAGTAAAAAGGGCTATGACAGGAATAATATTAGCAGGCGGAGAAAATCGGAGAATCCCGTGGCTGAAGGGACACATTGAAATCAATGGGAAAAGGATAATTGACTCAAGTGTCGGCTTGATGAAAGGTTTATTTGACAGAGTCGTTATAAGCACAAATGCGCCGGAACTTTATTTTTACTGCGGGGCTCCGATGATAGGAGACGTTATAAACCAAAGGGGACCGCTCACCGGCATTTTCTCTGTGCTGTCAAATATAAAGGATAATGCGATATTCGCAGTCGCCTGTGATATGCCGTTCCTGAATGAACGGCTTATGAGGTATATAGTTGATAAATATGAAGCGCAGCAACCGGCAATCAGCAATCGGCAGTCAAATCCCCCCTTACCCCCCTTTTCTAAAGGGGGGCGTGGGGGGATTACTAACTCAGGACTCCGAACATCGAGCTCCGAACTCAAGCAGCGGGATGCTGTGATACCTGTATTTGAAGGAAGGCCGCAGCCTCTTTTTGGGATTTATTCAAGAAATATTCTCGGCGTCATTGAAGAAAGACTTAATAAAGGACTAAAGAAACTTAAGGATATGTTGACAGAGATTAACGTATTATATATAAAAGAGGAAGAGGTAAGGCAGATAGACCCTGAAGGCAGGTCATTTCTGAATATCAATACAATGGAAGACTATAAAAAGATAGTGATTAGTGTCAGTGAACAGACACTGAAAACTGACACTGTCACTAAAAAAGGAGGAGGTAAGATATGTTTGGTTTAGGTATGCAGGAGCTAATCATTATACTGGTAATCGTAATTATTCTTTTTGGGGCCAAGCGGCTGCCGGAACTCGCAGGCGGTATTGGAAAAGCTATAAAAAATTTCAAGAAATCCATGTCAGAGCCTGACGAGATAGACGTCACACCCAAAAAACCGCTTGAAGAAGACAAAGGGAAGAAAGAAAAAACAGGACAGGAAAAATAATGAGTTAAGAGTTTGGAGTTCGAGGTAGTTTTAAAATCCTCCGGACTCATAACTCAAAACTCCGCACTGCCCATGGAAAGAGGACCAATAGCAGAGATAGACCTCAGCGCTGTCGCACATAATCTTAGAGCGGCAAAAAAGATAATAGGAAACAGAACAGTAATAGCTGTTGTAAAGGCTGACGGCTATGGCCACGGCGCTGTTGAAGTTTCACGCCGGCTTGTTAAAGAGGGGGCTTCTTATCTTGCAGTGGCATACACTTCAGAAGCTGTTGTCCTGAGACGCTCAGGCATTAAAACGCCGATAATTGTACTCTTTGATAAAAATAATATAGAAGACTATTTTAAATACAGCCTTATACCTGTGGTCCATGATGTTAAAACAGCGCAAAGATTCTCTAAAGAAGCAAAGGCAAGAAAACATAATATCAATTTACATATAAAAGTGGATACAGGCATGGGAAGGCTCGGTTTTAATATGGAAGACATAGAAAAAGAGATGAGCGCAATATCCAAAATGAATTCCATATCGGTCAAAGGGCTTATGAGCCATTTTTCCGACGCCGGCCTTTATGATAGGTCATCCCCATTAGTGCAGGTTGAGAGATTTAACAAAATAAGGAACATCCTTTATGGGAAAGGCGTCAAATCGCTTCTCTGCCATATGGCTAACAGCGCCGCTGTTATGACGCTCCCTGAATCGTACCTTGACGCTGTCAGACCCGGACTGATGCTGTACGGATGCTCACCGATCCATGATACAGGATTCTCTCCTCAGGCGAGTCGCCGAGGAGACAAGATGCAGGATAACCCCCCTTTAATTCCCCCCTTACTAAGGGGGGACAGAGGGGGGTTGCATCATGCATCATGCCTAAAACCTGCCATGACTGTTAAGACAAAGATACTTTCCATAAGAAGATTTAAAAAAGGAACGCCTGTAAGCTATGGCGGCGCCTTCATTACAGCAAGGGAAAGCCTTATAGCGGTATTGCCCGTTGGTTATGCCGACGGCTATCCGAGAATCCTGTCAAATAATGCGGATGTTGTTATCAGAGGGAAACGCGCCCCTGTGGTCGGCAGGATATGTATGGACACTACAATGGCGGACGTTACAGAAATTAGAGGCGTCTCTGAAGGAGATGAGGTCATTCTGCTCGGCAGAGAGAAAAATACTGCTGTAACAGCAGCTGAACTCGCAGAAAAGGCAGGAACAATTCCTTATGAAATCCTGACCTCTCTGGGTAATAAATCACGAAGGGTATATATTAATGGCTAATATCTTGCTTAAACCTGTTGAGCTGCTCGGACGTTCAGTCACGCTGTTCTGGCGCACTTTTGTATTATTTACTGCCGAACTCGGGAGCATCATGCTCCTTTTGTGTTCTACAATAAAGCAGCTTATACTACCGCCCTTTGAGCTTAAAAACACATTCAAACAGGTAGTGGAGATTGGAATTAAATCTCTGCCTGTCGTGCTTATCACAGCGGTATTTACAGGCATGGTCCTTGCGCTTCAAAGCTACACAGGATTTAAGAGATTCAACGCCGAGGTGATGGTCGGGACAGTTGTAGCGCTCTCCATTACACGCGAACTCGGGCCTGTCCTTACAGGCTTGATAGTTGCGGGAAGGGCCGGCGCTGCCATGGCCGCAGAACTTGGCACAATGCGCGTGACAGAACAGATAGACGCCTTGGAAACCTTAGCCACAAACCCTGTAAAGTATCTTATTGTGCCGAGGTTTATTGCAGGCACAATCATACTTCCTTCTCTGACAGTTATAGCTGACATCATAGGAATCATCGGAGGATTCTTTGTTACAGTGAATCTCTTAGGCGCTAATTCATCAGTATACTGGAGAAGGACCTGGGATTATCTTGAAACAAGCGACATATACAACGGCCTTATTAAGGCGTGTTTTTTTGGCGCATCCATTGCTATAATAAGCTGCTATAAGGGTTTTTATACATCGGGAGGCGCTGAGGGTGTTGGAAAGGCTACAACCGGAGCTGTGGTCTTATCATCAATGACCATATTAATCTCCGACTACTTTTTATCAGCATGGCTGTTTAAATAAAATGTAAGATTGCTATAAATAAGATTGGAACTAAATGATAGAACTTATAGATTTGCATAAGTCTTTTGGCAGAAACCAGGTGCTCAGAGGCGCAAACCTCAAGGTTGAAAAGGGCGAGAGCATGGTAGTAATAGGAGGAAGCGGTTCGGGAAAGAGTGTTCTTATAAAACACATCATCGGCACGCTTAAACCCGACAGCGGCTCGGTGTTAATTGACGGTGTTGACATTGCAAAGATGAGTGAAAATGAACTATATGAAACACGAAAGAGATTTGGCATGCTTTTTCAGATGGCAGCCTTGTTTGATTCAATGAAAGTATGGGAAAATGTAGCGTTTGCTTTAATGAGGCATGGGAAATTGAAAGAGAAAGACGCAAAAGAAATAGCCAGTGAAAAACTCAGGATGGTCGGTCTGATGGGAGTCGAGGACCTTATGCCTTCTGAACTTTCAGGGGGGATGAAGAAAAGGGTCGGCCTGGCCAGGGCCATAGCCCATTCTCCCGAAATACTTCTGTACGACGAGCCTACCACAGGGCTGGACCCGATAATGGCTGACGCGATAAATGACCTTATAATAGATATGAAGCAGAAACTTTCAGTCACATCAGTAGCTATAACTCATGACATGCACAGCGCCTACAAGATTGCAGACAGGATTGCAATGCTCTATGAGGGCAGGATAGTAGCCGCCGGCACGCCGGATGAAATAAAAAACACAGACAATGCTATAGTAAGGCAGTTTATAACCGGCAGCGCAGTCGGGCCAATAAAGATAGAAGGAGTAACTGCATGAAGGGCATTTCCACAGAGCTGAAAGTAGGTTCCTTCGCGCTTATAATTATTGCCCTCCTGACATATATGACATTTAAGGTCGGCGGCTTTGAATGGGTAAAGAAGAAGGGATACATAGTCTATGCCGAATTCAAAAATATCGGAGGCCTGGATGAAAAGACCAGGATTAAGGTTGCAGGCGTTGACGCCGGCACTATTGAAAAGATTGAACTCAGAAACGGAAAGGCCAGGCTCACCCTCAGAATAAATAGGAATGTTGCGCTGTATTCAGACGCCTCCGTAGGCATAAAATCAACAGGCCTTCTCGGAGACAAATATATGGAACTGAAGATAGGCTCTCAGCCGCCGCCGCTGAAGGACGGGGATACAATAAAAAATGTTGTAGAGGTTGTGGATATTGACGACCTGGTGAGGAATCTTACAGAGGTCTCTACAAACATCAACAATTTTGCATCCGCCCTAAACGAATCCATCGGCACGCCCGAGGGGAAAGCGGCGCTCAAGGAATCTATCCTGAACCTTAAAGACATTACCGCAGGTCTTAAAGATACAATATCCGTAAATGACAAAAAGATGAGAAAGGCTCTTGACAATATCAACAATTTCATCACGTCAATACATGACCTCGTAGAACAAAATAAGGAACCGCTGACAGCCACAATCGGCAATGTAAAAGATTTTTCAGCCTCTCTGAAAAAAGACGGCCCTGACCTTGTGGCAAACCTCGGAAAGGCGTCCCAGGACCTCAAGACAATGATAGAGGAAAACAGGCCGTCTATCAAGAGCGCGACAGCATCAATTGACACCATCTCCAAAAAAATTGCAGGCGGCGAAGGCAGCCTCGGCAAACTTGTGAAGGATGACAGGCTCTACGAGTCGTTAAACAAGGCAGCCGAAGGCGTTAATAAGCAATTAGGCGCCATAGACAGATTCAGGACCTTTATAACATTTCAGACTGATTATCTCACAAAACCAAAAGACGCCAAGGGACAGTTTTATGTAACCCTCCAGCCGAAACCTGACAAATATTACATCATCGGCATTGTCAGCGACCCCGTAGGGCAGGTCAAGACAACTACCACAACTACAAACGGCGCGGCTGTTACAGAAGAAAAGGTGGAGAAAAAGATAGAGTTTACAGCTCAGTTCGCAAAGAGATTTCAGGACCTGGCGCTTAGAATCGGCCTCACTGAAAATACATTCGGAGCCGGAGCTGATTATTTCTTCCTGAAGGACAAGGTAAAACTGTCCGCCGACGTCTGGGATTTCGCAAAAGACGAAGAGGGAGCCAAACAGCCGCATGTAAAGGTAGGCGTTGATTACTATGTATTCAAACACGTATTCCTCTCTGCAGGCGGCGACAATATCCTTAACAAAAAACGGCGCGGCGCTTATGTGGGAGCAGGGGTGAGATTTGAGGATGAAGACTTTAAGTATCTTTTCGGGACGATGCCAAAAATTCCAGGGAAGTAGGCGAAAGCTTTCTGAGTTCTTTTATAATCCCCGGCATTATTTCAATAACCTTTTTGACTTCCGCCTCCGTGTTATAGCGGCTCAATGAAAACCTGATAGAGCCGTGTATCGCTGCGGGAGGGACGTCCATGGCCATTAAGACATGAGAAGGCTCATGAGAGCCTGAGGTGCATGCAGAGCCTGATGAGGCGCAGACGCCAAATTCATTGAGTTTGAGAAGGATAGACTCCCCTTCAACATATTCAAAACTGATATTTGTGGTATTCGGCAGTCTGTTTTCTGTATCTCCATTTATCCTTGCGTCAGGGCATAATTTCAAGAGCGCTGTCTCAAGTTTATCCCTCAGCCCTTTCAGATACGGCCTCTCCTTATAAAGATTTTCGCCCGCAATTTCGCATGCCTTGCCAAGCCCCGCAATTGATGCCGCATTTTCTGTCCCCGCCCTTCTGCCATTCTCCTGATGACCGCCGATAATATATGAATGAAACCTTGTCCCTTTTCTGACATACAGCGCGCCTACGCCTTTTGGCGCATGCAGTTTATGCCCCGACAACGAGAGCATATCAACCGGAAGTTTCTTTAAATCTATTGGAATTTTCCCTACTGCCTGCACAGCATCGGTATGAAATAAGACGCCCCTCTCCCTTAGCAGCTCTCCTATTTCCATCAGAGGGAATATCACCCCTGTTTCATTGTTTGCATACATCAGAGACACTATCGCAGTATCATCGTCAATTGCCTTTGAAAACTCGTCCAGCCTGAGTCTGCCTTGTTTATCTACAGGGATGAAGGTAGTCCTGTAACCTTTACGCTCAAGGTATTTACAAAAGTTTACAACTGCAGGGTGTTCCACCACTGATGTAACGATATGTTTTTTCTGGGGCAGAGACTCAACAGCGCTCATAATAGCCGTATTGTCGCTCTCTGTTCCGCAGCTCGTGAATATTATCTCTTCAGGCTCTGCATTAAGAAGCTTTGCAACCCTTGCCCTCGCATCTTCAATCCTTTTGCGTAACTGTCCCCCGAAGGTATGCATGCTTGAAGGATTGCCATACAATTCTTTCAGATAAGGCAGCATCTCCTCAAGAACTTCAGGGGTAATGCAAGTCGTAGCGTTATTGTCAAGATATATGAGTTTCATTGTCTGCTTTTTAGAATTATATCACAGCGGCGCATTTCTATAATAAAAAACATCTTGCTAATTATTAAAATTTCTGGTTTGATTTTTAATATGGCAAAAAAGATTGCGCTCGGACTCGTTATCGCCCCTGTCCCTTTTCCGTTCCCTATGTTTTCCAGCCGGCACGTGAAATAATTCAGCGGGGTTGCTGCACAGCGCCGTTATAAAAGACATCGCATTTGCCGCCTTGAACAAAGCGTTTCGCCTTCCGGTAAAGGTCAAATATTGGTTCGGCAAGGGACTTGACTGCGCTCACAGCGCCGACCTCGGGACTGCCGAAGGAACCGCTGATGCTTTGTTTGAATTTTGCGCATCCCTTGTCATCGAGAAGCGCCACTATTACATTATCATAGCGTTCGCTGACAAGATTGAGCTTGCCTTTAAGGGCAACCCTATTATGGCGCGTCGCAAGGGCGCAGTCCGTAGCGTCCGCCACACCAGCCCTGATATTCCATTGAGAAATGAACCGTGCGATGGTGCCCTGCCCTCCCTGGGTCTGGTGGTAAACGTCCCCATAACGGTACCCCTTGAGCGCAGCGGTGCCAAGAGGGCCGGCGATGAAGAAAGCGCCGAGGTCGACGAGGTTAAACTTCTGGCTCGTTTCATATTTTGAGAGTACCGTGTCGAGATCCATAGTATAAATGACGAGATTATCACCCCGTAGAGAAAAAGTGCCGTCCATGCTGCCCATCAGCTTGCGGCTTCCTTTTTCTTTCATCGTCAGGGAAGCATGAAGATCTCCCTTCCCTCCAATGACCTTTTTTGTGCCGAAAGACTCCTGAAGTTTTTCGAAGTCCAGCTTCAATATCTTCAAATTAATTTTATACACAGCATTGACTTCCGACTTGTCTGCCGTAATATCTCCCTCAGCCTTTGCGCCGAAGATATCCATGGTAAGGGGCATGAGGTAGATTACTCCCTTCTCCGCTTTTATAGGACTCTTGACGTTGTCGATATTGAGATCCCCTTTCCGCACCTCCTTGCAGTCGAAGTTTCCTGTGAACGAGGCGTTCTTTATGACATCCCCTGCTATAGAGAGGTCTTTGACGGCCAGATTGAAATCTTTAAACTCCGTCTTTTCCCCCGTTTTCTTGTCAAGATAGACAAATACCCCTTTAGAAAGCTTAAACTCATTCAAGCTGAAGGCTGCTCCTGGCCTCTCTTCCGTGGATTTCTTTTCAGTGCTTTCAAAATTATATTTCCCCTCGGCGTCCTTCACGATGCTGACAACCGGTTTGACGAGTTCGCAACTGGTGACTTTGAGTTGCTTCTTCAGCAGGGGCATCAACGCCACCCCTACCTTAAGGTTTTCGAGGGAAAGGATTTCGCCTCCATTGCTGGCGACGTGGATGTCCTGAGCCGATACGCCAAAGGGAAAGAAAGAGAGCCTCATCTTCCCATTGATCCTGACATCCAGCCCGGTCGCCCCTGATGCAGCGGCCTCGATGCGGGGCTTGTAGGAATTTATGTTGAAGGTGAGGGCGAAAATGACTACTGCGAGAGCAAGCGCTGCGGCGCCGCCGCCAAGGATAAAAAGGACTTTTTTCTTCTTCGCATTCATTTTGATTTGTAAATTCTGATTTTAAGGTATCACACAATGGCGTACACGTCAAGCGACAATAAAAGTCCCAATAAATTATTGACAAACGATAGATATTTTGGTAAAAAATAAATATGAATTATAAAGACAAAACAAAAGAGCAACTTAGAAATGAATTAGCAGAACTGCATCAGC
>MNVK01000058.1 GCA_001871685.1 Nitrospirae bacterium CG1_02_44_142
GCGAGGATTGGATTGCCTTCAACGTTTGGGTCTTTAAGCGCTATGCGATCACCGGCTTTTATGCCGTTTGCCTCTTTAACTAAGTTTAAAATCGGAACAGGCCAGAAGAGGCCGGATGTTGTCTTCATATTATTGGCAACTGACAGGGCATCGGCTTTATTCATATAGCCGGTTAATGGGTTGAAGTAACCGCCTCCCATCATAACTGCGTTAGCCGCGGCCGCCGAGCTTACAACAATAGAAGCCATTTTTTCAGCCTTCTTATAAAGGGCTTCATTTTCAGCCGTGTCATATACAAATAGCGGATTCAGTTTGTCTGAACCATGTGGTTTAATCAATGACATCGCATTTCCTCCTTAAATATTTAAAAGTATAGGTCTTATATGACTTATATGGCCTATTTGGTTATTTCTTCACAAACTTTCTTGAATATTTCATCTATGCCGCCGACGCCCGTAACAGACTTTAAAATCCCGCCTTTTTTGTAATAGTCTATGAGCGGCGCTGTCTGGGCATCATATACATCAAGCCTTCTCTTAATTGTCTCCTCTTTATCATCATCCCTCTGGAAAAGCGCTCCGCCGCACTTGTCGCAAACTCCTTCCTTCTTTGGAGGAGAAAAATATATGTTGTACATCTGCTGGCATTTTTTGCAGGTCCTTCTGCCTGTCAGCCTCTTCATAAGGTTATCCTTCGGGACATCTACGCTTAAGGCTGCTGTAAGAGGTATGCCGAGAGACTCCAATATCTTGTCCAACGCCTCTGCCTGTGCAGTGTTTCTCGGAAAACCGTCAAGGATGTAGCCTTTCTTACAGTCATCCCTTTTAACCCTGTCCTCTACAAGTCCCAGGACTACTCTGTCAGGCACCAACTCCCCTTTGTCCATATAGGACTTTGCCTCTTTGCCGAGCGGGGTGCCATTTGTTACGTTCTGCCTTAAGATATCGCCTGTTGAGATTTGCGGGATTTGATACTTATCAATGAGCTTTTTAGCCTGAGTTCCTTTGCCGGCGCCGGGAGCGCCAAGCAGTACTATCCTCATACCTTACCCCCTTTTATTTTTCTTTGCTGTCAGCTATATTAAAAACAGCACTAAACAAAACCCTAACAAAAATAACTGCTCGCATTTACTGTAGGACTTTCTCAAAAACCTAAGCAGTCTTTATAAGCATTACATACTATATCCAAATATAGAGTTTTTTCAAGAAAAAAATAAAAATTATAATATTAATTTTTCTTATGAACCGCCTTAATATAAGCATAAAGCCCGCCAAGCGCCATGCCCCTGTGGCTTAGAAGGTCTTTTTCCTTATCGCCCATCTCGGCAAAGGTCCTTTCATAGCCTTGCGGATAAAAAACAGGGTCATATCCAAATCCATCAGCCCCTTTGGGTTTCCTGCCTATCAGCCCTTCCGCATATCCTGAAAATGTCTCCACCCTGCTGTCAGGAAATGCAAGGGCAAGGACGCACACAAACCGCGCGCCTCTTTTACCATCAGGGACAGAACTCATTTCCCTCAGAAGTTTTTCGTAATTCTTTCTGTCGTCTGCGCCTTCTCCTGCATACCTTGCAGAAAAAACTCCGGGCTCTCCAGCCAGGGCGTCCACCTCAAGCCCCGAATCATCGGCAAGGGCAGGCGTCTTTGTATATTTTGAAACAGCACTTGCCTTCTTCACCGCATTTTCCTCAAAGGTCTTCCCATCTTCCTCAACGTCAGGGCATCCGGGAAAATCATCAAGGGTATAAATAGCGACAGGCATATCCCTGACAATCCTCTTTATCTCCTCAACCTTTTTCTTGTTTCTTGTTGCAAGGACAATGTTCATGGTTTTGCAGGGAAAGAAGCGGCTCCTTTTCTACGTCCCGACCGTTTTGCTGATGAAATCTAAAACCTTTTCAACACTTATTTCATATGATTCCAAAACCAGACCATCGGATAAATGCCTGTGATGGGGGAAAGTCTTGACACGCTCATGATGAGGGGAATTATCCCATCTCATCAATAAATCGCAGGTCTCTCTCTGCCAGTGGAAAGAGTAATTATGCTCATTTTGGGAAAGATACTCTCTTATGAAAAGTGTTGTGCTATTTGATATTTCCGCTTTTATCTTCAGGTAGTAAAAATTTTTTCCGCTCTTGAAATCAATAATCTCAAAACTTTTAACTGCAGGGCTATCCTGCAATAATTTTAATGTCTTCAGCATTATCCAGTTCTTTTAATTTTTCAACACGATCCTTATATGTCTCCTGGTATGCCTTCCATTCAACGTAATCATCCCATTCTTCATACTTTTCCTCATGCCCTGAAATGTCCTTTTCAAACTCATTAAATTTTTTAGAGTATTTTTTTTCAAAGAGCTCTATGGCAAAGGAAACTGAGCGGATTTCTGATATAATATCCAGCCTTAAAAAATCCAGAACCTCTTCTTTGGATACTTCAACTGCCTTCAATTTAATCCGCCTCCTTTCAATATTCCATTTCAACCGTCTCTTATAGGCAATTATAACATAAATGTTCGCTGTATCCTAATAAAATGATTTAGGCTTGACCCTAATTCCTTCCCGATTCAAAATAACGGCCGCTGACCCTATTTATGCTTTTTCCTCCCCAGAACAGGGCTGTTCCTGTCAAGGTAATTTTCACCTCTCGCCTAAAAATCAGGAAACATCTTTATAGAAAGTTCTTTATTGCCGCCAATCACTGCCTTTGCAGTAAGAATCCCGCCTTCAACATAGGCCAGACTGAACTCCTTAAACCCTCTGTGGACCAACTCCTTTGCATCGGCAGGGCATCCTCTCTCGCACCCTGCTATCCCCCTCACCATTTGCGGAATCAGCCCTCTTACATCAACACTGTTAAGAGCAGCGCCTTTTAAAGAACAGAATTCCACTATCTGTCCTACAACAGAATCCAGATTAATGTGGAATGGATTTTCAACGGCAATAGATATTGAATCACTTCCGACGCCAACGCTAATCTCCATTGATTCCCCCAAAGGCGTTATTAAACTTCTGCGCTCTGACACTTTGATGCTTTTGTTTTTCTTATGTGACAGCGTGATATTATAGATTGATAACGCATCAGGCTTCAAGCTGTATTGCATTTTTTGAAATCTTTTTACAAGGTACTCTTACGGCGGATGTTATGAAAAAAGTCACTGTCACAGAAGATGTATGAAGGAAGCAGGAAGCCCTAATCCGTCTGATGTATAATAAACAGCCATGCTTTCTATCGGACACATAAAGTTTAATTCTCCATTAGCGCTTGCTCCCATGGCAGGGATAAGCGACCTGCCTTTCCGCATGATTAATAGGTCTTTCGGGTGCGAACTCGCATTCACAGAGATGATAAGCGCCAACTCGCTTGTGAGAAAAAATGCAGCCGCGCTGAAAAATCTTTCTACGACAGTTGGTGACAGGCCATTGGGTGTCCAGCTTCTCGGAGCCGATACCGATGTTATCAGAAGGGCTGTTGATATTGTATCAGGATATGCTTTCGATATAATAGATTTCAACGCAGCGTGTCCCGTAAACAAGATTGTATCAAAGGGCGAAGGCGCAGGGCTTCTCCTGGAACCTCTGAGGCTGCAAAAAATCCTGAAGATAATCGTAGAAAATACAGACAGGCCTGTCACCGTAAAGATACGCTCCGGCTGGGATGAATCATCTGTCAACGCATCCGAGACTGCGCTCCGCGCACAGGATGCCGGCGTTAAAGCCCTCATTATACACGGCAGGACCAGGCAGCAGGCATACAGCGGGAAAGTAGATTACGAGGCAATAAGAAAGGTAAAAGAGTCCGTTCAGATACCTGTAATAGCCAGCGGTGATGCGCTCTCACCGGAATTAATCAGGAAACTTTTTGATGAGACCGGCTGTGACGGCGTGGCTGTGGCGCGAGGCGCTCTCGGCAATCCCTGGCTCTTCCGGGAAACAGAAGAGCTTCTTAAAAAAAGCTCGGCGCCTTTAAGGCCTAATGTTCATGAGATAACTCAAACAATGAAAAAACATCTTGCGCTAAATATCTCGTTCCACGGCGAGGAAAGAGGAGTCCTGCGTTTCAGAAAATTCTTTGGATGGTATACAAGGGGGATGCCGGTAAAGAGGCTTAAAACAAGGGCCTTCCATGCGGCAACAGGAGAAGACATGCGGGGGCTGATAGAAGAAGTGCAGGCATCTTGACACAAGGCATTTAACCCGTTATTGTAAAATCATAGATATAAAAGGAGGCGCTCATGAAAATAGAACTTGAAGGCACATTGATAAAGATGACCCCTGAAAACGACAAAGAGAGAAATGAACTCAACCAGCTATGGACAATCCTCATAGACTGCGTTAAAGAGAACAAAAAGCTTGTCCCTGTCGGGCAGTATCTTCCGGGCATAAAAGAAGTGGCAGTTTTTAATATTGAATAGCGCCGCTTAACGCCGGGATATATTTATGAAAAAAAAACGTGTAGTCTGCGCCGGGACCTTTGACCATTTTCATCCCGGTCACATTGATTTTCTGAAACAGGCAAGGGTTCTGGGAGATGAACTCATTGTTATTGTTGCAAGGGATGAAAATGTCAAAAGAATAAAAGGCATGACGGCTGACCATAATGAGGCGCAGCGCAGGGAAAATGTTGAAAAAGCAGGCATATCTGACAGGGTTATTCTCGGATATACCGATAAGGATATTTTTTTAATACTTGAAGAACTCAAACCTGACATAATCGCACTCGGATACGACCAGCGCGTAAGCGAAGAGTCTGTAGTCAAGAGGCTCCCTAACTGCAAGGTTGTCAGGCTAAAGCCGTTCCATCCCGAAAAATACAAATCGTCATATTTCAGGACAAGAACAAGATAAAAAAGGGCTCGTCCCGAGATTATCGGGGGACGAGCCCTTTTAAACTAATCAGTTTCCTTTTTTAGAAAAAGAGTTTCTGGTTAATCAGAATACCCAATGCCACGAGCAGCGCATAGATGCAGAGAGACTCTATCATCGCAAGACCGATAATCAGAAGCAGCTGAATCTTTCCTGCTGCGCCGGGATTCCTTGCTGCGCCTTCACAGGCCTTGCTCAGGCCGATACCTTGACCAATGCCTGTGCCTAATGCTGCTATGCCTATTGCAAGTCCGCAGGCAAGAACAGCCATTGTCTTAACAGAAGAATCGCCAGATGCTGCGGGGACGGCATTTGCATCTTGCGCAAAAACAAATGGAGCAAACAGACAGACAAGAGCAAGCGCCGTTAAAATTACTGAAATAGTTTTTTTCATCATTTCTTCCTCCTTTCTTCTAAGACTCGTATTTAATGTCCTTCTTCTACAGCTCCGGCAAGATATAGGGTGGTAAGAAGGACAAAGACAAATGCCTGTATCAGACTGACGAGCGTCCCAAGCCCGAGTATAAGAATCGGAATAAACAGAGGGACAAGCATAGCAAGCACACCGAGTATTATATGTTTTGCCAGCATATTTCCAAAAAGCCTTACAGAGAGGGTAATAGGCCTTACAAGATGGCCGATAAATTCAATTATGAACATAAGTATCATTAGGGGCAGCGCAAAGATAGAGCGCACAGGACCAAGAAAATGATTTATGTATTTTATGCCGTGAACCTTAACCCCGTAATAATGAGTTGCCAGAAACACAGGGATAGCCATCGCGGCATTTGTGTTTATATCGCTTGTGGGAGATGCAAATCCTGGAATGAGTCCCATAAGATTACACAGGAGTATGAACATAAACAATGTGCCGACCAAAGGGAAAAACGTTTTCCCCCAGTGATGGCCTATATTTTCCTCTGAGAGTTTAAGAAATGTCTCAACAACAGCCTCAATAAAATTTTGAAAGCCCGTCGGCACCATCCTGAGAGAACGCCTGACAACAAGCGCAGCCGTTATAAGAATTACAGACGCAAGTATTGCATAAGTAACATTATGAGGAATCTTGCCGGGGTCAACAATCGCATCCATTAAAAGCGTTTCGTGCATGCCGCCTCCTTTCTGAGTCTTAGAGTAATAGGGAAATTGTTGCTATCTTAATTAAAATTAAAATCCAAAGTCAAGGATTAGGGCAGATTTAGGTTATATAAAATATTTATGAATCTATAATGCCCTTGCGACAATGATGCGTTCTATCCCTGCATAATCTTTAATAACAGAGACTTTGCAGAAGCCGTTCTGCATGGCAATCTCTGAGACTTCCCTTGCCTGTCCTTCTCCAATTTCAAGAAAAATAACTCCACCTCCACATCTCCCCTTTAGCAAGGTGGAACAAGAAGGGGTTAAGTATTTCGGCGCCTCTGAAAGTATCGTCCTGTAATAGCTGAGCCCGTCCTCGCCGCCGTCAAGCGCATTTCTCGGCTCCCAGTTTTTTATCTCAGGCTGGAGATCCGGGATGCCGCCGCTTCTGATATATGGGGGATTAGAGACAATCACGTTAAAAGTTAAAACTGAAGAGTTATCAGTTAAAAGTTGACTGAGCGGCTCAAACAATGAACCCTTAAGAAAGGTTACATTTCTTATAGCGTTAAGCTCTGCATTCTCATTTGCGTACCTTATTGCATCTTTTGATATGTCAGTCCCATACACCTCGGCATCCGGAAAGTGTTTTGCAAGCGCAAGCGCAAGGCATCCGCTTCCTGTGCAGAGGTCGAGGATATTCACCCCTCCTTTAGTCCCCCCCTTGGTAA
Source organism: Nitrospirae bacterium CG1_02_44_142 (assembly GCA_001871685.1). GTDB lineage: Bacteria > Nitrospirota > Thermodesulfovibrionia > Thermodesulfovibrionales > UBA1546 > UBA1546. The sequence continues at coordinate 6,679 of MNVK01000058.1, forward strand.
GGGGGGGATGGGGGGGTAATTGCTCTCTGCTCTCTGCTGCTTTAACGACTTCTTCCACCAAAAGCTCTGTCTCAGGCCTCGGGATAAGGACGCCCTGCCCGACCTTTATCTTCAGGCCGTGAAACTCCACAGTGCCGATAATATATTGCAGCGGCTCTCTGCGAGCGCGCCTCTGAAGGACAGCCTCAATCTCCCTTACACCTTTTCCAGAAAGAGCAGGGTTGTCTCTGTAGAGGACAGTCTTATCTATGCCGAGACAATGAGTTACGATGATTTCCGACTCTTTATGTGCATCCTCAATAC
>MNVK01000025.1 GCA_001871685.1 Nitrospirae bacterium CG1_02_44_142
TGTTGAAAATAGTCTGGCTTCTGACACTCCTGCAGAAGATGCTGCTGAAAAAACTGTGCCTCCTGTTTCTGACGGTTTTTGTGGCGATTATCAATATAAAAACGATTGGGCTACTATCAAAACGAAAATATCTACTGCTGTTGCTGCTTTGCCTCTTTATGGACTTATAAATAAACTGGCTGACCTTACAGGTCAGTCTGGTTTTCCGCACCAATATACTTTAGATTTGAGTTCTGTGCATCTTGGTAGTCCTACTCTTGATTTGGACCAGTGGCATATTTTAGATGTTTTGGCTGTTATGCGTTGGGCTATCCTTGCAGCGAGTTTTATTTTGGCATGGAAGATTGCCGTAGGGGGTGATGATTAAATGGATTGGTTGTCTGGTATATTTAGTTATCTTGAAAAGGTATGGCAGGCGGTTTATTGCTTTTTTTTGCAGTTTTACAATCAGGTGATAGATATTTTGCGTGGGTTTTATTTTGAGCTTGTTACTCTTTTGCTTGATTTGCTTTCAGTCGTTCCATATCCTGATGCGTTGAGAAATTTTTCGTATGGAACTATTCCGCAAGTTTTTATGTGGGCCATACACGATTTGGGTTTGCGTGACGGTCTGCTTATAATTGCTGCTGGTGCTACTGTAAAAATCACTCGGCAGTTGCTTGCTATGGTGGCGAAGTGAATAGGGTCTACTATGGCAAGGTCGGTGGTGGTAAAACTCACTGCGTGATGTTTCAGGAAATCATTCCTGCCCTGCGCGCAGGGCGTAAGGTTGTGACAAACATAGACGGTCTTAATGTTAGAGAATTGAGAAATTATATCGGCAAGGATATTGACATAACCGTGCGGGGTAGTATTTCGTGGTGGCAGAAAACATTAACCTGTGAAATTATTGATGACGGTCATGACGGTAAAGCTGTTTTAAACCCGGATATGTTTCCTGATGCTCTCTATGTTATTGACGAAGCTCAATTCATTTGGGATGCTCGCCAGTTCAAAGATACAAAAAGCGGGTTTTTGCATCTGCTTGAATATAATAGACATCTTGGTGTTGACCTTGTTTTTGTAACTCAAAATGTTAAACGCTGTGATGTTAATATTTCAAGGCTTGCAAACGATTCTTATCAAATAAAAAATCTTGGCTTTCTTCATAGTTTTGCTAAAAATCGTTATGTCGTTAATCGCCGTCAGACTCCGTTTGATAAGGATGTTATCGCTCAATATTCTCATAAATATAATCCTGCTATTTTTACGCTTTTCCAGTCCGGCGCTAATTCAAATTCAGTTAAACAGAAATCAAAGTTTTCTGCTTATTTTGTTATGCCTGTTGTTTTGCTTTTTATCTTTTGTGTTGTCATGCTCATTAAGCAGGGCAACCCCATAGCTGCTATCTCAAAATCTACGATAAAAAAAGGAGTAAATAATGTTAACAATTCTGTCGATATTTTTGGTCTTCCTCATGTTACCAGTCGTCAGGTTTCTGATCAGACTGGTAATGAAATACAAGAATCAGCATCGGGAGAGGACGCAGAGCCAATAAAAATAAAAGAGGTCAAAAAGTATTCTCTTGAGTATTTGCAGAATGAATGTTATAAGATTGGTTATGTTTCTAACGGCTCAATTATGTTGGTTCATTACGATTGTGAGTTTTCTACTGTTGTGGTTCGTAATGGTGTCGTCCAAGACATTTTTAGGAAGGAAGCTCATTAATTGCTCTTTTTATCTGTTATCAAAGAAAAGAATCCTCCATATTTGCTCTGTAATCAATTTAAACGTCTTGAGGCATATCATACTATGTCCCAAAATCGTTTAATTAGCTATCAATTAATTTGTGGGCAGCAGTGCGATAAAAACGTGGTCTCCGAACCGCTCCGCCTGCCCTGCCCGATAGAGGCAAAGGCGGAGCGGGCTGGGGATTTAGTAATATATGATAACAAGTCAATCACTTTTATAAAATAATGAGTAAAATCGTGCGTATACAGAATTCTGAAACTGGAGAGATTGTTGAGCTGGATACATCTGTTTCTCGTTATAAAAGGCTTGGGCAAGGTTTTCTTAATAATCTTCGTCTCAACCCTGCTTATTTAAAACATATAACGCTGACTCAAAGAAAAGAGTCTTATAAACCAAATATCCTTAATCCTTTTTTTGTATCTCTCCGGCGGTATTATGGTGCTGTTTCATATATCTGGACCGCGGAGGTCCAGGAGCGTAGGGCAGAGGTCTATGGTGAGAGTGTTCTTCATTGGCATATTATAGTGGCGTTCAATGAGAATATTGAGTTTGGAAAGGAAGATATTTTTCGCCTTCAAAAGTATTGGAAATATGGCAATCTTGACGTAAAGCCTATTCGCCATTGTTCTATTTCTTATCTTATGAAATATATTTCTAAGTCCCTTTCTATTGACATCGGACAAAAAATTCATCGCATAGGTAGTAGTTTTATTGCTGGTTATCTTCGGGTCCCGTGGCAGAAGTTTTTGAAAGCTCTCCAGTGGTTTGTAGAAGTCGGGGCGGGATTTGAGGCAATGGGTTTTATGCAGTGGAATTATAAGGGTGCCCGATTGACTTTTGGAGACGCTTATACTGGTCGAGAAACGAGATATATTTATCTTCATCCCCGAAGTGATTGGCATAGAATATCAGATTTTGATTTTTCCTATTAGAATAAAATATGCGCTCTGTTAACTTGATTTTTATCTTATAAAGTTTTATGCTTTAATCATGTCTCTTGAACATCGGGATTGGTGGAGAGAAAAAAAACCTGATTGGAATAATATCAATTGGGGCAAAAAAATTCCTTCTTCTAAGAAAAAAAATGTTTTTTTTAATCTTCTTGCTTTTATTCTTGCGTTTGTTCTTACGGTTGTCGCCTCGTATTATTTTAATATTTTCCAAAAGCCTGTTCAATTTGTTCCTGTGCGCTCTATTCCGCAGAATCGGAGCGCACCTTTGTCTTTTTCTCCTGATAAGTTTCAAGGTCAATTGCCAAAAGAGGTATTAAAACAGGAGTCTCTTGTTGTCAAGGAGTCTCCTGTTGTGCGCTCTATTCCTTCCGGCTATCAGGGATATATGGAAGTGAACGGAGTTCGTAAAGAGATTTATAGTGAGGCGGTAGTCTCTGAAACTTATCGTTATCGCTCTGTTTCTAATGTCAAATTTATTCCTGTAAAAATCAATGGTATTGAATTTGACATGATGATAGATACAGGGGCCTCTCAGGTTTCTTTAGATTCAGATGCTGTTAGGAAACTTGGTATTACTCAGTTTACGGATAAAAAAATTCACTCTACGGCAGCAGGTGATGTTTGGTCTTATTATTTTCCTTGCTCTGTTACTATTGGTTCTTTTGAAGTTTCTAACATTCAATGTTCCTATAATCCTGAAAATACAGGCGGCAATCTTCTCGGTGGTTCCTTTCTTAAAAACTTCAATTACTCTATTAATGAGTCTGAGAATACTATTACGTTATCTTTGCGATAACGATTGAAGCCCGCAGGGTTGAAACAATTTTTAATTGGTTCAATTCACGAAAGCGTGTTAAATCGCTAATAATTATATTGAATAAGATTATAAATTCTGCTTATGACGATTTTTCTTGACAAAAGCAATGTGCGTAATGATATATTATGTTAAATTCCATATATACAAAATAAAAGTAATCTAAAGGAAGTATCCAAATTGCTTTAAATTTCAATAAGTTCATACTGTCTGCTTCCGAGGCCGAGCCTGCCAGCCTCTTCTATCTGTATCAAGTAGGGCTTTTTTGAAAGGTCATAAAGGATATTATCTGTTTTCTCTCCAAGCTCGCTTGCTGCTGACTGCGGCAAAGGTTTTGCCTTTAAAAGCATATCTATTGCTGCTTGCTCTATTGCCACAATGTCATCGGAGATAAGGATTCCCTGATCCTGTATGACTGGTACGTCAGCAGCAGGCATACAGTCGCATTCAGGCTGTATTTCTGTAAGGAAGTTTATATAAATCACCTTATTGGGTTTAAAAGTACTTAAAACAGCCTTTGCTGTCTCTGCAAGAGCCTTCATGAATCTTTCATCATCTCCCGGCAGCGTCAGAGCGCCTTCAGGACAAACCCTTGCGCACCTGCCGCACCTCCAGCAGTCAGCTTCCCTGTAGGTGAACTGCTCATTTTCAAATTTAATCACTTCAAGAGGGCAGATTTCTTCACATTGCAGGCAAAGTTCGCATTTTTCCTCATCCCATATTAATTTGCCCTCGCCAATTGTGTGCATTGCTCCCCTTCCACACTTCCACCCACAGTGTCTATGGCTGGAACTTATCCCTCCCATGGCAACATTTTTAATTGCCCCGGCATAGCCAGCCTGAATATGACCCTTTATATGCGAACAAACGACCATTGCAGGAACATCGTAGATAAGGCTTGCGACTGCTATTTCACCAATGATTTCACCTGCTTTCACCATTATATTGTCATTTCCATAGAGTCCGTCAGCAAGGACAACAGGCGCTCCAACTGAAAGATGATTTATCCCGTTTTGATTTGCAACTTCCAGGTAAGCCAATCCCTTTATACGTACAGTATCTGTCACGAAAGGCTTGGCGTCTATACCTTTTAAGGCATCTACGACCTTCCTCAAAAACACAGGCCGGACAATCCTGTGTGCGCCTTCTGAACCGAAATGAGTTTTTACTGCAACCCATTCGTCTTTTTCAAAATAGGTTGAGAGATTCACTTCCTTAAACAAGCGTTCAAGCTTGCCGGGCATACTGTCTGCATATTTCCATTTCTTTATCCTGGCTGATGCGAAATAGACCTTTGACATATAAGTTATTCTAATAACTCCTGTACTTATTTGTTATCGGGAACCGTCTGTCTCTGCCAAATGCCCGCGGCGTTATTTTTATTCCGGGAGGAGACTGCCTTCTTTTATATTCGCTTCTGTCTATCATCTGTATAATCTTCTTTGTGCATTCAATCTCACATCCTGAAGACAGTATATCATCAAAGTTCTTGTCATCTTCAATATATGCCTTGAGCACCGGGTCAAGAACAGGATAAGGAGGCAGAGAGTCTGTGTCCTTCTGGTCGGGTTTCAGCTCTGCTGAAGGCTCCTTCCAAAGAACTCTTTCAGGGATTACCGCCCTGCCCTCATTAGAGTTTTTCCATTTGCAAAGTTCATATACAAGGGTCTTGGGCACATCCTTTATAACAGCAAAACCTCCTGCCATATCTCCATAAAGTGTAGCATATCCGACGCTCATTTCAGACTTATTCCCTGTTGTCAGAACAAGCCATCCAAATTTATTGGAAAACGCCATAAGTATATTTCCTCTTATCCTGGCCTGAAGATTCTCTTCCGTTTTATCTTCAGGAAGCCCTTTAAATTCCATTTTAAGACTTTCGCGGTAAACTTCAAATATATTGCTGATAGGCGTCTCAATTATTTTAATGCCGAGATTTTTGGCGAGTTCGTAGGCGTCCTCCCTGCTTTCTTTTGATGTATAGGGAGATGGCATAAAGATACCTGAAACATTTTCCCTGCCTATGGCGTCAACTGCAACTGCAGCTACGAGTGCAGAGTCAATCCCGCCGCTCAAACCTATTACAGCTTGCTTAAAATCATTCTTAATCACATAATCTCTTGTCCCTAAAACAAGAGCTTTATAAACCTCTTCTTCAAATCCCCCCTCGCCCCTCTTTAATTCATAACTCCCCCTTCCCCCTCTTAACTTAAGAGGGGAATAAGAGGAGGCGTTGCAGCTGTCAAGGACTATCTCCGAGATAATCATCTCTTCTTCAAACTGCCTTCCTCTGACTATAATCTCACCTGCTTTATCAACTACAAAGCTTCCTCCGTCAAAAACAAGTTCGTCCTGGCCTCCGACTGTATTAAGATACGCAATTACTATTTTGTTGTCGGACGCCCTTTCAGAAACCATCTTTTCTCTCAGATGCGCCTTTCCCATGTGATACGGGGAAGCATTTATATTCAAAATGACCTCAGCGCCTGCAAGAGCCTGATACTTTGCCGGACCTTCGGGATACCATATATCTTCGCAGATATTTACGCCAATTTTTATATTATCTATCGTATAGACAGGGGTTTCGGTCCCTGCCCTGAAGTATCTGTATTCGTCAAAGACTCCATAGTTTGGAAGAAATACCTTGTGGTAAACGCCAATAATCTTACGGTTGCGGATTATTGCAGCAGCGTTGTAAAGAATATTATCTTTTCTGTCAACAAAGCCGACAACAGCCGCTATATCTTTCGTGTTTTCAATAACCCTGCTTAATGCCTCAAGGTTATCGTCTATGAAATGCTGTTTAAGGAGGAGGTCCTCGGGAGGATAGCCTGTTATCGCAAGCTCAGGAAATACAACCACACCTGAATTCTGCTCCCTTGCCTTCCGGATGTAATCGCAAATCTTCAGGACATTGCCTTCAATGCCGCCGACAGTAGGATTAATCTGGGCAAGGGCAATTCTAATTGTCTTCATAAGTAAATGATAATTTGAAGCGCTTCCATTTGTAAAGCTATTAAAGGCTACAGAAATTTGTCCCGCAGCAGTTCATCAAAATACTATTGAGAATAATCATTGTCTTCCTGCCCGTCAGATACATTTTGCAGTTTTTTTGTGTAACTCCGGCTTTATATCATGTAAAATATAACTAAGATGCCTTTAGTTAGAAAAAGTAAAATCTATAAAACATTTATGGCCTCCATAAACCTGACGATTTTGAGACAAGAGCATTGTCATTATCAGTTTAGGCATTGCGCGCATGACAGAGGAGGACAGTTCTATAGACGATATCATAAAGAGAGCGGATGATGGGCTATATAAAGCAAAAAACAGCGGAAGAGACAGGGTTGAGTGGATATAAAAGGAGGAGGTGTTTTTATGTTGAAACCTGTTGTTGATTGGGATACATGCGTTGGCTGCGGAGCATGCACAGAGGTTTGTCCTGAAGTCTTTC
>MNVK01000087.1 GCA_001871685.1 Nitrospirae bacterium CG1_02_44_142
CTTCAACCCTAACCTGATGCCGCCCGTGTCACTCTTTGATGTTATTTTTGCGGATGACACCTTTGCCGCAAGCGGATAGGCAAGGCTTGAAGAAGGGATATGGCCGTCCTTACCTGCAAGCATTCCTTTAGGCACGGAAAGCCCCGCGCTTTTTAAGAAAATCTTCACTTCATGCTCAACAAACACCTTCTTTCCTTTGTTTTTCCCCAAAAAGAAGGCTGTATTTTTTAGGATAGAATCATCAGTTAATATCATGGATAAAGTTTACCACAACCCATAAGAAATGACTTAGCTTTTTAGTGAGATGTTATGGTAGAATTTTACCGTGTTAAAGATTCTTTATAAAACTCTAAAATGGAGGGGAATATGAAAATTTTAATGGTCTTGATTTCGTACATTCTGTGTATCGCCGCGCCTGCCTTTTCAGGGGAGCTTTCGGGCCTTGATATTATGAAAGAGCAGAAGAAAAGACACGAAGCCGCTCGGGAATATGAGAACATAAAGATGGTGCTGGTTGACAGTTCAAACAATAAAGAGACCCGCGAATTAAAGCGCTATGCCAAGAAAGACAATGCCGGGCTTTTTAAATATCTTGCCCGTTTTGAAGGCCCTGCTGATATAAGAGGAACCGCGCTGCTTACCTGGGAACAAAAAGACAGAGAAGATGACCAGTGGCTTTATATGCCTGCATACGGCCAAAAGCTTAAGAGGATTGCGGGCGGCAATAAGAAGGGATATTTCATGGGCACTGATTTTTCCTATGAAGACCTCAGGCCTGAAAAACTTGAGGCGCATACATACTCCGTCTCAAATAAAGAAAAATACGACAATCAGGACTGCTATGTCATTGAATCCCTGCCGTCAACAGACGACGAGAAGAAGACCACGGGTTATGCAAAACGGATTTTGTGGATTACAACAGACGCCTTTGTTACCCTGAAGGTGGATTTCTATGACCACAGCATGAAACTCCTCAAGACCCAGACTGCGCATAATGTAAAACCGATAAAAGGGAAACTGATGCGCGCAGACAAGGTATTAATGACACACCACCAGAACAAACATAAGACGCTGATGGGATTGGTGGAACGAAAGATAGACGGCAATATAGAGGATTCAATATTCACGGAACGCGCAGTAACAAGCTTCAAATAAAAAAGGGGCCATAGGGAAAACATGGAAAAGCTTGTCAGATTTTCATACGATAAACCATGGATTATAATCCTTATTGCTGCTTTACTGACCATTGCCCTTGCCATACCGGCGCTTCAGTTGAAGATAGACGTCTCAAGCGACAGGTTCATGGCCAGGAACACGCCGGAAAAGCAGAGATATGAAGAAACCAAAAAGGTCTTCGGCTCTGATATCCTTTCCTTTGTTTACATAAGAGATTCCAACCTTTTCACTGAAAATAAATTAAACCGGCTCCGCTTGATGTTTGACCGGCTGGCTAACCTGAAAGGCGTAGAAAAAGCTGAAAGCCTGTTCACAATCAATAATATCAAGGGCCAGCAGGGCATTATTGATACAGCTCCGCTGCTGGACCTAATACCCGGAGAGCCAAACGAACTTCTTGCAAAACAAAAAGACGCCGTTGAAAACCCGGTAATTTATAGAAATTTTATCTCTCCTGACGGCAAATCCACTGTTATCTCCCTGTATCTCAGCAGGGATAAAAAAGACGACAAGTTTGACAGCAGGATAAAAAAAGATATAGAGAAGGTTACAAACGAATACAAAGGCGACTTTCAGGAGATATTCCAGACAGGCGCGCCTTATGTGAATACATCTATGTCCGAGTATATCGTTGACGACCAGATTGTTCTGGTGCCGGTTGCTGCTTTTGTATTGCTTTTCACTATTATGCTGACACTTGGCAACATCCACGGAGCAATAGTGCCTACAATAAATGCCGCAATAAGTATTTTTTGGACGTTTGGCTTAATGCGCTTGCTGGGCATACCGATAAATCCCCTTACTGCCATAGTGCCCGCTATTATGATTGTTATAGGCTCCACAGAAGATACACATATGGTTACTGAGTTTTTAGAAGCCACTTCCAAGGGCGAGCCTCCGAGAGAGGTGGTGCTTGTCGGCATAGGCAAAAAGCTCGGCATGGCATTTTTCTTAACTGCGCTTACCACAGTTATCGGTTTTGGCACGATTGCCTTTACCGATGTGGTTATCCTGCAGGATTTCGGAATAGCTTCAGGCATAGGGTTTTTCCTGAACTTTTTCATAACAGTAACCATGACGCCGGTATATCTCAGGTTTTTCGGCAAGTCCATTATGGCAAGGGGATTTCATAAAGACACAAAAGGCAGCAAGCTTCTTGAAAAAATTGTGCATAAAGTAATCTACTGGGGCTATCAATACAGAAGAAGAATAATAATCGCAAGCTCTTTGGCCCTGCTAATCTCGCTGATTGCTTCAGCTTTTATATATGTCAACAACGATGTCATATCATACTTTAAGAAAAGCTCTCCTATTGTAAAGGCTGCCGAAAAAATGCATGAAAACCTGTCGGGGCAGAATATCTTTTATGTCGTCTTTGAAAAAGATACGGGTGATTTTAAAAACGCAGCCAGCCTTAAAAAGATAGAAGAGGCTGAAGCATACCTGAGAAACCTAAAGGTATTTGATACAGTGCTGGGCCTTCCCGACTACATAGCGCTTGTAAACAAAGGGATGCAGAATGGAGACCCTGCATTTCACCAGGTGCCGGACTCTGATAATTTGATATCACAATACCTGTTGTTTTTCCAGCGTAATGACATAGAGAGGTTTGTTTCCGGAGATTACTCTAAAGCCAATATCATGGTTCGTCACAACATCAACTCTTCCACAGAGCTGAATAATCTTGTTGAAAAAATCAAAAAAGACTTAAACAGCGGCAGCTATGGCAAATACGCTGACATTCTCATTACAGGCGAAGGAATTTTAATTGCAGACGCCGCTGAGAACTTTATATCAGGACAGCTCACATCTCTTATTTCAACAGCCGTAATGATAGCCGCAATAATGGCGTTCCTTTTCATGTCGTGGAAGGCAGGTTTTATTGTTCTTATACCCAATCTTCTTCCGGTTGCCATATTCTTTGGCTTGATGGGAATAGCAGGAATTCCATTAAATGCAGGAACTGTTATGGTGGCCGCAGTCACAATCGGCATTGCCGTTGATGACACCACTGTATTTATGGTTCTTTACAACCAGAGCCTGAAAAATATGGCGATGAAAAGAAGGCGCTTGAAGATACGCTTATCGCGGAAATTAAACCTATATTCATTTCAAGCGTCGCGCTGGCAGCAGGGTTTGGAACCTTGGTCTTTTCTAAGTTCGTTCCCATAGTTCAGTTTGGCGCCCTCAGCGCATTTGTTATGGTCATCGCAGCTGTTACGGAATTGTTCATCACCCCTATGACGCTCTCATCTGTGCGCCTTATCACTTTGTGGGATGTTATCGGCCTGGAGCTGAGAGACCGGCTCATCAAGCAGTCAGTATTGCTTGAAGGCCTGAGCAAGTTCCAGATACGGCGGCTGATTCTGATGTCCCACATGCAGGATGCTAAGGTAGGAGAGCAGATAATCCGTGAAGGAGATGCGGGAGACAAGATGTATCTCGTTATAGATGGCGAGATATCCGTATCCAGGGCTGTTAACGGCGAGCGTAAGGCTATCGCCGTATTAGAGCCGGGCGACGTCTTCGGCGAGATTGCGCTTGTAAGCAGTCAGCCGAGGACTGCAGATGTGTTTGCTGTAACTAATGCAAGACTTTTATCGCTTGATTGGAAAACGCTTCAGAGGCTGCGCCGCCTGAGTCCGTTCATCACTTCAAAACTCTTCCTCAATCTCTCAAAGATTTTAGGGAACCGCCTTATAGAAACTACGGATAAAATGGTATGCCGTTTGTAGGTTTCTGTTTAGCAGCCCTTATATTTATCCTGTCATCATCAATTGTTTTTGCACAGGACAAAACTCCGAAGATTGACGACCTGGATGCGCTGCTGTCATCGGACAAGCCTGCAAAAGAGGAAGAAAAAAATCCCTTTTATAAAGCTTTCAAACAGGCGAAATGGAACTGGAACGCAACAGGATATAATTTCACAAAGCACAATGAACATCAGGATAAGGGGCAGGGAGACGATACAAAATTCAGGCAGGCCTACACGCAGTTATCAATGGATACCTGGCTGGAGTTGATGAAATACGAGATTAAGATTGACGCTATCCTTCAGTACGGCTCTGAGAAAGACCAGTATGGCCCGAGCCGGATGGCATATTTATCGCAGTTATACGTAAAGAAAAAACTTAAAACCTCAGACCTTGTCTTTGGATATAAATATATAGAAGACGGGATAAGCACTCTTTACTCTCCTGCAAAACGCATTGCAAAGGCTGACGCTGACCATCCCACAGACCCGGACAAACTCGGGGTCTGGCAGGCGTCCTGGACCTATTACTACACCGGCAACAACAGCACAGAGGTTCGGCTGCTCCCCTATTTTCAGAAATCGCGTTATCCGCCTGAAGCTTCGCGATGGAGCGCAGGCAAGGGCGACTATGACCTCGTTGATTCGGATATCCCCGGCCAGGCCGGTACAGACTATCAGATTACAGAAAAGAAAATACGGCACAGCCTGACTGATTCAGGCTTTATGGCCAAACAGAAAATGACTGTTGAAGGCGTTGATTTTTTTGTAAGCGCTTACGAGGGATACCTGCCAGCTCCCGTGCTTAAGCGCGTGAGCTCCAATCAATATGAAAAGCAGTACATAAAGGGCGGCATTCTCGCCGCAGGATTTTCCACAGTGCAGGGCAAATGGGAATGGCACGGCGAAGGCGCATGTGAAATTCCTGAGAACAGGAAAGAGGATACTTATATCAACTATGTATTTGGAACCGAATACGACTTAAATACATTTATGAAGATTGATGCCATAGACTCTGCCAAGCTCATTGTTGAATATTCAAATGAATGGGTGCTTGAAGACCAGAACCATCCGGACTATCCTGTAAACCAGCGCTCTTCGCGTTTCGGGCGCAATGCCATATACATACTTCAGAAAGTTGATATTAACGACAAGAATAAGACGTCTTACGGAGTCGTATATAACATCTCCAAAAAGGACAATACTCACCGCATGACTTACGAGCGTAAATTTAAAGAGGGGAAATCCATAGAAACATTCTATGAGTGGTTCAACGGCGGTGAAAAAACACATTTCGGCCGTTGGAAAGAAAATGACCGGGTAGTGGTCAAGTTCACAAAGAAGTTCTGATTTTCTTTTATGCGGATTCAATGCGTGGATTTACATAAGAAAAAAGAAATTAAATACTTAAAAGCGCCTTTAACGCCCTGACTGCTTTTTCAGGAGAAGGATAAACCGGGATTTTTGCTTTTTCAAGAAGAACGGTTAGTTTCTTTGATATGCCGCTCTGTGCGATATGGGAAACAACAGGTTTATTTATATTCGCCCTGCATGCCTTTATCATTTCAGGAAGCCTCTCTGTAATCCCAAGGACATTTGACAGGGCAATAACCAAAAATCCATCATAGTCATCCCTTAATTCATTCAATGCCGTAACATAATCTTCATCCTTTACCTGTGCAGTCAGGTCAAGCGGGTTATTGATTCCATAAAAATGCGGGAATATCCTTTTGAGTTTTTCCACTTTATCCTCAGGCAGTTTTGCCGCCTCAAGCCCCTGTCTCATACATTCATCAGCAGCCAAAACTCCGGAGCCTCCGCCATTTGTAATGATAAGCACTCTGTTGCCACCCCCTTTAATTCCCCCCTTGGCAAGGGGGGATACAGAGGGGTAATATGCAAGCGCCTTTGCCGCATCAATGAGCATATCAAAGTCATCCACTTCCCTTATTCCGAACTGTCTGAGTATTGAATGGAAGACTTCATATTTACCGGCAAGCCTTCCCGTATGCGAGAATGCCGCCGCCTGCCCGCTTACGCCCTTGCCTGCCTTGAGGATAAGCAGAGGTTTTTTCTCTGACAAGATTTTTGCCTTTTCAATAAATTTTCTTCCATCACCAAGCGATTCAATATATGAAATTACAACGCCGGTATTTCTGTCTTTAGCAAGGTATTCGTATATATCTGCCTCATTGATATCTATTGCATTGCCATATCCTATCGCCTTTGATACGCCTGTATTTGAGGTCTCAAGCGCTCCCAATAAGCAGCTCAGAATAGCGCCGCTCTGCGATACAACAGCAACATTTCCTTTTTTAGGTCTTTTCAGCCTCTCATCCGGAAGGAAAAAGGTATCCAGTCTGTGAGATGGATTATATATGCCAATGCAATTTGGGCCGAGGATTCTTACGCCTATCTCTTTGCCTGTCTTTACAACCTCATCCTGAAGTTCGTTCTCCCCAATCTCCGCAAAGCCGGAACTGGCAATTATTACGCTTTTTGTCCTGCCTGCAAGTTCTCTGAGAATTTCCGGGACTTCAGCCGCAGGCCTCATGATTATTGCCAGGTCAACAGGTTCCGGAATATCACGGGCAGAAGGATAGGACTTCAAGCCCATCATCTCGCCGTAATTGGGGTTAACAGGATAAACACTGCCTTTAAATTTCAGCAGATTCTTTAAAATCACGCCGCCAAGCTTTTCCTCAGTATGCGCCGCGCCGATGAGGGCAATGGATTTAGGCTTGAAAAGAGAGTCAAGGCTCATATTGTTATCCATAGGTTTGATTATACTATACCAAGCCAAGCATGCAAAACCCGCTTTTTTTCTGTTATAATCATGTTATAACATTAGAGGAGATAATATGCACAGAAAATTATGCTCTATAGGAAACAGTCAGGGAGTATCAATCCCGCGCGAGATGATTGAAAAGCTGAAACTTTCTGCGGGCGCTGAGTTGGACATCACGATGGATAAATCCGGCCAAAGGATTGTTCTTGAACCTGTGAAAAAGAAAAAATATCCCAAGGGGATAGACAGGGAATTCGTCTCACAGGTGAATGAATTCATTGAAAAATACCGCCCGGCACTGAAAGCACTTGCAAAAGGATAACAATATGCAAAAAACCTTATCTGCCGAACTTAAAAAAGTCGCAAAAGACAGGGTCAGATTTGAAATAACAAAAGAGAACTATGAGGCATTCTGCAATGCAGTTGGCCTCTACAAGAAAGATTTTATTGAGGCCCTAAAAAAATCCGAAGCAGACCACAAAGCCGGCCGTATAACAAAAAGGAAGTCCCTTCTTGAAATCATAGAAAAGGCATGACTGAGATTTGCACCACCGCTACTTTCGATGAGCTATTTCTTAAACTTCCAAAGAAAATCCAGGCTAAAACAGAAGAAAAGACAAGACTATTCAGAGAAAATCACTTTAATCCAATTCTTAGAACAGAAAAGCTTCATCCGAGAGGGCATGATGTCTGGAGCTTCAGGGTTGACGTTCATTATAGAATTGTATTCAAATTCACAGGGAAAGACACAGTAGAATTCCGATTCGTAGGCCATTACAATCAAATTTACGACTACAATATTTTCAGGGAGTAAATTTATTCTCTTACTCCAAAGAAAACAGGGAAAGGAACAGCAAGCATAGCCGGCCCGAGCGGTATAACTTCCGTGCCGCCGTAAAGGATTACAGACAGCCTTAGCCTTGACTTGAGATCCTGACTGCAGCGCTTCAGATTAGCTATATCTCTTTCTTCTATGCGCTGTCCCCACTTGACCTCAACTGCCACAATCTCCCTCCCCCTCTCAATAAGAAAATCCACCTCCTGACCCGCCTGCGTTCTCCAGAAATAAAGCTGAAAACCATGGCCTGATACGGTCAGTAGTTTGAGGAGTTCGGCAGCAACCCAGGTCTCTGCCATTGCGCCCATGTTTCCCTGCGCATCCAGACTGGATATTGAATCAGCGCCTGTGAGATGACATGCCATTCCGGTATCGCTGAAATAAAGCTTGGGCATTTTCACAAGCCTCTTGCCGATGTTTGCAAAGTAGGGACGCAACAGGGAAACCTGATATGTTACCTCTAATAAATTCATATAACGCCGCAGGGTTGTGAAAGGCAGCCCTGTTTCCCGCGAAAAATCGGAGAGGTTGAGCAGCCTCCCGGTCCGGAATGCTGCCAGACCGAGAAGACGGTTGAAATCAGGAAGGTTCTCTATTGCCCGTATGTTCAAGAGGTCTCTTTCCAGATATGTCTGACGATATGATGAAAACCATTCTCTGCGGGCATGGTCAGAGTCCATCAACACAGCAGGCGGATAACCGCCTATTAGAATTCTTTTTTCTATTTTCTTCCTGTAATCTGATTTCACAGGCACAAATAACTTCTTGATGAGGTCTTTAACCTCCCGCGCATCAAAGAGGTCTTTCAGTATTGTAGGCACAGGCAGATCAAGCATTTCCGGCCAGGAAAACGGATATAGATTATGAACAGCAACCCGTCCGGCCAATGTTTCAGATACACTCGACAGAGTCAAAATGTTTGCCGAGCCTGTGAGCAGATACTGTCCGGATTTTCTGTTGCGGTCTATTGCCCTTTTAATCGGCAAAAGCACATCCGGCGCCCGCTGCACCTCGTCAATTATCACAGGCGTCGGCATAGCCTTAATAAATCCGTCAGGGTCGCGGATAGCAGCATCAAGCGCTGCCCTGTCATCAAAGGTTATATAACCTGCATTCCATGTTTTTTTATTGATCAGCGCCTGAGCCAGTGTAGATTTTCCAACCTGACGCGCGCCGGTTAGCAGGACAGCAGGAAAGTGCTTGAGCGACTCTTCAACAATAGTTTGTAAATATCTCCGTTTCATGGCTAATATTTAACCACTGCATGGCTAATTTGTCAATAGTCTTTTTGATGGCAAGCGGCTTCTTAAAGGAGTTATATCCTTCACGCGCTTTCTATAAACAGCAGCGCCGGGTCTTCAAGGTATTGAATAACTTTAGACAGAAATTTTGCTGAATCTACGCCGTCCGTCACCCTATGGTCAAAGGTAAGCGACAACGGAAGGATTTTTCTGATAACAATCTTCCCGTCTTTGACCCACGGCTTGTCGGAAATCTTTCCTGTGCCGAGTATCGCAACATCGGGATAATTGATTATCGGAGTTGCAAACCATCCTCCGAAATGACCGTAATTTGTAATCGTAAAAGTGCTCCCCTTTATCTCTTCAAGCCTTATCTTTCTCTCTCTCGCTTTTACGCTTAAGCCCTGTATCTCTGAAGCGAGTTCAAGAATGGTCTT
>MNVK01000053.1 GCA_001871685.1 Nitrospirae bacterium CG1_02_44_142
TAAGCGGCTTATACGATGCAAGAATGTCTGTGCTTGCAAAGAAGATGGGGCTTCACATATATGCCTCTGCAAACTCAAAAGAGGCTGCAATGGATGGATATAATGGAAACGGCCTATTTACCTATACCTTGCTTGACGGATTAAACAATAATAAAAATGCAGACAAAAACAAAGACAACAAGGTCTCACTCACAGAACTTGGAGAATACTCAAAACAGACCACAACAGATATATCCAAAAAAATAGGCCACTCACAGACGCCACTGATAATCAATTTCGGGAAGGATAATCCGATATATAACCTGAAATGAAGACTAAAATCTTTCTCGCTTTCATAGCAATAATCCTTGCAGCGCTGCTCTCCAACTTCATCTTTAAATGGCTGATAATAAGAGACTTTGACAATTATGTTAATGGAGTGCGGGAAGACCAGTTTTACTGGACACTTGCATCTGTTGAGGGAAGCTATTCTGACGGGAAATGGAACAAGGGCTCTCTCTCTGAATCCATACACTGGGCCATGATGCTCGGACTTAATGTGAAGGTTCTTGATAATGCGGGGAAAGAAATCATCTCATCTCATGATGTGATGGAATCCCTTCCTGAATCCATGAAGCGAAGGATGGATGAGCACTTCCATGTTCATGCGCACGAAGCAGAGGGAAAATTCACTGACTATCCGCTTTATGCAAAGGGCAAAAAAATCGGGACCCTCCTTTCACAGCCATTTCAGAAACAGGAAATAAAAGAAAAAGAATCCATATTCAAAAAAAGGACAAAAAATTTCCTTTATGTCTCGCTTCTGATTGCAGGCGGAGGCTCGCTGTTAATCGCCTTCCTCCTGAGCCGCTACCTTTCAAAACCCATAATGGACTTAAAAAAAGCAGCGGAGAAAATCGCGGGCGGAGATTTCAAGGCCAGAACCAGCGCTGCATCCCATGATGAGATAGGAAAATTGTCGGCAGCTTTCAATAAAATGGCAGAATCTCTGCAGAGAGAGGAGGAACTGAGGAAACATCTTTTTTCAAATGTTGCGCATGAACTAAGAACACCTCTAACAATCCTTAAGACCCAGGCAGAGGCTATATCTGACGGAGTGATAGAAAGAGAAAAAGGGCTGGAGAACATCAAAAACGAGATTGACAGGCTGATAAGGCTCGTAAAAGGTATAGAAGACATTACAATAGCAGAGGCGAGTTTTTTTACTAATGGAGAGATGGCAGAGATAAACCTCAGGGAATTTTTTATGGGAATCTGCGATGAGATGCTTCCTGCATTTAAACAAAAAGGGCTTGATATAAAGATTCTAAGGGCAGACGGCCTTTTTATTTCCACAGATATTGAAAAACTTGAAAGGATAACAAGAAACATAATATCCAATTCCCTGAAGTTCACGGAAAAAGGCGGCGTAAGTATTGACTACGGAACCGAAGGAGAAATGTTCTTTATTGAGATAAGGGATTCAGGCAGGGGAATGCCTGAAGGTGAATTGCCGTTGATATTTGACAGGTTTTACAGAGGAGGAAATATAACCCCCTCTGTTCCCCCTTTACTAAAGGGAGATGAAGGGGGATTAGGCCTCGGGCTTGCAATAGTCAAAGAGCTCGTTGAAGTGATGGCCGGCAGGGTTGAGGTCAAGAGTACAATAGATAAGGGGGCAACGTTCAGGGTGTTCCTGCCGATAAAAAGCGCCTGAAAGCTGCACAAGTTTTATTTTTAAATGCCATTTCAGGAGGCTGTGTCTGTCTTTCGGCAATATTAAACTACCCTTGTAAAAGTATAAATGTTAGTGCGATATATTTTGTTCTTCACATCTATTATGCGGGGCTATCCGCTTCATTTCATTGCGACTTCCCGAGCAGCTCGGGACAGACCCGTGAATCTTGCCTTAATCCAAACACAGCCTCCTTGCAGATTTTCATATCAGAGATTTCCCGCCATATCTTCCTCCGTCAGAATTTTTCTTTTCTCTTCATAATTCCTTCAAGATTAAGTGCTATTGTCTATTCATGTCAAGGTGGTTATTTATAATTGCGCTGTCAGTAATTATGTCGGGAGATGTCCACGCAGAAACCAAAAAAGAGGAGCCGGAAAAAGGCGTTACACCCTACGGCGTTTCATGCCCCCTTTGCGGTGAATACGGATATTGCAAAAAAGAGGCAAGGCACAAAGAGGCTGTCAAAGCGCTTGAAAAATATTACAAAGAAAAAGGCATGACCATCGCCGTAACTAAAAAAGAGGGACGGTTTATTGAGGCGGATGTTTATAAAGGCCATGATTTAGTTGACAGGGTTGTTCTTGACTGCAAGACAGGGAAGATAAGGTCCATATATTAAAAGGAGGTGAGTTTATGAAGTTTAGGATATTAACAGCATGGGCGCTCATTATCGCAATGGCTTTGATGCTCGGTTCTGATTTAGCGGCAGCCCAGACTATCCAAAAAGACAAATCGCTGAGGAGGGGGGAAAAAAGAGCTACGCTTGCTCCGAATATATTTTCCGATAACGCTAAGATAAAAAAGGCATATCAGGTTGCGAAAGAGATACCGTGGGTGCTGGACAGCATTTACTGCTATTGCTATTGCGAAGAGTCTCCTGCATTCAAACACAAGAGCCTTTTAAGCTGTTATGTTGACAATCATGCAGCAATGTGAGACATTTGTATCGGGGAGGCCCTGCGGGCTTCCGAGCTTTACAAAAAAGGTTATCCGGTAAAAAAGATAAAAGATACCGTTGAAAAAGAATATAAAAGATAAAGTGTCAGTTATTAGTATCAGTGTCTGTTTAAAAGAAATGCTGACACTGTTCACTGACACAGACACAGACACTATGAACAGGAGGAGAAAAACATGAAAAAGATTGCTGTATTTACTTTAATCCTGCTCTTTGTAGCAGGGATTGCTTACGCGAAAGACTATGAGGTAAAGAAAAAGGCAGGGGATTATAACGTCGCTGTGAAAATTGACAAGAACCCGCCTGTGGTCGGAGATAACAACATTGAAGTAGAAATTAAAGACGCCTCAGGCAAATATGTGACAGATGCAAAGGTGAAGGTTGAATATTCCATGCCGGCAATGCCGGGAATGCCTGCAATGAACTACAAGACAAGCGCAGAGCTCAAAGGCTATGAATACAAGGCGAAGATGAACCTTTCAATGGCAGGGTCGTGGAATATTGCCGTAAAGATAACCCGAGGCGGCAAAACCACAACGGTAAAATTCAATGTGGACGCGCACTAAGAAGACAGGATTCAGGATGCAGGATGCAGGATATAACCCCCCTCAATCCCCCCTTATTAAGGGGGGAAGTAAAGGGTGGTATCGTGTATCATGCATCTTGTATCATGCATCACTTTTACTGTTTACTGTCTACTGTTTACTGTCTGCTGGAAAGGCCTTTGCCGAAGAACTGAAACTTCAGCCCCTGATAGACGAGGCGCTGAAGAACAATCACGAACTCATCGCATCGGGATTAAAGGCAGCCACTTCAAAATACAAGATACCTCAGGTGCAGAGCCTTCCAGACCCGATGTTCATGTTCGGTTATCAGAATGAAGGATACGACAGATACACTTATGGCGAGATGCAGGGCTCACAGTGGCTGTTCTCTGCATCTCAGATGTTCCCATTCCCCGGCAAACTCCCATTAAAAGGAGAGATGGCTCTCAGAGATTCCGAAAGCCTAAAGGCATTGTATGAATATTCAAAGCTCACAACAATAGCAAGGATAAAAGAACTTTACTACGACCTGTTCCTTACCCATAAAAACATCAGCCTGATACATGATAAGACCGCTCTCTTTTCAAGAATAGAAGACGCTGCCATTGCAAGATATTCATCAGGCATGGCGCCGCAACAGGAAGTGTTAATGGCCCAGACCGAAAAATACATGCTCCTTGAAAAAGAGGAGATGCTGAAGCAAAAACTCCAGTCCATAGAGGCAATGCTGAACACAGATGTTGGAAGAGACGTCAACTCTCCTCTCGGCATGCCGGTTGAGCCTGCCCGGGCTTCATATATCTATAATATCGACGGGCTTATTAAGATGTCGCAGTCTAATTCTCCCTTGATAAAATCCAGAGAAAAGATGATAGCCGCGGCAAAGGCAAAGGTTAACATGGCTGAGAAAGAGTATTATCCTGATTTTACCATTGCAGGCAGTGTTGCTGAACGGAGGGGAGAGTTTAAAGACATGTGGAGTCTCACAACCACAATCAACATACCTATCTTTTATAAAACAAAACAAAAGATGGCTGTGCTTGAAGCGGAATCCGCCCTTTCAGAAGCAAAGCACGAACTTGAGGCAGTCAAGTTAATGCTGTCTTCCAATATAAGAGAAAACTACTCTATGATTAAGGCTGCAGAAAAATTAACGGAGCTGTACAGAAATGGCCTCATACCCAAGGCGTATCAGGATTTTGAACTTGCAATTTCCGGATATGTAACCGGAAAAGTAGAGGCCATAACTGTCATAACCAGGCTGAAATCACTCATTGACTATGAGCTTTTATACTGGGGGCAATTCATAGAAAGGGAAAAGGCAGTTACACGGCTTGAGGCGATAACGGCAGTCAATAGTCAGCAATCGGCAGTCAAAAAAGAGAATAGCGAAAATGTCATTGCGAGGAGTCCCGAAAGTTTTTGGGATGACGAAGCAATCTCAAAAGGCAAGATTGCCACGCCTTCGGCTCGCAATGACAAATAGCAAAAATTTAATATGAAACTTAAGGGGCGTTTCAAATGAAGAAAAAAATAATATTTGCCATTGTATCAATTTTGACAGCAGGATTAATATTCTATCTCTTAAAGCCTGAGTTCCTGAAAAGCCCGGCAAAAAGCAAACCGCAGGCCTCTGCGCAAACAGCGGCTCCTGCACATCAGGAACACACGGCAGAGAGTAAAGAGCCTCAGGCTCAGGTTGAAACGCAGCAGAAAGAGCAGACAGAGGAAGCCCCGGCAGTTGAGATTCCTCTTGAAAAACAGCAGTTGTTAGGTGTAAAAACAGTTGCGGCGTCTGTAAAGCCGCTGCAGAAAATTATCAGAACAGTTGGCCGCATTGAATACGATGAGAGAAGGCTCGCCACTGTCAATACCAAGATTGAAGGCTGGATTGAAAGACTTTATGTGAACTACACAGGGAAGTATGTCAAAAAAGGCGAACCGCTGGCGGAGATTTACAGCCCTGAGCTTGTCGCCACGCAGCAGGAATTTTTAAACTTATTGAAGTGGAAGCAATCAGCAATCAGCAATCAGCAATCAGCAATTGAAGTGATGCTTTCAAAAGACGCCGAAGCAATAATTGAAGCGGCAAAGCAGAGGCTGAGGTTATGGGATATAAATGACGCCCAGATTAAAAAAATTGAGGAGGCAGGCAAACCGATAAGGACCCTAACCATATACAGCCCTGCAAGCGGTTATGTTGTGCAGAAGACGGCTCTGCAGGGAATACGCGTCATGCCCGGAGAAAGGCTCTTTGATGTCGCCGACCTGTCCAGAGTCTGGATAGTATCAGATATATACGAATATGATGTGTCTCTGATAAAAATAGGGCAGACAGCAAAAATCAGCCTGAGCTATTTCCCGGGCAGGGAATTTTCATCCAGGATTGACTACATCTATCCTTCACTTGCGGGAGAATCAAGAACAGCAAAGATAAGATTCACAATCGCAAACCCGGGCGGGCAGCTTAAGCCTCAGATGTTTACCAATGTGGAGGTAAAAATCAATTTAGGGAATAAGCTCTCTGTCCCTGAAAGCGCTGTGATTGATACAGGAATAAGGCAGATAGTTTATGTGGACAAAGGAGAAGGGTATTTTGAGCCGAGAGAGGTTATGATAGGGCTTAAGGCAGAGGGGATGGTGGAAGTGCTCAAAGGGATAAAGGCCGGGGAAAAAGTGGCGTCATCAGGCAACTTCCTGATTGATTCAGAGGCTCAGTTAAAAGGGATAAAGCCGCTTGGACATAAACATTAAGGCAGGGGTTGGGGATTGGGGGTAAGGGATTGACATGACAGAAAAAACTGTAATAAAAAGTTTTAGGGATTTAAACATCTGGAAAAATGCAATAAAACTCGTAAAGCTTATTTACGAGATAACACAAACCTTTCCAAATTCTGAAATATATGGTCTGACCAGTCAAATCCGTCGTGCTGCTGTTTCAGTGCCGTCAAATATTGCTGAGGGGCATATAAGAAGACATACTGCGGAGTTTAAGCAGTTTTTATTTATTGCTTTAGGTTCTTTAGCAGAACTGGAAACACAAATAACAATATCAAATGAATTGGGATATGTAAATAAAGACTCCAAGGAAACTGTTATTCAAACCATAGTGGTTTTATCTAAACAAATTCGCAGTCTTATCTCGAAACTAACCCCTAACCCCCAGCCCCTAACCCCCAAAATATGATTGCTAAAATAATAGGACTAAGCGCAAGAAACAAATTTATCATCTTTCTGCTGGTATTCTTCCTTGCAGCCTGGGGATACTGGGCGCTTAAGAATACTCCGCTTGATGCAATACCTGATTTGAGCGACACTCAGGTAATCATCTATACGGAATGGCCGGGAAGAAGCCCGGACCTGGTTGAAGACCAGATAACTTATCCGATAACGTCCACGCTTCTTGCAGCGCCGAAGGTTCAGGTTGTGCGCGGCTTTTCATTCCTCGGAAGCTCATTTATTTATGTCATCTTTGAAGAGGGCACTGACATTTACTGGGCGCGCAGCCGGGTGCTTGAATACCTTCAGTCAGTAAAAAATAAAATCCCTGCTGAAGTCAATCCTGTGCTGGGGCCTGATGCAACCAGCGTAGGATGGGGATTCTCTTATGCTGTAGTTGATGAGACCGGCAGGCATGACCTCTCAGAACTCCGTTCCGCGCAGGATTACAACATAAAACTTGCGCTTGAGGGTGTGCCGGGCGTCTCGCAAGTTGCAAGTGTCGGCGGGTTCGTAAAGCAGTATCAGATAACAATAGACCCTAACAAGCTCCTTGCATATAACCTTCCAATAACGACAGTGATGGACGCAATCAGGAAAAGCAATAAGGACGTGGAAGGCAGGGTTCTTGAATTCTCGGGCATTGAATATATGGTAAGGGGAAGAGGTTATATCAAAACGCTTGACGACCTCAAAAACATTCCTGTTGGCGCCTCCGCCTCAGGCGGAGGCGCGGGAACGCCTGTATTTCTTAGAGACATAGCGAACATACAGCTCGGGCCGGAGATACGAAGAGGGCTTGCAGAGCTTGACGGAAAGGGCGAAGTCGCAGGAGGCATTGTAGTTATAAGATTTGGCGAGAACGTCCTTAGTGTCATAGACCGGGTTAAAGAGAAGATTAAGAATGATATTGAGCCGAGCCTTCCGAAGGGAATGAAGATTGTCACAACTTATGACAGGAGCGGCCTCATACACCGCTCCATTGACACGCTCAAAGAAGAAATAATAAAGCTCTCCATAGCAGTCAGCGCAGTCTGCATAGTATTTTTATTCCATCTTCCAAGCGCGCTTGTAGTTATTCTCACCCTGCCTATCGCAATCATCATCTCGTTTATATGCATGTATTACCTCGGCGTTACTTCAAATATCATGAGCCTGAGCGGCATTGCAATCGCAATCGGCGCAATGGTTGACGCCTCAATAATAATGGTAGAGAATGCGCATAAAAAAATAGAAGACTGGGAACGTACCCCCCCCATCCCCCCCTTAGATAAGGGGGGGCGAAGGGGGGTTACAGAGGGGTCAGGAGTCAGCAGAATCGACATAATTATTGACGCCGCAAAGGAGGTAGGCCCTTCCCTCTTCTTCGCGCTGCTTGTAATCACCGTAGGATTTCTGCCGGTATTCACCTTGCAGGCTCAGGCTGGAAGATTATTTAAACCTCTGGCATACACAAAGACCTTTGCAATGCTTTTCTCGTCCTTCCTTGCGATTACATTGACGCCTGTGCTGATGACGCTTTTCATACGGGGAAAGATACGGCCCGAAGAGAAAAATCCGATAAGCATTATCCTCCACAAGATTTATAAGCCTGTCGCGGCCGTTGCGCTCAGATTCAAAAAGAGCGTTATTGTGCTTGCAGTAATCATCCTGGCCCTTACCGCCTATCCCTTTATAAAGCTCGGCTCGGAATTCATGCCTCCGCTTTATGAGGGGACCTTGTTTTATATGCCTGTTACCGTGCCGGCAGCTTCAATAACTGAGGTGTCAACACTCCTTCAATTGCAGGATAAACTCCTGAAGAAAATCCCGGAAGTTGAACAGGTATTCGGAAAGGCAGGCAGAGCAGAGACGGCAACAGACCCTGCTCCTCTTGAGATGTTTGAAACAGTGGTAAATCTTAAACCCGAAAAAGAATGGCGAAAGGGGATGACAGTTGAAGGATTAAAGAATGAGATGAACGACGCATTGAGCATACCTGGTGTTGCAAATTCCTTCACAATGCCGATAAAGGCCCGCATTGACATGCTCTCTACAGGCATAAGAACTCCGGTAGGGATTAAGGTCTTGGGCCCAAGGCTTGATGAGATAGAAAAACTCGGACTGGAATTAGAAAATCTCATTAAAGACATTCCGGGCACAAGAAGCGTTTATGCGGAAAGAGTAACAACAGGATATTTTCTGGACTTCAACATTAAGCGCGAGGAAGCCGCAAGATACGGGATAAATGTGGATGATATTCAGGAGGTAGTGCAGACTGCAGTCGGCGGGATGAACCTGACAATTACTGTTGAAGGCAGGGAACGCTATCCTGTAAATGTCCGCTATTCAAGGGAATTGAGAAATGACATTGAGAAACTCAAGAGGGTTCTTGTGCCTGTTATGAATCAGCCTTCGGCATCCGCCGGTCAGCCAGGTATGGGAGCAGTGCAGCCCGTATCCATGAAAACACTTCAGGTTCCTCTCGGCGAGCTTGTTGATATAAAGATTGTAAAAGGCCCCACACAGATAAAGAGTGAAGAAGGGCTTTTGACCGCTTACGTATATATAGATTTTACAGGAAGGGATATCGGAGGTTATGTCAACGAGGCAAAACAAAAGGTCGCTTCTCTGAAAATCCCGGAAGGTTACCGCCTTGAATGGAGCGGTGAATACGAGCACCTTGTAAAAACACATGAAAGGCTCAAGATTGTCATCCCCTTCACAGCGCTGATAATCTTTGTGCTTATATACCTGAGCACAAAGTCAGTCACAAAGACGTTCATTATTCTCCTTGCAGTTCCGTTCTCATTGGTTGGTTCATTCTGGCTTCTTTATTTTTTAAATTACAACATGAGCATTGCGGTATGGGTCGGCATTATTGCGCTTGCCGGGCTTGACGCCGAGACAGGCGTTGTGATGCTTCTGTATCTTGAGCTTGCATACGAGAAATGGAAAAAGGAAGGCAAGCTGAATTCCATTGTTGATTTAAAGGAATCCGTAATGTACGGCGCAGTAAAAAGAATCCGTCCGAAGATAATGACTGTAAGCGTAATACTTGCAGGGCTTATCCCGATAATGTTCAGCCACGGAACAGGCGCAGATGTCATGAAACGCATTGCGGCCCCGATGGTCGGCGGGGTTATTACTTCAACAATTCTGGAACTGGTTATCTATCCCGCGATTTACATGCTGTGGAAGGGAAGAGAGTTTAAAAATATAAAAACAATTCAAAATTAAAAATTCAAGATTCAAAAAAATAATTTGACCTGTCTTTAACTAACATCTATAATGTCTGAAATATCCGGTTCTGTTAAATATGGCAGACATTAATTCTTTCAGAGAAAAGCTCCAGTCCTTGCTCGCAAAGTTCGAAAAGGACAAGGCCCACTATGTCTCAAAAGGCTACCCCGAAGCTCAGGTAAGGCTGGATTTCCTGAATCCATTTTTCAAAGCCCTCGGCTGGGACATAGAAAACCAGGCGCAGAAGCCTCCGCATGAACGGGATGTTATAGTTGAACTTTCTCCTGAAACAACTGGAAGGCCTGATTATAATTTCAGGATTAACGGGGCTACAAAATTTTTTGTTGAGGCAAAGGCTCCGTCTGTGGCCCTTGATGACATAAACCACATACTTCAGGCAAAGAGCTATGCGTGGTCCACAAAAGAGGTCTATTTCGTAGTCCTCACGGACTTTGAAGAGTTCAGGCTTTATGACGCATCTTTAAAACCAAATCCTAAATTCCCTGACGAAGGATTAATCCTCGGCCTCAAATATACTGATTACCTCAATAACATAGAAAAACTTTGGGAGCTTTCAAAAGAGCGCATTGAGCAGGGTTCTTTGGAAGCCCTATTGCCCAAGGATACAAAGAGCAAGAGGCTCAGAATTCCGCCTGACAAATCATTCCTTGAAGATTTAACAGAATGGAGGACAGAACTCGCAAAGGACCTTCATAAGAGGAATCCAGAGTTTGATGTGAAGTTATTGAATGATGTTGTCCAGAAACTCCTTGACAGGATTATCTTCATAAGGATTGCAGAGGACAGAAGGATAAGGCCTGATAAGGAATTAATGGAGATTGTGGCCCTCTGGAAAGAAGAAGGCAAGAGAAAATCCATAATGAGCCATCTCCTTGACCTCTTCCATGAAGTGAACGATGATTTAAACGGCGATATTTTTAAACCTCACGCATGTGAGAGAGCAGATGTTGATTCAAACCTCATTGCAGATGTTATAGAGAACCTCTATTTCCCGAAGAGCAGATACAGGTTTGACGCCATCGGCGTTGAACTCCTGGGAAGCATATATGAACGCTACCTTGGAAGCACGATAAGGGTAACGCCGCAGAGGGTGAAGGTTGAGGAAAAGCCGGAGGTCAGAAAGGCAGGAGGGGTCTATTACACGCCGAAATATATTGTTGATTACATTGTCAGAAATACAGTCGGAAAACTCATTGAGGGCAAGACGCCGAGACAGATAGAAAAAATAAAGATACTTGACCCTGCGTGCGGTTCAGGTTCGTTTCTTTTAGGCGCTTAT
>MNVK01000047.1 GCA_001871685.1 Nitrospirae bacterium CG1_02_44_142
AACTTATAAAAGGTTCACGATGTTATGATATTCCTGAGCATTAAGAATCGGTTCACGATGTTATGATAGCAATTAACTAAGGCTCAAGAAAATCTATGGCGTATGCCTCTACTCTGCCTGTATGATGCTTTGAATGGTGTTTAGCAATAGCGCGGGCTATGAGAGAGAATTTATCGCCGGGAAAAGTATGCGGAACGATAAGGACTCCCGCATGAGGACGATGCTCATTGAAAAACTGAACAGTGAGGCGGATAAAATCATTTCTGTTGCGGGTTATAAGACATCTGCCTTTAGATGCAGCCCATTCAAGCTGTTCTCTATCCGCAGCCTGTGCCATGCCGACTTCATGGACGCTGACAGTATCTACATGATACTTTCTAAGGATTTCCGCAATCTTTGGGCTGAGGTCTTCATCAAGATAATATTTCAACGACTGCCCCTGACAAGAAAGGGGTATCTTTTATGAACATCCTCTCTTGTCAATTCTTCATTTTGTTTTATAAGGCGGTCAATCTCTTCAGGATACGCCCTGTAATAGCCGACAGCAGACCTTAACTGCTGCCCGGTAAGCCAGTGATAAGCCTTTTGCAAACGGTTAAAATCCTTATTTACGCTCTTATAGGCTCCGATAACTTCCCATACCTCTATGCCTGTGCCGGCAATCCGCGCCCTGCGCCCGGCAGTTCCTTCGCTGAAGACAATCCCTGAGCAGCGCTGCATCCTCACCGCTTCCTCAAGCAGTTCATTCGTTACGGCAGAAAACTCCTTCCCGGACTCTCTGACTATCTGCTCAATCTCTCTAAATGTTTTTTCCTGAATTCTTATGCTTCTTTGAACCGTTGGCATAAACTTCTCCTCCTGCTTTAACAATTGAACTACAGCGTAATACAACAGACTACAACATGAGGGCAATGTATGTCAAATGATTTGGATACGGGGACTGTCCCGAATCTACGACTTCGCCCGTAATTCTCTGGGACAGTCCCCTGATATAAGACTGCCTTACAGCTCAATTATCACAGCGTCTTCGTCGCATTCAGGGAACTTCGGACATCTGAGGCAGTCTCCCCATATCTTCTGAGGAAGTTTTGATTTATCAATACTTTTAAAACCGTTCTTCCTGAAAAACTCGGACTGATAAGTGAGAGCAAACACCCTTTTTATCCCGAGCCTTTTTGCCTCCCTGAGACATATTTTCAAAAGCCTGTTTCCTATCCCCTGGCCCCTTGAACCTTCTGCAACCGCAAGCGACCTTATCTCTGCCAGGTCGTCCCATAATATGTGAAGCGCGCTTACTCCTTTTATCTCGCCTCTGTCTTCGCACACAAAAAGGTCGCGGATGCTCTCATAGAGGTCATTTAAGGAACGCGGCAGCAGTTCCTCTTTTTTTGCAAATTCATTGATAAGCCGCTGGACTTCTCTGACGTCAGATATTTTTGCTTTTCTTATCTTCAATATATTGCCTGCCCTTTATTAGCGCCTCTTTGTTTGCGCCAAGACCCTTTTTCCTTTTCTGAGGTGTAAGCTCTTCAAGGGCGTTGACTGCTGATTCTTCTTTTATTATTCCTGTCTCCGCAAGCAGTGCGCTGAGCATTACCATGTTGGCGCATTTTGTCCCTCCGATTGAGGCGGCTATTTCACTTGCAGGGACGTCAACAACGCGCACATCAGAGCGCAGTTCAGGTTTTTTTATAAGAGACGAATCAAATATTAAAATTCCGCCGTTCTTCAGTCTCGGCTGAAATTTATTAAGAGACGCCTCGTTCATTACTATAAGGATTTCAGGATTCCTGACAACCGGAGAGCCTATCATCTCGTCAGAGATAATCACGGTGCAGTTTGCAGTGCCGCCGCGCACCTCAGCGCCGTAAGAAGGAAACCAGGTAACCTCCCTGCCCTCAAGCATACCGCTGTAAGCAAGCAGTTTGCCTAAAAATAGGATACCCTGCCCTCCGAAACCCGCCGCCATTATCTTATGTTCCAAAGCATACCCCTATAACTCGCCATATTTATCCTTAATTGTACCGAGAGGGAAAACAGGCGTCATCTCAGAGCGCATCCAGTTTATGGCCCCCTCAGCAGACATCCCCCAGTCAGTCGGACACGGAGATAATATCTCAACAAAGCTGAATCCCTTGCCTTCTATCTGATACCTGAAGGCCTTTTCAACAGCCTTCTTTGCCGCCATAAGATTTTTTACAGAGTCCACAGAGGTCCTTGCAATAAACGAAACGCCTTCAATAGTTGCAAGCATTTCAGAAACATGCAGGGGATAGCCAGACGTCTTAACGTCTCTGCCCCTCGGCGTGGTGGTAGTCCTTTGCAAAAGCAGCGTTGTCGGAGCCATCTGTCCACCTGTCATGCCGTATGTGGCATTGTTTACAAAGAACACAGTTAAGTTCTCGCCCCTGTTTGCGGCGTGGATTATCTCTGCAGTGCCGATTGCGGCCAGGTCTCCGTCCCCCTGATATGAAAATATTATTTTATCAGGCATAACCCGTTTCAGCCCGGTCGCTGCTGCCGGGGGCCTTCCGTGCGCCACCTCAAGAATATCAAAGTTGAAATAGTCATAAGCAAAAACAGCGCATCCGACAGGCGCAATTCCTACGACTCTCTCCCTGATATTAAGCTTGTCTATGCACTCTGCAATAATCCTGTGTATCAGGCTGTGTCCGCAGCCCGGGCAGAACCTGAAAGGCGCAGGTTTAAGGCTTACCGGTCTTTTAAATACCTGTTCCATAAAGTTTAAATTACGAGACCCTTTCAGAAAGTTTTATTAGCGCGCCTTCAAGCAGTCCATCGTCGCTCACAAGAATATTAGCAAATCCGAATAACTCCATAATATTAATTGTAAAGAGTATGCCCGGGATAATCAAGTCTGCCCTTTCCGGCTCAAGCCCCTTCAGCTCTTTTCTCTCGCCAATAGGAATGCGTATGAGCATGTCTGCAATATCATGCAGCCTCTCTAAAGAGATGCTATGCCTGTTAATTTTTTCATGGTCGTAAACCTCAAGCCCAATATCAATGGATGCAAGCGTTGTAATAGTTCCCGCTGTTCCGATAAAAACTGTCCTGCTGTTTATGAGACGCCCTATCTGAGTTTTAAGTCCGCTTAAGACAGTATCTGATTCCTTTTTCAGAGAGAGAATATCCGCTTTTGAAGGAGGGTCAGATTTTATGTGCTTGTCAAATAGCTTTACAACGCCTGTCGGAATTGTCCCCATTTCAGCAGGAGATGAATTCCGGCAGAAAATCCATTCGGCGCTTCCGCCGCCGAGGTCCACAATAAGAGATGAATCCGCCTCAAGCATATCAGACAGAACACCGCGCGCTGTAAGCTCTGCCTCCTCTTCGCCTGAAATCACTTCTATATTTATTCCTGTTTCCGCTAAAACCCTCTGCCTGAATTCTCCTGAGTTTTTTGCCTCTCTCAATGCGCTGGTCCCGACGGCTTTTATATGCGAAATACCGTAAGCCGAAATAATATCTGAAAAAGCCTTCAGGACAGACACTGATTTTTCCATGCTGTCAGGATTCAGCAGTCCTGTCTCGCCAATGCCTGCGGCAAGACGGGTGATTACCATCCCTGTCCTGTGACGAATAATCCTCCCGCCCTCCACTCTGCCGATAAGCAGTCTGATTGTATTAGAACCGATATCTATTGAAGCTAAAGAGTGCATTTTTTATTATAATACAGGCATGAATACTTATATTGAAAATTTTCTGCGCTATCTTGAAATAGAAAAAGGCGCCTCCCCTCACACGCTCAGGGCCTACAGGAAAGACATTGGGATATTCTCAGGTCATGTAAAAGCAAAGGTGGAAGACATAGGGATGAATGACATCAGGGGATTTGTCGCCGAAGAGATAAATGCGGGGCATAAAAAGACCACCGCGGGCAGAAGGCTCGCGGCAGTAAGGTCCTTTCTGAAATTTCTTTATCGTGAAGGCTATATAAAGACAAATCCCGCAAAACTGGTCCCCACGCCAAAACTGCCGAAGATTCTGCCGAAATTTCTATCCGTAGATGACGTCTTTTCTCTCGTGGAAAAACCGGAAGGAATAGGCTTCCTGCCTGTAAGGGACCGGGCAATACTTGAACTCCTGTATGCAAGCGGCATCCGCGTAAGCGAGCTTTCCGGGCTGAATGCAGACAACATAAATGTAAAAGAAGGACTTATTAAGGTTAAAGGCAAGGGCAAAAAGGAGCGGATAGCGCCGGTGGGCAGAAAGGCATTAGAGGCAATAAAGATATATCTCGTTGAAAGGATTTTGCTTAAAAAGAAAGAGAAAGACGGAGCGCTTTTTCTTAATAAAAGCGGCTCAAGATTGACAGACAGAAGCGTAAGACGTATAGTAGTTAAGTATGCAAAGGCAATCGGCATTAACACCCGCATAGGGCCTCATACTCTCAGGCATACCTTTGCAAGCCATCTTCTTCAGGACGGCGCTGATTTGCGGGTGATTCAGGAGCTTTTAGGGCATTCATCGCTGTCAACAACACAGAAATATACGCATCTGGATATAACGCATTTAATGGATACTTATGACAAGGCGCATCCGCTGGCTAAAGAGAACAAAAAATAGGTGAATAGGTTGATAGGTAAATAGGTGAATAGGACTCTGAATAAAAATTTCTTTCGATTTACCCATTCACCGATTCACCCATTTACCGAAGAGAGGTGAAAATGTTTAAGGGAACAACAATATTATGCGTCAGGCGCGACGGAAAAGTTACCATTGCCGGAGACGGCCAGGTGACAATGGGCAATACTGTCTTAAAACACAATGCAAAAAAGATAAGGACCATGTACGACAATAAAATCATCGCTGGCTTTTCAGGCGCAACGGCAGATGCCTTCACTTTATTTGAAAGATTTGAGGCAAAGATTGAATCATATAGAGGCAATATTACAAGGGCTGCCGTAGAACTTGCAAAAGACTGGAGAACAGACAAGATGTTACGGAGGCTTGAGGCGCTCTTGCTCATTGCGGATAAGGAGCACACATTTATAATCTCAGGCACCGGCGATGTTATTGAGCCTGAGGAGGGGATTGCTGCAATCGGTTCCGGAGGCCCCTATGCGCAGGCGGCGGCAAAGGCGCTCTTTGAAAATACAAATCTTTCCGCAAGGGAAATAGTTGAAAAATCGATGAAGATTGCATCTAATATATGCATATACACCAATGAGAATATAACAGTTGAGGAGCTGCAATAGTGTTTTGCTATTTGTCATTCCGAGCAAAGCGAAGGAATCTCGTCGTGAGATTGCTTCGAGACTTTTGTCCCTCGCAATGACAACATATAGAAGTGTTTCATGAACTACACTAATATAGGAGTTAAAATGGAAAATCTCACGCCAAGAAAAATAGTAGAAGAGCTTGATAAGTATATCATAGGCCAGCACAAGGCAAAAAAGGCAGTCGCCATTGCCCTGAGAAACAGGTGGCGGAGGCTGCAGCTTTCCCCTGAACTGAAAGACGAGGTGCTTCCCAAAAATATAATCATGATTGGACCGACCGGAGTCGGAAAAACAGAGATTGCAAGACGTCTCGCAAGACTTGCGCATGCCCCGTTTCTAAAGATAGAAGCCTCCAAGTTTACAGAGGTGGGCTATGTGGGCAGAGATGTTGAATCAATGATAAGAGACCTTACGGAAATCTCGCTTAACATGGTTAAGTCAGAGCATATAGAGAAGATTCAGGAGAAAGCAAAATCCCTTGCAGAAGAAAGGCTCCTGGACCTCCTGCTTCCCTCTCCAAGATCCGCCGCAGGCGGACGGGGCATAAGCCTTGAAGATGAGGAGAAGGAGAAATACAAAGAGACGAGAGAACGGCTCAGGCAGCAGTTTAAAGAAGGCAAGCTTGACAACAGATATGTGGATGTAGAGGTAAGAGAAAGGGTAATGCCCTTCGGCGTAATCTCAAACGTAGGGCTTGAAGAGCTTGAGATAAACCTGAAAGAGATGCTCGGAGGGTTAATCCCTGAAAAAGCAAAGAGGAAAAAAGCCAAAGTGCCTGAGGCATTAAAAATACTCGTGCAGGAAGAGGCCAATAAACTGATTGATATGGATAAGGTGGCAAAAGAGGCTATTGAGAGGGTCCAGCAGACAGGGATTATATTCATAGACGAGATTGACAAGGTTGCAAGCAGGGGACATGCTTACGGCCCGGACGTGTCAAGGGAAGGCGTTCAGAGAGACCTGCTTCCTGTTGTTGAAGGCACAACAGTAACAACAAAGCACGGCCCTGTAAAAACAGAACATATACTCTTCATCGCGGCAGGCGCATTCCATATGACAAAACCCTCAGACCTCATCCCCGAACTTCAGGGAAGGTTTCCCATAAGGGTTGAACTTGAGGCATTGGGAAAAGATGAATTCGTAAGAATTCTCACAGAACCCTATAATGCGCTCACAAAACAATACACAGCCCTGCTCGCAACCGAAAATGTAGAGATAACTTTCAGAAAAGACGCCGTTGAGGAGATAGCAGGCATTGCGGCAACCGTAAATGAGAAGACAGAAAACATAGGCGCAAGAAGGCTCCATACGGTGCTTGAAAAACTCCTTGAGGATATATCCTTTGAGGCGCCTGAAAAAAAGAACGGCAAACTTCCGATAGACAGGGAATATGTGAGAACTAAACTCGCTGATATTGTGAAGGATGAAGATTTGAGCAGGTATATACTGTAATGATTAAAAAGCAGCGCAGAAGTCCAGCAGTGCAGAAGTGCAGCAGTAAAAACCAAACTTCTACTTTTGCTCTATTGCTCTTCTGCTCTACTGCTCTGTTTTGTCTTGCTTCCTGCGCTTCGCCGAGATACGGATACTATGAAGATTACCCCAAATATAA
>MNVK01000028.1 GCA_001871685.1 Nitrospirae bacterium CG1_02_44_142
ATATTTTACGATAAGATTGATAGATAGGCAACATTTAACTTTGATTTGGCAGGGAAATATAAAATCAGGCTGTCTCTCTTACAGCCTTTAAAAGCGCCTCTTTTGCCGCATTAAAATCCGAACGGATTTTATAGCCCGCAGCGTTTCTGTGACCGCCTCCACCGAACATCTCGGCTATTTTTGCGACATTTATCCCGCTCCCTTTTGAGCGGAGGCTCACCTTATAGTGATTATTTTCTATCTCCCTGAAAAGCGCTGAAACTCTTATTGATTTCAACATCCTTGGATATCCCGGAAAATTTTCTGTATCTGCAATCGCAGCGCCTGTTTCCCTGAACATCTCAAGCGTAACATGAGTGACTGCAATATCCTTGTATATCTCCAGCGTGTTCAGAGCCTTAAGAAGAAGCCTGAACCTGTTTGACGTCCATGTCTCGTAGATGTTTTCAGCAATATATGACGGGTCTGCCCCGGCTTCAACCAGTTCTGCCGACGCCCGCAAAACCTCAGGAGTAGTATTGCTGTACCTGAAAGTGCCTGTATCAACAGCAATAGCAGTATAAAGGTTTGCAGCAATCTCTTTTGTTACATCTGCGCCTAAGGCCTTTATCAAATAAAAAATCATCAGCCCGGTTGCAGGCGACTTCGGGTCTATCCACTTTATATCGCCGAAGTTCCTTGCTGTTTCATGGTGGTCTATGACTGCCGAGGAAGCGAATTGCAGTTTTTCTATCTCTGCCCGCTCAGCATCATTGCAGTCAATAAGAATTAAATTTTGAATTTTGTCCCGAATAAATCGGGATGAATTTTGAATTGAATCCGTGAATCTTTCATTTCCGGGCAGAAATTTATAAAATTCAGGCACAGCATCTTTGTCATAGACTATTGTTTTTTTCCCGAGGGATTCAAGCGCCATTGATAGCGCAATGGAAGAGCCAAGCGCATCGCCGTCAGGGCTTATGTGCGCTGCGATTATAAAATTATTTTCTTTCTTTAAAAAGTGGAGCAGTTCTTTCGGAGGCGTCATTTTATTAGGATGAGATATCTTTATGGTTTAATCCTCCTTTTTTATCTCCCTAAGAAGTTTTTCAATCCTGACCCCGTATTCAAGGGATTCGTCTATTCTGAATGTAAGCGAAGGGATAAACTTCATCCTGAGCCTTTTTGCCAGCTCTGCGCGGATAAAACCTTTTGCTGAATTAAGCATCTCCAGCGTTGTTTCTTTTTCCTCTTCCTTCAGAATGCTTATATAGATTGTCGCTATTTTCAGGTCTTCTGTTATCTTTGCCCCCGTGACTGTTACAAAACCCAGTCTGGGGTCTTTCACTTTATTCATTATGATATCAGCGATTTCTTCTCTGATAAGGTCGCTGACTCTCTGTGAGCGTTTGTATGGAAGCATAATCTCGTTATGCGTGAAGCGTAATGCGTAATGCGTTTTTCAGGATTCACTCATCACGCATAACGCATAACGCCTTACGGTTTACAGTTTCCCTGCTACCTTCTCAATGACATAATTCTCAATGATGTCTCCAGCCTTCATGTCATTGTAATTCTCTATGGTGATGCCGCATTCGTATCCTGTCTGGACTTCCCTAACGTCATCCTTGAATCTTTTTAAGGATGAGAGCTTGCCTTCATAAACAACGATATTGTCCCTGATAATCCTGACTCCGTCGCTTGCACGGCTGACAGCGCCGTCAATAACATAACAGCCTGCTATGGTCCCGATTTTTGATACCTGGAAGGTCTGCCTCACCTCTGCCCTGCCGAGAATTTTTTCCTTGAGAGTGGGCTCAAGAAGTCCCTCAAGCGCCTTTTTCACATCTTCTATCGCTTCATAAATGATGTTGTAAAGCCTTATATCAACGCCTTCCTTTTCCGCTGTCTGAGACGCCTTTATTTCAGGCCTTACATTGAACCCGATTATAATGGCGTCTGAGGCGGCAGCCAGCATAACATCTGATTCATTAATCCCACCCACCGCTGTATGTATGACCCTTACCTTGACCTGCGGATGAGTGAGGCTCTCCAGCGCATCGCGCGTGGCTTCCACTGAGCCCTGAACATCCCCTTTTATTATGATATTAAGGTCTTTAACCGCTCCTTCTTTTATCTTTGCATAGAGGTCATCAAGTGTAAGCTTTCTTCTCTTTGCCATTTCTGCCAGTCTTACCTTCTGGAGTCTTATAAGCGCTACCTGCCTGGCGCGCTTTTCATCTTCCACTGCGCCGAAGACGTCTCCTGCTGTAGGCACCTCAGGAAAGCCTATGACCTCAACAGGAGTTGAAGGGCCTGCGGCTTGAATGCGCTTTCCCGTATCATCTACCAAGGCCCTTACTCTTCCCACGCTTGTGCCTGCAAGGAAATTATCTCCAATCCTAAGGGTTCCTGCCTGAATAAGCACGGTCGCAACAGGCCCTCTTCCTTTATCAAGTTTTGCCTCTATAATTGTCCCTTTTGCCCTTCTGTCAGGATTTGCCTTGAGTTCCATCACCTCTGCCTGAAGTAGTATCATCTCAAGCAGATGTTCAATGCCGATGCGCTTTTTGGCAGATACCTCAATAAATATGTTCTGCCCGCCCCATTCTTCGGATAGTATCCCCCGCTCTGCAAGTTCGGTTCTAACCTTCTGGGGATTTGCCTCGGGTTTGTCTATTTTATTTATCGCAACAATTATCGGCACGTTTGCAGCCTTTGCGTGGTCTATCGCCTCAATAGTCTGCGGCATCACTCCGTCATCCGCAGCGACAACGAGCACAACCACATCCGTCACCTTTGCGCCCCTGGCCCGTAAGGCAGTGAAGGCCTCATGTCCCGGTGTATCAAGAAATACTATATCTTTCCCATTAAGCTTAGCTTTATATGCCCCGATATGCTGTGTTATCCCGCCTGCCTCTGTCTCTGTAACCCTTGTCTCTCTTATCGCATCAAGTAAAGAAGTTTTGCCGTGGTCCACGTGCCCCATTATCGTGACTACCGGCGGTCTTGGAACAAGTTTTGATAAATCCTCTGCTTCCTCTTCTACAATTAATTCCTCTTCTACAGGCATGACCTCAAGTTTTATCCCAACGCTCTCTGCGATGAGCATGGCAGCGTCTATGTCCACAGGCTCATTTATTGTAGTCATATGTCCCAATTCCATAAATTTTTTCATGACGTCGGATACTTTTATGCTTATGAGTTCTGCAAATTCTTTTACTGTCATCCCCTCACGCATTTTTAATATCTTTTTCCTTGCTGATATAACAGGCTGCGCCTGTGGTCTTTGCTCTTCTTTCTGTATGAATCCTTTTCCCCCATGCCGTTTAAACTGTTTCGGCTCATGCCATTTTTTGGTCTCTATTTTCCTTACTGCCTGAAAGGCCTTCTGCATCTGAGGCTTTGCCTTGAATTTCTCTGCTTTTTCAGTTTCCAGCTCTTTCTTGAATCTGTCCGGAACTTTTTGCACAACCTCTTCCTCGGGCAGCGGAACAGCAATCTCTGCAGGCAGCGCTTCCTCAACAGGCAGTGGTTTTTCCTCCGGGATTTTTATCTCCTCCTGCTGGATTTTTTCTTCTATCGCCTTTGCAGGCTGTTCAATCTTCTCCGCCCGGACTATTGGCTGAAGAGGTTTTTTAACCTCTGCGGCAGGTTCAGCTTCGGCTGTTAATCCGGTCTCCACAGGTTTTTTTACTGCCCTTACAGTCTTTACCGGCTTAACTTTAGGTTTTTTCTCCTCTGGTTTTTTCCCTTCGGCGGGTTTCTTTTTCTCAGGCTTTGCGGCGGCTTTTTTAGGTTTGACCGCAGGCGCTGCCTTTTTCTTCAGCAGTTTTTCTACTTTTTCAGCAACCTCGGGCTCTACTGTTGAGGAATGCGTCTTGCCTTTAATCCCAATGTCTGAAAGCGCTTTTAATATCTCTTTATTGCCAACGCCGAGCTTTTTGGCAAGTTCATGGACTCTTAATTTGGACATATAGGTTCTCTGCCTCTTACCCCTGGACTAAGCCCCTTCTAATGACAGGCTTGTAACATTGGTTCTAAAATGTTATCATAAAAAACCTGTTTAATGCAATTTCATGCAATGACTCTTAAAAGGAGGAAAGACATTGGCAAGCTGTTTTGTATGCGGGAAAACAAAGACAATGGGCAATAATGTAAGCCATGCAAACAATAGGACAAAGCGGCAGATACTTCCGAATCTGCAAAGGGCAAAGATTGCAACATCTCACGGCACAAAGAGAGAATATGTCTGCACCAGGTGCCTGCGTTCAGGCAAGGTCAAAAAGGCTGTTTAGTCAGGGACTCGTAGAGTGAAAAGGGCTGATTCTCTGCTTGCTCCTCTGATTAAGAATCTTAAGCTGGAAGACGCGGTAAAACTGGGACGCATAAAGACAGAATGGGCGGATATTTTTGAAAAACCTGTCTCGTTTCATATGTCCCCGGCAATGCTGAAAGAGGGAGAACTGCTCATTAATGTAGATTCTCCTATATGGATGCAGCAGCTCAGTTTTTACAAAGATAAAATGGCTGATAAACTCCATGGCTTTGGCGTAAAAGCAGTCCGTCTCAGGCTGGGAAAGGTCATGCCATGGGAAAAAGAAAAAAAGGTGGAAGAAATTCTCCACAAGCCGATCACAGCGGACGACCGTTCTTACATAGAAAAAACTGTATCCCCTATACATGATGCCGAATTAAGAGAGGGGATTAAAAAGGCAATAGAAAAATCAATCAGTTTCAAAAGGCCATGATAACACCCGGAGGCAATATGAAAAAGGCGTTAATCTTATTATTAATTGCAGTACTTCCACTCTTATCCTGTGGGAAAAAAGAGGTTAAAAAAGTTACCGAGGAATCAAAAACGGCTCAGGAGGCGATTGCCTTAGCAGAGGAAATAAAGGAAGCCTATCTGAAAAAAGACCTTGCAGTAATTGAAAAGGACACAACAAAAGAAGGTTACATAGAGCTTCTTGGCGCAAGAAAGAGTTTTGACAAGGCAGAGCTTGCCTTTTCTTCCAAATGGATTGAGATAGAAAAAACCGCTGTCTCCATGAAAATTGCGTGGAGCGGGAAATGGGTTGTAGGAGAACAAGTGTCAGAGGAGCGCGGCACGGCAATATTCATATTTGAAGGAAGCCCTCTGAAACTAAGCCGCGTTCTCAGAGCAAACCCCTTCAGACAGCCTGAGTAAAAAACTCGGATTATAATCAACGCCAAAAGAAAGTTGTCATTGCGAGGAGCGCAGCGACGTGGCAATCTATTGAGATTGCTTCGCTTTGCTCGCAATGACACGCTGTCATTGTCAACGCATCTAAGTCGTTCACTACAATATCAATGACAGCTTGTGCAGGTTGCTTTGGCACAGGATGAACAGCTTGCAGAGGATGTGCCTGCGAATGGTTTCTCAACCCCGCTCATTCCGAATACGGACATCTTCTTTTTAATCTCTGAGGAATTGCATTTCGGGCATGTAACCTTTTGGCTTCCGAAAACAAGCTTTTCAAAATCCTCTTCGCATTTTGTGCATTTATACTCATAAATCGGCATAAAATATTATAACATGCTGCTTATTAAAACCTGTTAATGCAGCCCCTGTAACAACTATAAAAATGATGCTGTTCTCCTTTTATTTCTTCGGAACCTTTTCCCAGTCTTTTAAGAACTTTTCAATCCCAATATCTGTCAATGGATGTTTTGTAAGCTGTGCTATCACTGAATATGGAATTGTTGCAACATGCGCTCCCATCTTTGCCGCCTCGACAACATGGAGCGGATTCCTTATGCTTGCGACTATGACCTGCGTATCAAAAGCGTAGTTTTCATAGATTGTCATTATCTCCTGAATCAGTCCCATTCCATAATGGCTTATGTCATCAAGCCTTCCGACAAAAGGGCTTGCATAGGCTGCCCCTGCCTTGGCTGCAAGGAGCGCCTGGCTTGGAGAAAATACGAGCGTAACATTTGTTTTAATTCCCATGCCTGAAAGTTTTTTCACTGCCCTGAGTCCTTCCTCTGTCATCGGTATTTTTACGACTATGTTTTTATGTATCTTTGCAAGAGATTCCGCCTCTTTTACCATTCCCTCCGCCTTCAAACCAACGACCTCGGCGCTCACAGGGCCGTCAACAATGCCGCATATCTCTTTAAGAAGTTCTATGGGGTCTCTGCCCTCTTTTGAGATAAGCGACGGGTTTGTTGTAACGCCGTCAATAACTCCAATCTCCCATGCCTTTTTAATCTCGTTTACATTTGCCGTGTCAATAAAGAATTTCATTGTTCCTCCTGTATTAAATTCCACAATTTTGCATTTTTATTTTTGATTTTTTATTTTACTATTATACCCCATCACTATCACAATATGCCGCCTCAATAAGTTCTATTATATGAAACACGGGCATCTTGGTAATTGCCTTGCTCAGCTGCATCATGCAGCCGGGACATGCTGTAACAACAGCGGCTGCGCCTGTTTTTAAACAGCTTTCAGCCTGCCTTTTCAGGAGTCTTCCCGAAATATCTTTATTCGTGAGGCTGAAAAGCCCGCCTGAACCGCAGCAGCCCTTTTCTTTCTTCTCAACAACATTCACTCCGATTTTTTTCAACATTTTCCTCGGCTCATCTTTTATGCCAAGCCCATAAATAAGATGGCACGGGTCATGGTATGTGACTGTCGCATATTTCCGGGAAAAGAGCGACGGCTGGGCCAGGTCTAATCTTTCAAGGAGAAAACTTGACACATCCACTGCATTGCTTATTCCGCTGTTAATAATCTTCGGGTATTGTTTTTTTATCATAGTAACGCATGTAGGGCAGAGGCTCAGGACTGCCTCTACTTTTAACTTTCCGAATATCCGCATATTTCTTTTTGCAAGTTCGCGCGCCTCTTCTTCCAGCCCGAGCGCCCTTAACGGCATTCCGCAGCATACCTCGCCTCCGGGCGCTATTACCTCATAGCCCAGTTTAAGGAGGATGTTTATCAATGACAGCCCAAGGTGAGGATATAAAAAATTGGCGGCACACCCTGTGAATACAGCCACCCTTCCACGCTTTTTCGCAACCTTATAAACCTGCGCCCTTTCTTTAAAAGGGTATTTAGAGAGTTTGAAATTTGAGGGGATAATCCCCTTTTTTGAAAGATACGGAAACAATACATACTGAGACATCTGAAGCATTTTGCAGCTCAAGTCGGGATTCCTGATAAAAAATTTTGCAAGAAGCCTCAAGTATCTCCTCTTCTTATCGCTCTGCTTAAGCATATTCCTTCCTCTGTAAATATTCTCCGTTATATCAACTCCGTTCGGACAGACGCCCGAACACGCCTCACAGAGGATGCAGCTAAAAATTTTCTCATTGAGCAATGGCGTGGGTTTTAACTCCTGAAGCAGAAGCCCTCTCAGAAGCGCGAGCCTGCCCCTGGCCCCCATCGCCTCTGTATTGTCTTCATCATAGGTTGGACAATATGCCTTGCAACTTCCGCATCTGACGCATTTTTCAAGGTCTTTGATGTCAGGCAGGTTTTTCACTTTGCGTTTTTTCTATCCTCTACGAGCCGTAGGCCTTCGTTCATCCTTCCGCTTCTGAAACCTTCTATGTCAAGGACAATAAATTTATATCCTATGGATTTAAGTTTTTCTGTGATGGCTTTTCTCGTCTCAGGTTTAAGCGCCATAGCCATATCTTCTTCTTTAAGCTCAATCCGTGCAATATCACTGTGATGCCTCACCCTGAATTCTTTAAAACCCAGCGACCTCAAAAAACCTTCCGCCTCTGCAACCTGTTTTAATGACCCTG
Organism: Nitrospirae bacterium CG1_02_44_142; assembly: GCA_001871685.1. Taxonomy (GTDB): domain Bacteria; phylum Nitrospirota; class Thermodesulfovibrionia; order Thermodesulfovibrionales; family UBA1546; genus UBA1546. The sequence goes on from MNVK01000028.1 coordinate 7,768, forward strand.
CTGTTATCTGTTCTCCGTAGGGAAACCTGGATGCAAGACATGGAGAAGACGGTTTATCCCAGGATGGAAGATTAAGCCTCCGGGATATTTCTCTTATATCTTTTTTGTCCAGCCCTGCCTCTATCAAAGGGCTTCTTACGCTGTGGTTTAAAGCAGCCTTTCTGCCTGGCCGCCAGTCCGCCGTATCATCAAGATTGCTTCCATCAAGCACAAACCTGTACCCCTCATCACGAGCTATTCCCCTTATTTTAGTGAATAGCTCGTCCTTGCAATAGAAACACCTGTCAGTAGGATTCTTTGCAAAATTCTCCACATTCAGTTCCTCTGTTTTTATAAGCCTTTGTTTTATGCCTGTCTCTCCACACATTTTCTTTGAAAATAACAAATCATTCTCAGGCATGGTTTCAGAAACTGCCGTTACTGCAAGCGCCCTGACGCCTGAAAGCTGAATCGCTTTTAACAGGAGCGTGCTGTCAACCCCTCCGGAATAGGCAAGCACAGCGCTTTCCATTTCTTTGAGGATGCCGATAAGTTTTTCAAGCTTATCGCTTGGTGAATTGGTGAATTGGTGAATTGGTGAATCGGAGGACATACTAAGCCCTATACAGTGATTTTATGAATTTAGATTCTGTCACGCTCTTATTTTTTACCCATTCACCTATTTACCTGTTCACCCGTTAACCCTACAAAGACGTTATCTCGTATTTCTCCTGATGCAGGATATTGCTCTCCTTAATAATCACCTTAATGCCGTATCTGTTTTCAATCTCTTCAAGTCCGAGTCTTTCTTCATCAGACAGGAGTTCCGCAACAGAAGGATGGGCAGTAATGATTATCTTTTCGCTGCCGTGCGCAGCAAGTTTGCCCACATCCCTGAATATCTCATAACAAAGCGTGCGCGGAGATTTCACAAATCCCTTCCCCTCGCAGTATGGACAAGGCTCACAGAGAGTCCTGCCAAGACTT
>MNVK01000057.1 GCA_001871685.1 Nitrospirae bacterium CG1_02_44_142
AACTGACCCGCATGGGCGATACACCAATGTCATGCGCAAGACGGGACTGAGAAATACCCATCTCCTCTATAATCTCTCTAAGTATTACACCTGGATGTACTGGCTGAAAGTCTCGTCTCATGATATACCCCCTTTTTTAATGATAGTCTGTAATCTCAACATCATGCACTCCATCTGCTTCAAACCTAAAGCAGATGCGCCATTGGTTATTGATACGGATGCTCCATTGCCCAGCCCGCTTACCAGAAAGCGCCTCAAGGCGGTTAGATGGTGGAAGTCTGAGATCCTCAACTGTTACAGCAGCATCAATCTGGGCGAGTCTAACAACAGCCCTCGCTTGAATGTCCTGCGGCAGCTTACGGGACTTCATACCCTGAAACAGCCTTTCAGTTTCTTTGCAGGCAAACGACCGTATCACAGAAATAGTATAAACAAAATGTTTATGAGTTGTCAAATGGTTGGAGGTGAGGCGAGTGAAAAATTACATTGCCATAATTATCATCTTACCTCTTTTTTATGCAATCTCCTTTGCAGGCGATACAAAGAAAGCTGTAATTGACACTCCTACCTTCTACCATAAGATAGATAAAGTGGAAGGCAAGAATATATACCTGAAATCAGGACGTATGTTTTAGAGGTTGTCATTTTAAGTTAATTTTACCTTCCCATAACAGCCATCTTTGCCTCAAGGGAGGCAAGTCTTTCCCTTATCTGGATGGCTATGTCTATCTTTTCATCGAGCCTTCTGCTCTCAGCAGTAACTTCTAACCTAAAAGAGTCAATTTTCTCATCAAGCCTCTTTATTCCTGAATCAATCTTCTCATCAAGTCTCTTTATTTCAACCTGTAATGCTCTCAACTCAGGGGCGACTACATCCTGTAACGCCTGTTTTACTTCTTCATATACTCCCATTTTTATTCTCCTATCTTCATTAAAGGATTTTTGCGGGGAAAAGTCAAGGGATTTCTTCTCAAGGAGCTCTGTAAATTCAGCGTTCGGTCTATATAAAGGCTATTAAGATTTTTCTGGTTCGTCGCCATAGTCGTCATATATGATTGCATATGACGATAGCAATATCAACGTTGAAGGATTTTTCATAGATTGTATTTTTTAAGGCAAATCCGCTATTATTTGCTATGAGAAAACTGATAATAATTATGTTAATGCTGTTCTGTTCTGCCTGTGCTACAACTCAACAAACAGGTAAAAGCGGCTGGGATAAGTGCGAAAGAAATACAAAACTTGCAGGAATGACGTCTGGGCTTGGGGCAATTATTAATCTATTTTGTGCTGGCGCTGCTTCGATAGATAGGGCTGTAGAAAACGAGCCGAAAAATGAAGGTCAAGAAGAAAAACAAGATAAAGAAAAAGAAGAGGTCCTGATTAACGAGAGACCTCAAGGATTATAATCCCGGTATCAACTTAGCCGGGGATAGGATGTTTTTTGGACATCCCCTTCCCTTATGGAAGTCGTTAAACTTTTATAGTGTTTGCTGCCATTATAGAAAGCATAAAAAAGCCCCGTGATAAAATTGTGATAAAACCATGACTATATAAAGCTATTGTAGTAAAAACATAAACAACTCCTGTCGGCATAAAACCCTTGATAATATTAAATTTTCTGGTATTTTCAAGCCTTATTAAATCCCACTAACCACACTCTCAAGGCTAAAACACGGGTTCGAATCCCGTTGGGACCGCCATTGACAATTTATAAGCATTTCTATTATTATGTTTAATTCTTTCTGTCCATGCGGACTGAACTTTGAGAAAATTATTCTAAAGAACATAATGGAAGGTGCGTAAATGAAAACAAGATTTGCTAAAAAAACTGAGATAGAGCCTAAGTGGTATCTCGTGGATGCCAGCGACGCCATTCTCGGAAGGCTTGCCGTAAAAATTGCTGTCTGCCTGCGCGGTAAAAACAAGGCTATATTTACTCCGAATGTAGACACAGGTGATTTTGTAGTTGTAGTGAATGCCGAAAAGGTCAGGACCACAGGCAAAAAACTTGACGGCAAGATTTATTATCATCATTCAGGGTATCCCGGCGGCATAAAAGCCAAAACGCTCAGAGAGCGCCTCTCAGGAGAACCTGAAAAGGTTATAAGCGACGCTGTATGGGGAATGCTTCCGAAAAACAGACTCGGAAGGGCAATGTTTAAGAAACTCAAGGTATATAAAGGAAGCGAACATCCGCACGCTGCCCAGAAACCTGAAATCTTACAATATAAGGAGTTTTAAATGGCTGAAATAAAATATAGCGCTACAGGACGCAGAAAGTCCTCTATTGCAAGGGTGAGCATGTCCCCCGGCAGCGGCAGTATAGTTGTCAATGAAAAACCTCTTGACTCGTATTTCGCCCGCGAGACACTGCAGATGATGATAAGACAGCCCCTTGAACTGACAGGGATGTCAGGCAAATATAATATAACCGCAAAAGTTGTAGGCGGCGGACTGTCAGGACAGGCTGGAGCGCTCAGGCACGGCATTTCAAGAGCCATTCTCTCAATAGACAACGACCTCAGGTTAAAATTAAAGAAAGAAGGTTTCTTGACGAGAGACCCCAGAGAAACAGAGAGAAAGAAATACGGGCAGAAGGGCGCAAGAAAGAGATTCCAGTTCTCTAAGAGGTAACATCGTTATAGCGTTAAGCGTTATGGCGTTATAGCGTGATAATAAATGATGAATGGTATAATTCCATAACGCAATGAACGCTCAACACTATAAACGCGATAACGAATCATGCTAAAGGCGGCTATTTGCGGAGGCAGCGGTTATGCGGGAGGCGAACTTATCCGCCTTCTTTCAAACCATCCCCGTGTTAAAATAACTGCGGTAACCTCAGAAAAATCATCGGGAAAACCTGTAAGCGATTTATTCCCTCATCTTAGCAACCACTCAAATCTAACTTACGAACCATTAGACAGAGAAAAACTTCTGAACAAGGCTGACATCTTTTTTCTGGCGCTGCCTCATGCCGCCTCACAGGGTGCGGTGGATTTTTTCTTCAGGCGCGGGAAAAAGGTTATAGACCTTTCTGCCGACTACAGGCTCAGGTCTCCTGAAATATATGAGGAGTGGTACATGACGCCGCACAAATTTCACGGAACACTGAAAAAGGCTGTTTATGGACTGCCTGAACTATACAGGGCAAAAATTGCAAAGGCATCACTCATAGCAAACCCCGGCTGTTATCCGACAGGCGCAATCCTCGGACTTTATCCTGCTATAAAGACCCGTCTGATAGATGCAGATTCTATCATAATAGATTCAACATCAGGAACAACGGGCGCGGGCAGAAACGCTGATGCCGCATTCTCATTCTGTGAAGTCAATGAAGGTTTCAAGGCTTATGCAGTTGCATCACACAGGCACACGCCTGAGATAGAGCAGGAACTCTCTGCCATAGCTCATAAAGATTTAAGGGTTAATTTCACCCCTCATCTTGCGTCTTATGACAGGGGGATATTAACAACCATCTACGCAAAATTAAAAAAGAAGGCTGATACAAGAGCAGTTCTTGATGCTTACAAAAAGGTTTTTGCAAGAGAGCTGTTTATAAGGGCGCTGGCTGAAGGCAAATTCCCGAATGTTAAAAATGTCCGGGGGACAAACCTCTGCGACATCGGGCTTGCCGTAAACAAACGGACTAATACCCTCATCATTGTTACTGCAATTGACAACTTGATGAAAGGCGCCTCAGGACAGGCAGTGCATAATATGAATATCATGATGGGATTCAAAGAAACAGAAGGGCTAAAAAACATAGCCCTATTCCCTTAAAAAGCCCTTCAAGTTCCGTCATCCCTGCCAAAGCAACTAAGTGCAGTCATTAACTAACAGAATTTGCCCTAATATAAAGTTCTTAGATTTGTTATCATAAGACAAAAGAAAGGAGGGAAGATAATGTCCTACAAAGTCAGTATTGTAATTGAAAAAGATGAACATGGCTATTATGCATACTGCCCTGAACTTGAAGGCTGTCAATCACAAGGAGATTCAGTAGAGAAAGTTACAGCAAATATAAAAGAGGCTATTGAACTTTATTTAGAAACACTATCCGAGAATGAAATAAAGGAATCCTTGAGCAAAGAGATTCTAACCACAGCGTTAGAGGTACAGGTTGCCTAAGCTCCCACAATTAACACCTCAAGAGGCGGAGGCGATGCTACTTAAGGTTGGATTTGAATGGATTAGAAGCAAGGGCAGTCATAGGATATATATGAAAGAGAAGAGAAGGGTTGTTGTTCCTTTTCATGCAGGGAAAACATTGCATCCAAAGATAGTCAAACAAGTCTTTAAAGCTATAGGGACTGCCGATTAAAAACTGCCCGCTCCCGGCAGATAGCAGCGACGGAAAAGACTACGTCTAAATCCTTCGGGCTTCTTTTCCGCCAGAAACGTTATACGCTCATTGCGGACAGGGAAGGAATTTTACTATGTTTAAAATACTGACTGCCTTTATATTTGTACTTGTTTTTATCTTTCCAATAAATGCATTCACCCTTGAAAAAGGTGAACAGATAAAAATATTTCAGGAACGGATTAGAGGGCTGCTTAGACAAGGCATCCTGCCTATTATTGACGTGGAGTATCATCACGGCGGGAAAATAGAAAATGAACGGCTTATCAGCAGAATGGACGATAACGGCGTGGCGCTGACGTGGCTTGGGCCGAATGAAAGACTCGGAAGCGGAGAATCAATAAGGCTGAATGAGTTATATCCCGACAGGTTCGTGCCCACCATTGTTCACGGCGACGGAAAACTCTGGCACAACAGCGATAAAGGTTTTCTTGAAAAGCTGGCGAAAGACGTTAAGTCCGGCAAATATTTTGCGATGGGTGAATTTGAGGCAAGGCATTATCCGTCCAATACCAACAACAGGAATGTTCACATGCCTGTTGACTCCGAAGCCATGCAGGTGGTTTTTGCGTTGTCAAGCGAGACAGGAGTGCCGTTTCTGCTTCATCATGAGGCAGAAGATAAACTCCTTCCGGAACTGGAAAGAATGCTTGTTAAATATCCGAAGGCAAAGGTGATATGGTGCCATGTCGGAAGAAACCGGAATCCTGCAACTTGGAAACAATTCACGAAGGCCGACGGCGTGCGGGCTTTAATCAAAAAATACCCCAACCTTTATTTTGACCTCGTGCAGTCAAGGCCCGGCTCTAAATATCACGGCACAGGTTATGTAGAGGGAATCATGTATGAGGTTTCAAACTGGGGCACCGCCCTTGACCCTGAATGGAAGAAACTATTTGAGGAATTCCCTGACAGGTTTGTTATCGGTTCGGATATCAATACAGGCCGTTTTGATAATTATGACAGAGTGATGGATACCTTTAGAACCATTGTTTTAAAAGATTTAACCAAAGCTGCCGCGGAAAAAATCGCATTCAAGAATGCCTGGAAATTAATGACAGGAAAGGAATGGGAGGATTAAGCCTGTTCTTGCGATTCAATGCACGACTTGAAGACTTCTGAACTTGCCCACTTGCCTGCTCTGATACTTTCTAAGAATTGGCGGCTTTTAAAAAAACTGGGGAGTGTCCCTAATTATTCTTACAAGTTAGTTTATTTTAATTCCTCTATTTATCTATTATCTTACTCAGAACGTAAAACTGAGGGGTGCGAAAAAGCGGAAGCTTATTTCGCATCCCTCTCGAGTGTTTTGTTAGGCGTTAAAAGCTACTATTACCAAAAAAAGTATCTCGGATTAATAAGCTTATGATGATGAGTAATATCCCTGATATAAGAATCATTAATGAATTGTTCAGTAATAGTCTAAAGATAGAACCAACATCAGTGTGTTTTGGAATACCGCCACGCAAAGAATAATAAATAGCAACAATAGGAATGAGCGGAGGAAGCATCCATAATAATATTCCAAGTAAAATATTTTTCCTCCCAAATCTGAACGCTGTCATAATATATCCTAAGCCACTAAGAAAATACCCCAAGACTGTTAACAAACTAAGTGCCAGCCATATATCCATTGGTTATACCTTTTTTACGCCTAACGACCAAAATCAGCGGTGGCTAATAGCCATCCGCTGGATTTGATTGTTAGCGGCAATGTCCTATGCAGTTTCGTATTGAAGGACCTTTAACTGCTCAGGTTTCATTCTGACGCTCAGATTGAGCATTTCAACACCTACTACTTTACCATCCGCGTTGAAGTCAAGAATTACGCCAGGTTGCACTTCCTCAGATTCTACGATAGATGACTCATCAAGTCGGAAATAAAGGGCGTCATTTTCTTTGTCTACTTTTAACCTCATTTTTGCCTCCTTGCTCTACGGTCAAAAAATATTGTAACTACCTTCTTCGGTGAAACATGAGGATTTACGACTACATGGAGAATCCGCCCCTCATGTTCAGCAATACTTTTGAAATAATGTATATTGTTGTCTTCCCCTATATTTTTCCAATCAGACTTATCAATAGTTCGCCGCATCCATTCTTCTGGAATCTCCCGTTCTTTCAACATATCCTGGGTATGTGCTGATAACTTAAAGTCCATATTTTTTAGCAAAAGCTAATGCGTCCGCGTACCTTCCCTTACGCATTATAGACTCGTAAATTTTATCTATAGCATCATTAATAGCATCATTAATATTATTGAGTAGTTTGTCGTCAAGGCTGTTTTCTTTTATTACACTCCTTATCTCCTTAATTTTTTTATCAAGCCCTTCGTTTAAGAATTCCGTGCTGAAGTACCATCCGTTATCACCTGTATTCCCTCCCCGTTCAGCATAACTAATTAGTTCATCTATCTCTTGTTTTATAAGTGCCTCCGCTGCCTTTTGGGCTTTTGTCATCATGTTCTCTACCTCCAACTAATTATATCAATTAAAAGACATTTCCGCCATTTTATATATAGCTAACGATTGAAATCAGCGGTGGCTGCAAGCCATCCGCTGGAGTGACTTGTTAGCTAATCGTTTTTCTTTTTTAGACACTGGTCAAAAGTCCTTCGGGCTTCTTCCTCATCGAGAGGTTCCTCATCTTCATCCAATGGGGTCATCCATTCCTTTATAAATAGTTCTCTGGCGTGGTTAAGCAAGTCCTTTTTGACTTTTGCACTTATCTTGGGGTTGACTCCTTTTGCTGTCAAATATTGATAACTAGTACTAGCTATTCTCTTGATGGCTGGAATATGCTCTGAATTATCGATTCCCTCGTCTACAAAAAATTGATGCTGCTTCTCAACAAGGGCTAAACCGAACTCCTTCAATATTTCAATTATTTTCTCGTCCATTTTTATTGTAGCTAACATATAATCTACCTGCGAGGCAGATTCACACTATTTGCGTCATGATAGCATAATGCATTAAATACGGCAATACAGAAAATCCATATTAATATCAACAATTCAGGGCGATGTGAAACTTTACAATTTATGATATTAAACGTCAAAAGTGTTAGAGGTTTTTTATGGGTTTTCGTGCTCAGGAGCAAAATTCCGAGCCTATTGTAAGTAAAGAGTACAAAAGCACAATAGAGCAAAAGTCATAAGTC
>MNVK01000109.1:0-354 GCA_001871685.1 Nitrospirae bacterium CG1_02_44_142
TCCTTTGCAGGGTGTATGCCTCCGATGAGTTCAACAACTATATTAATCTCAGGGTCATTAAGTATGTCGTCTGCATTGGCGGTTAGAATCCCTTCCGGCAGTTTAATCCCCCTGCTCTTTTTTATGTCAAGGTCTGCAATCTTTTTCAGGTTTATATCAAAACCTGTTCTCTGAGAAATAATATCCTTGTTTTCAAGAAGAATCTTTGCCGTGCCTGTACCTACTGTTCCAAAACCTATTATGCCGACATTAATCATCTGCCAAGCACCTTCTTGATTCCCTTTGCAGCCTGTTTTATCCTGTGCTCGTTCTCAACAAGGGCAAAGCGCACGTATTCGTCTCCTCCTTCTCCAA
>MNVK01000109.1:364-6639 GCA_001871685.1 Nitrospirae bacterium CG1_02_44_142
CTGGAGACGCCGCTACTCCCCCTTCTTTTATGAGAAGTTTTGTAAATTCAAGGGAGCCCATTTTTCTGAACCGCTCAGGAATTTTCGCCCATACGAACATTGTGGCTTTTGGCGGCTCTACATTCCATCCTGCATTATGAAGCCCGTTAATCAGCGCATTGCGCCTTGACTCGTATGTTTTTCTGAATTCCTCAACACAATCTTGAGGCCCTCTCAGAGCAACAATGCCTGCAATCTGTATAGGCTGAAACATCCCGTAGTCAAGATAACTCTTTATCTTTATCAATGCTCCGACAATATCTTTATTACCGATGCAGAACCCGACTCTCCATCCGGCCATGGAATAGCTTTTTGTTAGAGAAAAAAATTCCACTCCCACATCCTTTGCCCCCGGAACCTGCAAAAAACTCGGCGCCTTATAATCATCAAAAACAAGGTCTGCATAGGCAAAGTCATGGAGGACTATTATCTTGTTTTCTTTCGCAAAATCCACAACCTTCTTGAAGAACTCAAGCCCTTCTACAACTATCGTTGTTGGATTATGAGGAAAGTTTATTATGAGCATCTTCGGCCTGGGCCATGTCTTTTTAAACGTCTTCTCCATCTCAGCAAAAAAGTCAATGCCGGGGCCTATCGGAATGCTTGTAACCTCGCCGCCTGCTATTATCACGCTGTAAGGATGTATCGGATACGCAGGTGTAGGCGTCATGACAACATCTCCCGGCTGTATGATTGCAAGGGCAAGGTGTGAAAGCCCTTCCTTTGAGCCGATAGTTACAACCGCCTCGCTTTCAGGGTCTAAATCAACATCAAATCTCCTCTTGTACCACTCGCATACCGCCATCCTCAACTGGGTAATTCCCTTTGACGCAGAATACCTGTGGTTTTTGGGATTATTTGCAGCCTCACAGAGTTTGTCTATCACATGTTTTGGGGCAGGCATATCCGGATTTCCCATGCCCAGGTCAATTATATCCTCCCCGCGTTTTCTCGCTTCCATCTTGAGGCCGTTGACTATGGCAAAAACATAAGGCGGAAGCCTCTTTATCCTGTTAAACTCAAGCATTTAAACTCCTTCTGGTGAATTGGTGAATCGGTCAATCGGTCAATCGCATAAATTCATTAACCCATTTACCCATCAACCCATTCACCTATTTACCGATTATTATACATTTCCTCTGCATTCATTGAGCTTCTCACAAGCGGAGCTGACGCCGCATATTTAAACCCTATTTTAACGGCTGTTTCTTTATATTCATTAAAAATCTCCGGCCTTACATATTCCTTGACGGGAAGATTCTGTTTGCCCGGACTGAGATACTGCCCTATTGTCACAGTATCGCAGCCGGCGTCTTTGAGGTCTTTCAGCACGCTGACGACCTCATTGAAAGTCTCGCCCAGCCCTACCATCAGCCCTGATTTTGCGTTAATATCAAGCGCAATCTTTTTTGCATTCCGCAGCACATTTAAGGACCTTTCATAATTTGCCTGCGGCCTTGCGTAAGGATAAAGCCTTGGCACAGTCTCTACATTATGATTATAGACGTCCGGCGCGGAGTCAATAACGGTTTTCAGTGAATTATAACTGCCCTTAAAATCAGGCGTAAGAACCTCCACCACAGCATCAGGAAGATGTTTTTTTACCGCCCTTACTGTCTCGGCAAAATGCCCGGCTCCGCCGTCAGGCAAATCATCCCTTGTAACAGATGTCACAACTACATATTTCAATCCCAGCTCCTTTGCGGCCAGAGCAACCCTCTCCGGCTCCTTTCCATCAAGGGTTTCGGGCATTGAGAATTTTACAGAACAGAACCCGCAGTTTCTTGTGCACGCAGAACCCATAATCATAAAGGCCGCCGTAGGCTTTGAAAAGCACTCACCCATGTTCGGGCATCGCGCCTTCTCACAGACAGTGGAAAGGCGGTGCTTCCTTAAAATCTGTTTTGTATCATGAAGCCCTAAAGCGCTTTTTACTTTTATCCACTCCGGCAATCGCATGTTATTAAACATAAAAGAAATGCAAAAGTTTGTCAATCACAGGCAGGACTGAAAAATAGACATAGAAGGTTGTCATTGCGAGTCCCGATAAAATCGGGACTCGCAATGACAGATAATGCAATATGTTAAAATGTTACCTATGCTTTATGCAGAGGATATTGTTTCCCAATGAACAGAATGACGCCTTCTCTTTATATTCTGCTTGCCATATTTCTGTGGAGTTCTCTCGGCGTAATCGTAAAACTGTCAGGCGTAGCGGTTCATGTCCTTATCTTTTATTCGGTTATTGTCTCTCTTATCGTTCAGGGAATAATCCTGTCCCGGAAAAATTACAGGAAAGAATTCCCGGGACTAAAACTGCTTAAATATCCCTTGATACTTGGCGCTGCCTCATTAATTAATACCTTTAGTTACTTCCTTGCCTTTAAACATACAACGATAGCAAATGCAGTGCTTACTCATTACACCGCCCCTGTCATTGTCGCTTTTCTTGCTCCGTTATTCCTGAGAGAAAGAGTAACACGGCCGATTATTATTTCAATAATCATAGCCTCGGCAGGCCTGTGGATTATGCTCAACGGATTTTCATTTAACGAAGGAGATGCGCTTGGAATAACCGCGGGGATAGCATCAGGATTTGCTTACGCAGCAGTCATTATTCTCATCAGAGTTTACACACAGAGCTTTAATCCTGTAGTGCTTGCCTTTTTCTCAAATTCAGTCATTGCTATACTTCTTGCGCCTTTTGTCAGGGAGTTTCCTGTCAATGCCCTCTGGAGTTTTCTGGTAATGGGGATTGTCCATTCTACAATAGCCCCGATTCTCTACTTTAAAGGGCTTCGCTACGTCTCTGCCGGCAGAACCGCTGTGCTTGGTTATATTGAACCTGTTATCGCGATAATATTCGGCATAATATTTCTAAGTGAATTGCCGGGCAAAGGCTCAATTATCGGCGGACTGCTGATAATATTTTCAGGGTATCTGACATTAAGAGAGGGGAAATAAGCAGATATTCTCAGGAACTTTTGCTGATTTTTCCGCGCCGGTTTCCTTTAAATACTCAGAGTCCTTTCGTTATCCTTCAGCCACTTTTGCCTTCTTTTAAAATCAGGCATGATGCTTTTTACTTTATCCCAAAATAATCTTGAATGGTCTCTTTGTTCCAAATGCACAAGTTCATGCACAATTACATAGTCAATTATTTCCAGAGGCGCCATTATCAAACGCCAGCTGAAATTTACAGTTCCCCTTGATCCGCTTGAGCCCCATCTTCTTTGAGCGCCAGTGATTTTGATTGAGAGCGGCTTATATCCGGTAAGGCTTGCATACCACTCGCAGCGCTCTTTTATCTTCTTTTCCGCGAGTGATTTGTACCACTTTATCACAACATCCCTGGCATAAGGCACTTTTTCCAGAGATAAAAGCAGACTATCTTTAAGCTCAATATCAACGCCAATACTATCCACAATTTTCAGCATATAGCTCTTTCCGAGACAAAAGAAAGACTCTCCGTTTACAAATTCTTTAGCTTTTGGCTTGGGCCTGCTCTGTATCTCCAGCAACTTTGCTCTAATCCAGCCGCGTTTTTCATTAACCAGCTTTTCCAAGTAATCAACAGGGGTTTTAAACGGCGCTCGAATAACAAGCGTTGCATCGTGCGTCAGCACAAGCGCAATTGTTTTTCTTTTTGAGCGGATTATTTTGCTGATTTTAATTTCTTCCATAAAGTGCAGAACTATTATAACAGACAGAGGAAGTTGAAAAAAATGGAAGGTAAAGAACTTAATCAGGGACACACCCATCTTCTCCCTCTGCCCCTCACCGCCCCTTGTCAAACGAATTTTCAAAGGTGTCTTTAACAATATTCTGCGCCTGTTGTTTGTCCAAAGCTATTTCTCTGACAATTTTTTTGTTCTTGAGTGTTGTTTTAGAAAGTTAGTTTTTGTAACAATGGATTTGCCAAGTCTTTTTTCAAGTTGTTTTCTGGCATTGCCTGCAATATCCCCTCCGGATTTGGCGTCTGATTTCAATTTGTTCATGCCTTGAGAATCTTCAGTGCGGTGAATCTCTGTAGTTGACCTTTCGCCAAGCATGTTGAAAATCAGTTCAAAATCATCCATGTGGTCCCGCAGGTTTTCACGCTTTAAGCCCTTGAGATTCTTATATTCACCCGGAGTTATTCCGAAAGTGGCTTTGGATATTTCGGCAGTAAGAATTTCATACTCCTGTTCCTCTTTTGCTCCCCGCTCTTTCCATTCATCAGTCAGCTCTTCTCTGATAGCTATTCCGCGCATCCGCTTTTCAATCCAGTCGTCCGGATAGCCCTTGAGTTTGTAAAGCATTCTTGTTCTTCTGGTGGCTAATTCCGGATTTTCAATCTCCTGTATCCGTTCATAGCCAACTTTTGCCAGCCAACGCTTAAAAGGTTCTGCCTTGGGCGAAGGGATAGACTGGATAATGCGGAAAATTCCTTCTGTATTTGCACAGTTAACTTTCTGTTGTCCGCCCTCAGTCTTTATAAAAAGGGGGGTGGCAATTTGCCCCCACCCTTTTGAAAGTTCCGGATCGCGTCGCCGCATATCTTTAAGGTATCCATCAGGCTGTAAAGAGTCAGTTAATGCTGCCACGACATCGACAATAACAAACCACCATTCATTTTTATGGATTGTCTTCCTGATTTTTCTGCCTTTAAATAATGCGATTTTTGTAGTTTCCATATTCACTCTCCTGATAAATATTACTTAATCTGGGACACACCCATCTTCTCCCTCTGCCCCTCACCGCCCCTAAATACTAATCCTTTCCTCCCATTATTTTCAATATCTTACTTTACATAAGAAACAGTGGGTGAATTTTTAGATGGAGGCTGTAACCAAGGCTGAAAAACAGGACAAAGATAATGCTGGATTATGGATATGGTGGAGGCGGCGGGAATTGAACCCGCGTCCGAAAGCACTACTCTCAGGTTTCTACATGTTTGTTCTGCCTACTTAATCTCGGATGATGAACCGCCGACAAACGGGCTGCTGTATCATCCCATCTCCCTTTATCTCGCCTCAGGTTCAGGAGAAAGACCTGAGACCAGCCTGCTGCCTTCGCTGCATCCAAAACACAGGCAATCCCGGAGCAGCGTGCCGCTTTAATTAAGCAGCAAGTGCCAGTTCGTTGTTGGCTTTTGTGTTTTTTTCCACCTTTTAACGTGGTGATGGAGCCACGACATGCCGCCTAAGCCTCGTAACCCCCGTCGAGCCCTTTCGCCCCCGAGGACACTTATAGTATAGCATATTTACCTGCTCTTCATCGCCCTTTCTATTTCTCTGTCGGCTTCTTTTTTCTTGATAGCATCCCTTTTTTCATACTGCCTCTTGCCTTTTGCAAGCCCTATCTCAACCTTTGCGAAAGAGCCTTTGAAATATATCTTTAAAGGGATAAGCGAATAACTTTTTTGCGCCACCTGCCCCCTTAATCTCTCTATCTCTTTTTTATGCAGAAGCAGTTTCCTCGTTCTTAGCGGTTCATGATTTGTAATGTTGCCGTGGCTGTAAGGGCTGATGTGGCAATTAATAAGAAAGAGCTCGCTATCCTTTGCAAGAACATAGCTGTCTTTCAGATTCCCTCTTCCTTCTCTGAGGGATTTTACCTCTGTCCCCAAAAGGGCAATGCCTGCCTCTACTTTTTCCTCTATGTGGTAATCGTGAAATGCCTTCCTGTTCTGGCAGACTATGTTCATTGTTTATGATAACATGCTCAACAGGAGAAGTTCTATTTACCCGCGGCTGTCACATCTCCCGAAGATTTATACAACGCCTCCTTCACCGTGCAGATAACCGATAACCTGTTCATTCGGTTTGGGCAGCCCGGCGATCTTCCACGCCTTAAGCGGATCTATAAACTGAACACTTACACAGTCTTTTGGCTGGTGGACATTTTTGCATATTCCGCCCAGGATGGGGAAAAAATTATATTTTTTGTAATACTCCCTCATGAATTTTATTATGTCCAGCCTGTCTTTTGTAAGCTCTTCCACATCTTCTCTTTCAGCCAGTGCGCATGCGACATCTTCGCTCCAGTCGTTGAAGTTCATGAGATATCCTTCATCATCAAGCGTTATCTTTTTCCCCTTATAACCAATCGTCTGCATAACCTGCCTCCTTTCTATTGTTATAAATACATGCTTAAACTACTTCTTCAATAATTGTTTTATTTTAACCTTGCCTCTGCTGCCTTCCAGTCAATGTTCTTAAAGAACGCCTCTATATAGTCAGCCCTCTTAAGCC
>MNVK01000006.1 GCA_001871685.1 Nitrospirae bacterium CG1_02_44_142
CAGCAGCGCTTTTTTGGTGTATAATAAAAATCTTCTAACCGAGAAATTCCCGGGTAGCTCAGCTGGCAGAGCAGGTGGCTGTTAACCACCCTGTCGGGGGTTCGAATCCCTCCCCGGGAGCCAAATCTGTGATAGGCGTCAAGTCCTATTTAAATGCCAATCAGATATCATCTCTCTTGAAATCCTGTCTGACGCGCATATTCGGTAGTAGCAAATGACGACAGCGGGCAGAATGATATTGCAAGCGCGAGGATGCATACGCTTAAAAGCAATATCTTCATAACTTATTCTTTGGTTTGCTTCAAATCATTCTTCAACTATCTTTATCGCTTCAACAGGGCATATATCAGCAGCTTCCTGGCAGTTGCAAGTCCCGCATTTTTCAGGGGCTTTGACAGATGCCTTATCATCCTTTAATTCAAAGACCTCAGGGCAGAGTTCAACGCAGGAACCGCATCCTATACATGTGTCCCAATCTACAACAGGTTTTTTCATGACCTATCCTCCTTCAATTTTTTTATTTTCATTCTCTCACCGTAACTTCTTGGTAATATCCCTGCAAACCTCTGTTATATTGTATCACATTTTTCTTTTGAGGTTTTTTTCGTTTAGGTAAATGGCGGCCGGAGGAGGGGGGGAGTCTCGAAGACTCCCCCTCTTGTTAATGCCGATTTAAACCATTTATGCCGCTGACTTAAGCCTCGCAGGCTCTTTGCCGAGCTTGAAGTAATCCACAACAAATATCCCAACCCCGACAAGGAAACCAACCCCGAATATCGCCCTCAATATCCAGAACCAGAGATTGTAGTTCGCCTTTACCGCGACATAATCAAGCCCCATGAGCCTTTCCATATAGGTCTGAACCATTCCTGCGCCTGTGATAGTGAGAACAATAAACACCATTGATATTGTCAGCCACCAGAAGGACTGATATGCCCTTGATGAATTAAATTCCTTTACCCCCCTGATTGCCGGAAGCGTTACATAAATCATCGCCATGACAAGAAGGACGTATGCGCCGTAGAATGCAAGGTGTCCATGTGCTGTTGTTATCTGAGTTCCATGTGTCCACTTATTGACCTGTGGAAGAGTGTGAATAATACCCCAGAGGCCTGCACCCACAAAGTTGAATATTGCATGTGCAACTGCATAGAATAAACCCACCTTATTCGTGACCTGTCTGTGTTCTCTCGTCGTCCTGAAGGCGTCCCAGACCATCACAAGCAATGGAAGCGGTTCAAGCGAGCTGAATATACCGCCAACCCATAACCAGTAAGACGGCGTGCCAATCCAGTAATAGTGATGCCCTGTGCCGAGGATTCCTGTAAACATGACAAGGCCGACCTCTATATACATCCACTTTTCAACTACCTCTCTTTTTGCGCCGATAAGCTTCATCAACATAAAAGCGAGCAGTGCGCCTGCAATGATTTCCCAAGCGCCCTCAACCCATAGATGCACAACCCACCACCACCAGAACTGGTCTTTTACCATGCTCTTTGTGTAGAACATGCCGGGAAGATACATCAAGGCGAGAAAAACAAGGCCGCCGAGGAGAACACCCTGAATGCCTGTCCACTTCTTTGTTTTGAACACGGTCATAGAACAGTTCAGTAGGAAGAGGAGCACTGATACGACGATAAGGATATCTGCCCAGCGGGGAGCCTCAATATATTCCCTGCCTTCATTTAAAAGCTGTGTGCCGGATACCAGGATGTTTGCCTGTGGGTATAATCCCATAATAATGTAGCCGAGAACCACTGCAGTGATGGTTACAACC
The DNA here is from genome assembly GCA_001871685.1 of Nitrospirae bacterium CG1_02_44_142. Taxonomy (GTDB): domain Bacteria; phylum Nitrospirota; class Thermodesulfovibrionia; order Thermodesulfovibrionales; family UBA1546; genus UBA1546. Next base: position 1,781 of record MNVK01000006.1, read on the forward strand.
GTGGCCCAAAACTGGAATTTTGCAAGGGGAAGGCTCCATAACTCAGTCTCCGATTCTTCAGAAACAACATAATAGGTTGCGCCCATGAACCCCACAAGCAGCCACACCACAAGGGCGTTGATATGGAGAGTCCTTATTGTGTTGAAGTTCAGGATGAAAAAGCCGGGCCAGATGAACTGGACTGCTGCTATTATGCCGACCACTACCTGCACAAGGAACAGAAGCACGGCAAATGTATAGAAATTCTGCGCTATCTTTTGACTTTCATGTTTTATCGTCATTTTTTCACCTCCTGCTTAAGCGTAAGCATATAGTCTGTTAAATCATTAAGTTCTTTTTCCGACAGATTCCCAAAAGCAGGCATTGCAGAGTTGGGCACATAGGCTGACGGGTTTTTGAAATGACCTGTAAGCCACGCCTTATCTCTTTTGCTGCCGACATTAGTCAGCTCAGGGGCGGTTGTCCCTCCGATGCCGTTTACCATGTGGCAGTTGGAACAGCCGAGAGACTGATAGAGTTTTTGGCCTCCTGTAAGTTCCCTTCCAGCAACACCTGCTGCCGTGGCGAGAATCGGCTTAGGCGGCCAGCCGTTGGTGTCAACCTTTGAAGTCCATCCGAGGAACGCTATCAGTTTGTCAGCCTCTTCAGAGGTTATTCCAAGTTTAGGCATTGATGCCTGTGGATTGACAGCCTTTGGGTCCATAAGAAATTTTTTAAGATATTCCTTTGGTTTCTTCTCAGCGGTCTTTGTCATGTCCGGCGCAAAGTAGGAACCGTTTCCGAAAATGGTATGGCATCCGATGCAGTCATACTTGTGCCAGACCATTTTCCCTGCATTCACTTCTTCTGTTATCTCGGGAGCCCTCTTATCAAGTTTTCCCATGGTGTCAAATGTGAGGGCAAGAAAGATAACAAAGAAAAAGAGACTGCCGTAGATAAAGAGATTTCTTGCAGCCTTATTGCTCATAAGCGCCTCCTTCAAGATTTCCGGAGATAATCCGGTTGTTGTTTCAGATAATTTTAAGGGTAACCGCATTTTAGTTCTATGATTTAAATCATAGTGTAATTTTCAAAAATTACAAGGGCTAAAAAAATTAAAATTTAAACGAAAGGGGTTTTCCCCTGCTTTTTATCTTTTCGCATATATCTATGCAGTCTCCGCAGTTGTGACAGAGCGGATATATTCTGCCTTCCATTGGGTTCAGGCCTAACTGGCAGGCTGTAACACATTCCATACATCCGCCGCAGGTGTGTTCTGAGTCTTCGGTATAGATAACCTTCATGGTCCTTTTGAATCTGAAAATTCCTAAAAAACTGCCGACAGGGCAGATGTAATTGCACCAGCCCCGGCGTATAATAAAAACCTCGGATATGACAATTATTCCGATTAACCCGAGTTCAAGGCCGACAATCCCTTCGTAGAAATATTTTGAGACCTGCACAGAGATTATCCCCGGAGCGGATATAAGATTGGCAACCGGAAATCCCAATAAAGGCGCGGATACAAGCAAAAGGAACATAATGACATAACGCGGTTTTGCCGATGGAGTTATATTGAATATTTGAAATCCCCCCATCCCCCCTTTACTAAAGGGGGGTAAAGGGGGGATTTTTCTGGATATATAATCAAAGAATTCAGAGATAGCATTTTGAGGGCACATCCATCCGCAAAATACTCTTCCGAATGCAAGCGCCAGGGCAGCGGGAATAACCATTGACAACAGGAGAATTCTGTCTGCTGAGAAGGAAGATATAATCACCTGAAAACCGCTTAAGGGGTCTGTTATCCATATCCCGTCAACGCTGAGAGAATAAAGTGTCCCGGTGATAAGAGTTACACCCTTTTTATTTAGAACGGGAATGGCAATTATCAGGAATACTGTTAAGATTTGTGCGATTCTTCTTAAGACTCTAATCCTCATTTACTTTGCCTTCACTTCTATTGCAGCAGGCTCAACCGGACACACATTTTCACATATCCCGCAGCCAACGCACTTTTTTTCATCCACAACAGGCCTGAGTTCGTTGTCCATCTTTATTGCCTCATCAAATACAGGACAGCTCTGGTAGCAGCTCCTGCAAAGAGTGCCCTGCCAGGCCAGGCATTGTTTTTTGTTTATCCGTGCTGTACCCATCCTCACATCCTGTTTGTTTTTTAATTTCCTATCTAATGCGCCGGACGGGCAGACAGGAGGACACTTCATACAGAGATAGCACGGCATTTCCCTGGCCTTGATGAAGGGCGTCCCCATAACTGTTAAGCCGTCCAGCAGGGTTGCAGTTTTTATGGATTTGTACGGACAGGACTGGCTGCATTTCCCGCAGCGTATGCATTTAGCGGAAAAGTCTATTTCGGCAAGAGCGCCGGGAGGCCTTAGAAGTTTTTTATTCATATCCGCAGGCAAAGACAGGATATGCGCCGAGTATATTTTTAGTGGAATATAGTATTTTGATTGTGTTTTGTATGGCTGTCAGGTCCTTGCCTTCTATTACAGCTACAATCTGGTTGTCTTTAACGCCAAAAACACTTACGTTGCCGATTACGGCGAGGCTGTGAAGCACAGCCTCGCCGGAGCCATCTTCAATCTCCACTATGACGCTTACAACCGGCATTAGGCCTTCTCAATTTTCACTGCGCATATCTTAAACTCAGGCTGTTTAGACATGGCGTCATAGGCGTCTATCGTGAGCTGATTTATAAGTTTGTCGGGATAGTGCATCGGGACAAAAACCAGGCCGTCCCTTGGGACATCCATAACCTTTGCCTCAAGGATTATGGAACCCCTTCTTGATGTAAGTTTCACCTTGTCTCTGCTCTTAATACCTAAATTCTGCGCATCCCTTGGGTTAATCTCAACATAGGCATTAGGCGCTGAGCGCTTCAATTCTGGAACCTTGAGAGTCATGGTGCCTGTGTGCCAGTGTTCTATCTGTCTGCCGGTAGTCAGTACAAAAGGGTACTCAGCATCAGCAGGCTCTACCGGGCCTTTATATGGCCTTAACCATATTGCGGCCCTGTTGCCGTCTGCCTTGGCGCCGTAGAATGAGACGTCAGATGCAGCGGGGTCAAATTTTTTCACAAGCACATCGCCGTATTTGGCGGTGTATCTTCTCACCGTCCCGGGATGGTCTTCCGTAGGGCACGGCCACTGAATGCCGTGCGCTTTTTTCATCCTTGCCCTTGTCATTCCCATAAAGTCATAGGCCGTATTTTTTGAGGCAAGTCTCATTTCATTCCAGACATCCTCTGATGTCTTGAAGTTAAAGAGTTTCTTGACCTCATCTGTCCTGTCAAGTTTTGAAAAGAGCTTGTGGGCAAACTCAAGCATGACGTCCAAATCAGGCCTTGCCTCTGCGGGCGGCTGCACTGCCTTTTCAAGATACTGATACCTCCGTTCAGACTGTCCATAAGTGCCGTCCTTTTCTGCCCATAACGCTGCTGGAAGCACTAAGTCAGCGAGCTCTGTGGTCCTTGTTGGATGATAGGTATCTGAGACAACAAGGAATGTATCTTTTGCCTCCATGCCTTTTCTATACGGCGCGAGATTCGGCAGGCTCTGTCCGGGATTTGTGCATGCAACCCAGAGAGCTTTTATATCGCCCTTATTGAAGGACCTGAATATATCAACTGCTGTTGGCCCCGGTTTTGGATGAATTTTGCCCTTTGAAATCCCCCAGAACTTTTCCATTTCCTCCCTATGCCCTTCATTCGCAACGAGTCTTCCATAAGGCAGGAGATGGCTGAGAAGCCCTGTATCTCTTACGCCTCCGCAGGCATTCGGTTGTCCTGTTAATGAGAATGAAGTGGCGCCGGGCCTGTTTATCTGCCCGGTCAAGAGATGCAGATTATGCACCAGATTATTGGCCCATACGCCCCTCGTCCTTTGATTAAGTCCCATGGTCCAGAAACTCATCGTTGCTCTTGATTGAGCAAACCAGCGGGCGGCCTTTATTATGTCGTCTTTAGGACATTTTGAGACCTTTTCCGCCATCTCAGGGGTGTATTCGTCAAGGAATTTCACATACTCTTCAAAGGATACCTTTGCAGGTTTGTCGCCTTTGACGGTCTTAAATACGAGGTGATGATTTACATACTCTTTGCTGTAAAGGTTTTCTTTTACAATCACATGAGCCATGGCATTCAGGATTGCCAGGTCTGTTCCAGGAATAAAGCTCATGTGCATATCCGCTATCCTTGCAGAAAGGGTCTTTCTGGGGTCAGCCATGATTATCTTTACATTTTTATCCTTTTGCTTTCGCTCATTTATGATTCTGAATATAACAGGGTGGCACTCTGCCATATTTGAGCCGATGATGAAGAAGCACTCTGAATGATAAATATCATCATAGGCGCCCATCGGTTCATCTTTGCCGAAGGTCGAAACATAACCCACTGCCGCAGACGCCATGCAGAGCCTCGGATTGCCGTCAATGTTATTTGTGCCGAGACCGCCTTTGAAAAGCTTATTCATAAAATAAGACTCTTCAGAATAGGCCTGTCCTGAACCATAGAATGCCACGGAGTGGACTCCATGTTTCTTTATGGAATCGGCAAACTTCTCTGTCATCAGGTCCATCGCCTCTTTCCATGAGATACGAACAAACTTGCCGCCCTTATTAAGCATCGGGTATTTTGCCCTGTCAGCAGAATAAAGGATTGGCGGCAGATAATATCCTTTAATACAAAGAAACCCCTTATTCCAGTTATCCTTATCGCCTTTCACAGCAACGACCCTGCCTTTGTCCACACCTGCATAAACGCCACAGCCTGCGCCGCAGTATCTGCATACAGTCTTTACCCACTTCTCAACATGGGCGGCATCAACTTTGTCAGGCAGAGGCAGTTCAAGCCCGATAGCGGACGCAGCTGCAATTGCGGCAGAGTATTTAAGAAGCTGTCTTCTTGTAATATCCATTTATTTTCCCCCTTTAGCGTGAAATTTTGTTGTTAATGAATGATGGTCATGGCATATAAAACATGTCTTTATGCCTTTGGAAAGATTTTTCTTCACATCGGCAACCTTTTCCTCATGACATCCCCTGCATTTGTAAATATCCGGCTTTGGCGTAAAATTCTTATCAGTAGAGCCGTGGCATACAATGCATTTAACATTCATCAGCCCATGCTTGCCATCCTGCCATACCTGCATCTGTGCGCCGTGACACTCAGAGCATTCCTGGTCCTCAGAGGTCTTGATGTGTTTCTTTTCCTTTGCAATAACAGCGCTCGTTGTGATGAGTATAAGGGAAAATACGATTAAGCATATCTTCATAGGAAACCTTTTCATTGAGCCTCCTTATTTTTACAGAATTTACAAATAAAAGGGCGGGGCAATGCCCCGCCCTTTGTCTTAATTACTTTGCGGCTGCGCCGCCGTATCTTTCTTCATAATACTTTTTGATTTTTTCAAGCTGTTCCTTGCTCATGCCCTTTGTGTACCATTCATGTCTTACATCGGGGTCAAGATATTTCTTCACTATTTCATTGTAAAGCTCAGGGCCTGCCACGCGTTTCACTTCGGGCAAAAATTCGGTGTAGAAGTTTTTTGCCACATCGTAAATTCCGTGCCACCAGGCGTAGTCAGGACCGGACATAGCTGCGCCATGTCTTGCCCTTCTGCCTTCATGATGCCACAGTTCCCAATACATCCAGTCCAATTTGTCATCAAAGTCAGCCTTCGTGATTTTGCCCTTATCCATAAGCTCTTTTCTGATGGCTGTTGCCGGCTTTGCGAATTTGTCGTTATAGAGATTGACGAGGTTATCAAACTGTTTGTAATGTCCCTCTATGAATGGGGAGGAATGACAGTTTCCGCATACATCCTTCATAGCCTCGCGTTTCTTTGCATCATTGACAAGTTTCTTGGATATTGGAGGTCTTAGTGTCCAGCTTATTCTTGCGCCGACGTCATGTGTTACAGCCTGATTAGGCGTTGCGCTCATGTGGCATGTTGCGCAAGTGGGGGCTGCTGAGTAATCTACTCCAACCACCCATTTGTCCTTATGCATGTTGAGTCTTTCCTTATTTGCCTCGTAAAGGATGCCGTGTTTGGATTCTTCGTATACCTCAAGCTGCGGATGGTCGGGGCCAATATGGCATTTACCGCATGTCTGGGGTTCTCTTGCCTGAGCCTTTGAGAAGTTATGTCTTGTATGACAGGCTGAGCATGAACCCTTGGAGCCATCTGGATTGATTCTTCCGATTCCTGTATTAGGCCAGCTATTTGTATCAAGCTTGCCGTTTGCCGACATCTTTACCTTTGCCCCATGACACTGAACACATCCAACCGCAACAGCCTCCTGTCCTCCGACGACTTGGCCAAGATAGTTGTCCGCTGAGTTGAGGATGTCTCCAGCCTTTGCGTGGTGGCTTGTAGTCATCTCCTTCACTTCTTTGGCATGGCATTTTGCGCAGTCATTAGGCGTTACAAGCACTGATATTGTAAATCCGTTGTGCTGCATTGCGTCAGTGTCCGTCTTTTCAGCTCTATGGCACGAGTAACAGTCAACACCCTTTTGGGCATGTCTGCTGAGTTCCCATTCCTTTACAAAAGCCGGCGACTGAGCCTTATGGCAGGTTATACATGCCTGTCCCTCTTTTGACGCCTTTGGCGTCTTTGCCTTTGCCGCCTCTGTGCTTGTGGAATTAAAGAATACAAAGAGCCCGGCAATAAATATCACCAGCAGTGCAAAAATTCTTTTCCCTTTCATGTGCTGTCCTCCTTTCTAACTTGTTTAAATTTACCCTTTCTTTACTCCCCGATATAGTATGTCCCACCCCCTTTTTATATTTTTGTCTCCTGCATACCTAAATCCTAAACCACTAATTGGTAAATGTGATGTTAATTCGTGTAAAGATTCTGTAAATGTTTCGGGAAGCGAAAGGCTTAGTTTTTAATTGGAGAATGACAATAGAAAATTGTCATTGAGAGCAAGGCGAAGCAATCTCTAATTTGTAATAAGATTGCCACGCCCCGAGCTGCTCGGGACTCGCAATGACGGTGAACGTAGGTTTTAAGCGGTATCGCTATTTTTCTATTTTAAATTTGTATCCGGCGCCGGGCACGGTTAAGATATACTCAGGCTCGGAAGGATCTTTTTCTATCTTATGCCTGAGATGCTGGATATGGACGTCTATAACCCTGCTCCAGGAATATATTTTAGAATCTCTCCATATCTTTTTTCTGATAAATTCCCTGCTGATTACCTCGCCTCTGTTTGTGATAAAGAGATAAAGCAGTTCATATTCCTTTGGAGTGAGTTCAAGCTCTTTGCCTTTGAGTTTAACTGTGTGAGCGCTGAAATTGACTTCCAGATTATTGATTGCGATTGCGCTGTCAAGAGGCATAGTCCTTTTGAGGCACACCTTTATCCTTGCTATGAGTTCAAGCGTTTCAAAAGGCTTTACTATGTAATCGTCAGCGCCGCTTTCAAAGCCCATCACCTTGTCCGATACGCTGTCTTTTGCCGTGAGCATGATAATGGGGATTCTGGGATGCCGGTCTTTCAATAATCTGCATATCTGGACGCCGTCACCGTCAGGGAGCATAAGGTCAAGAATTATAAGGTCAGGCAGTTGCTCCTTTAGTATCTCTTTTGCCTTTGTCCAGTTTTCGGATGTTACGGTCTCAAATCCGTATAACTCAAGGTTTGCCTTAAGCACCTTTAATATGTCAGGGTCGTCATCTACTACAAGTACGTGTTTTTTCATTCAGGAGCGCCTCCTTTCTTGTCTTGGGTATGGTAAACCAGAAGCGGCTGCCTTTGCCCTCAACAGTTTTTACCCCGATATCTCCGTTATGGGCTTCTATTATGCCTTTGCATATTGCCAGTCCCAGCCCTGTGCCGTTTTTTACGCCCTTTGAGTAGAATTGCCTGAAAATCATCTCTCTTTCACTCTCGGTAATGCCGCATCCGCTGTCCTCTACGCCTGCATTTGCATATCCGTCCGCCTCGTTAAGCGTGACAATGATATTGGAAGCCTCAGGGCTGAAGTTTAACGCATTGGAAAGAAGATTTGTCAGCGCCTGCTTTATCCTGTCTTCATCCGCATGAACCGTTACATCCTCTGCTTTAAGTTCTATACTGACTTTTTTCTCCTCTGAAATCGGTCTGAATCCTGTGATAACCTCGTCAAAGACGTTTTTAAGGTTTATCTCTTTAAAGTGCATTTCTAATTCGCCAAGTTCTATCCGCTCATAGTCAAGCACATTATTTACCAGCCTTATCAGCCTCTCGGCATTTTTTTTAATCACTTCAAAAAATACCTTAAGGTCTTCCTCGTTGTCTTTTTTGTGCATTGCAAGCCTTACGGACAGATAGTCCATTGCTCCCTTTATGGATGTAAGCGGCGTCCTCAGTTCGTGTGAGATATTTGCAATAAAATTGGATTTTGTCTTGTTTAATTTCAGGAGGCTCTCATT
>MNVK01000030.1 GCA_001871685.1 Nitrospirae bacterium CG1_02_44_142
AATCCAGTCCCTTATTAAAAAACTCTGGATTCCCCGATTAAATCGGGGAATGACAGATAGTATTAGGGTTACACAAATACCGCCATGAAATCAAGGTAATTTTCACATTGCATTAGGTAAGCAGCAATGCCACTGCAATTCACAAACAGATAGGGACAGATTTTTGTCATCAAATGAGTTTTTTATGATATATTAGTGGAGTATCAATTAATTTTATGAAGGAGGAATTTTATGGGACTATGGGACAAGGTTAAAAAAGACATCCAGAAAGGCGTTGATGAGAGCATTGCCGCTGTAAGAAAAGGAGCTACTGTCGCAGCTGAAAAAGCAGAGGAACTTGCCGAAGAGGGAAAGAGAAGATACAAGGTTTTTGAACTGAAAATGAAGGTTCAGTCTAATTTCACAGAACTCGGCGGAAAGGTTTACGATATCGCTTCAAAAGGCTCCAAGAATCCATTGCTTGACATGAAGGTAATATCAACAATCAAGGGGGTAAAAAAACTTGAATCGCAGATAGCTAAACTCGAAAGCGTTTCTTCTAAAGCATCCTCTAAGAAAGGCGCCCGTAAATCAAAACCAAAAAGAAAATAGCTGCGAAAGAGGCAACGAAAATAAGCCCTCCTCGCCGAGGAGACAGGTATTTACAGATAAATATTTGCGGCAATGCTTCCTGCAAATTGAGAAAAGCAGGATGCAGAGGATTTGCCGGTTGTCCGGGATTTATGTCAAGATAAACCCGGGGCTGGAATAGTCAACAAATTGATAGATAAAAGACTGGATTCCGCATCAAGCCTGCCTACCGCAGGCAGGTGCGGAATGACGAAACCGGAGGATGTAATGAAAAAAAAGTTTCTGTATGTTGTCCTTAGCCTGATGCTGCTCAGTATCTCAGGCTGCGGTTATAACACAATGCAGGCAAATGAAGAGTCTGTTAAGGCGGCATGGGGCGATGTTGAAGCATCATACCAGAGGAGAAATGATTTAATACCGAATCTTGTAGAAGTCGTAAAGGGCTACGCCAAGCATGAAAGAGAAACGCTTACCGCAGTAACAGAGGCCAGGGCCAAGGTCGGTTCCATACAGATGTCAAAAAGCATGCTTGATAACCCTAAGGCCTTTACTCAGTTCCAGGAGGCGCAGGGCGCCATGAGCAGCGCACTTTCCAGACTCATGGTCGTGGTAGAGAAATATCCAGACCTTAAGGCAAATCAGAACTTCAGAGACCTCCAGCACCAGCTTGAAGGAACGGAGAACAGGATAAATGTTGCGCGCATACGCTACAACAAGGCTGTTGAGACTTTCAACACATCAATCAGGATATTCCCGAATAATTTAACAAACAATTTGCTGCTTCATCTGAAGCTCAAAGAGCCGTTTAAGGCAGAGGCGGGAACCGAAAAGGCTCCGCAGGTGAAGTTTTAATTGAGCTTTTTAAACAGAAAGACAGGGTATAATATTTTCACTCATTCTCGCCCCGATAAAAATCAGGGCTCCGAGGGCTTTTGCCTCATACCCCCCCTGAGTCCCCCTTTGTTAAGGGGGATTAAGGGGGTTGTTGGGACTATCGGCAAAAGAATCCGTTCAAATACCATGCCCTGTCTTTTCCTGTCTTTTATATCACTGATAGCTTTTTTATCACTTTTTTCTATTTCTTATGCCCTTGATGTGCCGAAACTGCAGGGGCACGTTAATGATTACGCAAATATGATATCCCCGGCAGCTAAGGCTGAATTGGAAAAAGAGCTGAATTCTTTTGAACAGACAGATTCAACACAGATTGTCATCCTCACAATCCCCTCTCTTGAAGGAGAGGTTTTGGAAGAATTCAGCGTTAAGGCTGCTGAGTCATGGAAGATAGGACAAAAAGGAAAAGATAACGGGGTAATTTTTCTCGTATCCAAACAGGACAAAAAGATAAGGGTTGAGGTCGGCCGCGGACTTGAAGGGCCGTTGACCGACCTAACTGCAGGAAGAATCGTTGACCTGGTTATAAAACCGAGTTTCAAAAGAGGCGATTTTGACGGCGGTTTTGTCGCAGGCGTTCATTCTCTTATTGATGCAGCCAGGGGAGAGTTTAAGGCTGATAAAAATCATTTGCCCAAACAGAAGGACGCCATACACAGCTTCTTAACCCTTCTTATCTTTGGAGGAATAGTTTTACTGTTCATAGGGAGTATGTCGCGCATCTTTGGAGGCGTATCTGGAGCGATAGGTCTTCCTGCTATTGTCCACCAAACACTTATGCCCGTCGGGCTTATTTCATTTATCATTCTCTCCGCTGTTGGATTGACTGCAGGAATTTTTCTGCCGAAACTTTTCTCCTCAGGCCGACGTTACAGTAGCGGCGGTTTCTGGTCCGGCGGCGGATACTATGGGTCAGGCGGAGGCTTTAGCGGAGGCGGAGACTTCGGAGGGTTCAGCGGGGGAGGCGGCAGTTTTGGCGGGGGCGGAGCATCAGGAGGCTGGTAATGGAAAATAATTCAAAGGCAAAAAGATTTTTCACTGAAGAAGAGAAAAAAAAGATAGAAGAGACAACCCGTGATGTTGAATCCCGCACCCTCGGAGAGATTGCTGTTATGGTTGTCGGCAGCAGCGACCGATATATTGAAGCGGAAATCTTAGGGGGAATATTTGCCGGAAGTCTCATCTCGCTCATTATAACCGCCTTATACTTTAATTCGTCTGTCTGGTCATTTATTCCTGCGAGTCTTGTCTTGTTTTTCCCGGCAAGATTTCTATTCGGGAAATTTCCTGTTCTTAAAACCTCATTAATCGGCTTCAGGAGAAAAGAGGAAACTGTACGGCAGAGGGCTGTGAGTGCCTTTTATGAAAAGGGGCTTTATAAGACCAGACAAAATACCGGAGTCCTGTTCTTTATCTCCATCCTTGAAAGAAAGGTCTGGGCGCTTGCCGACAAAGGGATTCATAAAAAGATTGGACAGGAGACTCTGAATAAATTTGCACTAACCGTATCTCAGGGGATAAAAGATGGCCGGGCGTGCGATTCTTTATGTAATGCCATAAGAGAGGCCGGAGCGCTTCTTGCAAAACATTTTCCTGTAACTCCGGGCGATACGGACGAGCTTCCGGACAAAGTGATGACTGAGTAAAATATATTGCCGCTCAAATTAGAACGCATGTCCGATGCTGAAATGCACTTCTCCTTTGCTTTCACCTGCTTCCCTATTCAGTTTATGGCCGTAGTCAATCCTCAGAGGTCCCACAGGCGTATTATATCTTATGCCTGCGCCAGCAGTATATTTCATCTCTGAAAATTTTATATCGCCGGTTTCGTTCCATACATTGCCGCCGTCAAGGAATGTCACAAGGCCAAAACCTTTGATAACATCGGTTCTTAGTTCAAGATTTGTCAGGATAAACACATTACCGCCTGTCGGAGAGCCGTCAGCGCCTTTAGGCCCAAGCGTATCCTGTTCATATCCGCGCACTGTAGTCCTGCCGCCCAGAAAAAACCTCTCCACAAGCGGCAGATCCGTCGTATCGTTAAAACCATACGCCATCCCGCCTTTTAAAGACGCCGCAGCAACAAAATATTTATTTAATTCTTTATAAACGCTTCCATTGGCTATTGTCTTTACAAAATCCGTCTCTGAGAGAAGGTATCCTGTCGCTGTTTTCACGGATATTCCTGCAAACACGCCTTTTCTGGGGTCAAACGGATTGTCTCTCGTATCGTAGGCTATGCCCGGCCTTATCCCTGCAATTGCAAGCGTTCCAACATCTTCTTTCGTAAGTATGACGTCAGGCTTTACCTCAAAAGTTTTGACTAATGAAAAATCATAAAAAATCTCACCTTTCACCCTTTCGCTGAATTTCTTCTCAAAGCCTACGCTCGCAGTGTGCCTCCTAAGTTTATACCGCGTCTCACGGGTCTCTATGCTCTTTTCCGTTCTTTCTTCTTTCATGAGCAGCGCTTTAAAGGGAAGCTGCTTGCCTAAAAACCACGGCTCAGTATAATTCACTATATAACGCTGCTCAAGCGAGCTGACCTCAGTCCTGAATGACGCCTGTCTGTTCATTCCAAAAAGATTCCTGTAGCTTATATCAAATGCCCCCCTGAACCGCTCATAATCTCCATATCCGACGCCAACCTCAACAACGCCCGCATTCCCTTCTTTCACCCTGACATGAACATTTTTAGCATTGTCCTCTTTCTCTATAGCATTCACATCCACATCGGTAAACAGGCACAGCTTATAAAGTCTCTGACGCGTTTTTGTGAGAAGATAAGGATTAAAGGAAGTTCCGTTATTATAGAGCAGTTCTCTCTTTATTGCCTCGCTCTTTGTCTCGGCATTGCCGCTTATCACGGTTTTTCCGAAAAGACTGAGATTTCCTTCGTCTATTTCAAAAATAACCTTTATCCCTCCACCTGTGGCGGATTCTCCGACTGCCTGTTTTATATCAACCCTTGAGTCCACAAAACCGCTGTTCCAATAGAGGTCAATAATCTTATATCTTGCATCCGATATATCAACTTCATTATAGGGGTCCCCTGTTTTTATCCTGACAGCCTTGATTATATCTTCCTTTGAGATAAACCTGGCTCCCTTTATCTCAATGCCTTCTATCAGGGTCTTTGCGCCTTCTGTAATTTTTATGATAAGGTCAGCGCGGGAATCTTTTACCGCAGCTCTGACGTCATCTATTCCTGCATTCAGATAGCCGAGCGCATTGTAAAACCCTATTAACGCTTCTTTATCTGAGTCTATAAGGTCCGGATTATAAGGCTTCTTTTCTCTTAATAACATTGCCTCTTTCAGGTTTTTCACAGGTATGGTTATACCTTCAAAGACAACTGAATTGACGATAACCTCGTTTCCCTCAAAAATAAAAAATCGTATAGTAACTGTATCTTTGTCCGAGGCTATAACCGGCGCAACCTGAGCAAAAGGAAACCCTTTTATATGGTATAAAGACACAATCCTTGATACGGCCTCTTCAACAAGGTCGTCCCTGAAGTCCTCGGCCTCAAAAAACGGCGTCTCTTTAATGAGAGCCTCTGAATTCAGAGCAGAGTTATTTTCAAACACAACTTCAAGTTTTTTACCCGGGTCTATGTTAATCTCAAGACTGCCATTGCTGAAAGTATATGGGCCGACAACCGGTTTCAGAAAATTGTTTTTCTTATAATACAGCCTTATTTCCTCCATTTCTTTTCTTAATCTAACCCGGTCGTAAATGCCGCCTTCCTCTATTTTGATTAATTCTTTCGCTTCCGCAGGCCCGATAATTTTAATGCTTTTTATTATCTCAGGCGCTCCCTCATTTATCGTCAGGAAAATATCCACCTTGTCCGGACTGCCGGCGTCCTTTACAGCGAGTTTTATATCAGCATACGGGAATCCCCTCTCAGATAATGCCTTTTTAAGCTCCTTTACAGCGCCTTCAATGAGGTCGTATCTCATAACCTGTTCTTCTCTTAATGGAAAACGGTTTTTTATGAGCTTCTTTGAAAGACGCTGATTTCCGGCAATAACAACTTTTCTTATTATATTCCTCTCCCTTACCTTTACCCTTATGAAGGTTTTATCTTTATCATCAACTTCAACAGATATGTCTTCAAATATCCCTTTAAGAAATGCCAGTTTTATCCCGGAGCGGACAGAGGCCGGATTAAAAATATCGCCAATCTTTATGTTTAAAAGGTCCAGGAGTTCTTCGCTTTTTATGGAATGCAACCCTTCGATATTTATCTTTTGTATTACTGTATCCGACGCCTCAACGGAAGAGGACAATAATAAACAGATTAGCAGTGCAGTAGCGCAGTAGAGCAGTAGCGCCCCGATTAAATCGGGGCTGCTCTCTGCCCCAGAAAGTCTGCGACTTTCTGGGGACCCCTGCTGCTCTATTGCACTATTCATTGTTGTCCTGTTGCTCTGTTCTCATTTAAATTCAAATCTGAACTTAATATCTCCGCCAACGCTGCCTTTTTCATCCCTCACACCAACCAGCGAGACATTCTTATCAAGAAGATACTCAAGCTTGAGCACCTGTTCCTCTGTAGAACCCACAGTAGATGTGTAAGTCACAAACAGTTTATCGCCCAAAAGTCTCTTTGATGCGGTAACTCTCGGGCCTATAGCGCCTGTGGACTTGGACACATAAGGGTCCACCTGAACCCTGTCAAGCCCTGTTATATTTCTCAGCCTGTCTTCAAAAACATCCTGAACCTTGCCTGTTAGAAATGAAGCAGCCTCGCCCGCTCCGATTCCTCCTTCAAGCCCTTTTAATTGTTTCCCTATCTGCCCCACGGTAAGCAGACTGAGTATATCCGTCTCCTCAAGAGGCGGGTCAGAAACAAGAGAGAGATTAAAGCGCTCCATCTGCCCTTCAAGGCTAAGCCTGATGTTGTACCCTTTCACTATGGTCTGCGCCACAATCTCCATTACTGGATTTATTCTGTTCGGGTCGGTAAAATCTGCGCTTGCATTCAATATCCTGAATTCACTGTTCCTGAAATAGACCTTGCCTTCCTTAGACTCAATTCTTCCGAAAAAAAGCGGCTGCCCTATCGTGCCTTTCAAAACCATATCAACCTTCAACGGCGCGCGCGCTATGTTGTTGTCCACAATGATATTTTCCGCTCCGTATATCTTCACATTCAGCGCTGCCTTTTCCGCGCCTGTCGGCTCACCCCTCGGCCTTTCTGCCGGCTTTGTCTTAAGAAGCCAGCTTTTCCATTCTACTCTCTCCCTGTACCTTGCCCTCTTTACCCTTACATCGCCAATGACATTCTGAGCGTCAAGAGTCCCCTTGTAAATGATACTGCCGTCAAAATTAATAGAGAACTCTTTGGATACAGGAGCTGTAATGTTATTCAGTTTTGTATCAAGATAAAATCTCTTCAGCCTAAACCCGCTGAGATAGACAACGCCTGATGCATCTATATCTCCGCCTCCAAGTTTGCCTGAGAGCCTGCGTATAGCAATCTTGTTTCCCTCAAAATAAAATAAACCGTTTATTGAACTGACTCGCTGGTGTATATCCTTTAATCCAAACAGCCCGCTGCTCACATTGAGATTGCCGTTTATCTGGGGGTTGTCCCATTTACCTGCCACGGTCAGGGCAAAAGCAGCGTCCCCTCTAAGAACGCCAATCTTCTTTGAAAATCCCTTCAGAGGCGAAAGCTCTGAATCCCCTTCAAGAGCTATATTATATTCTTTCCCTATCTCCATACCGCCGCGCATTCTGAAAGAGGCGTTCCCGCTCCGTATTGTAAATGCAGAAAACGACATCTTTCTATTATCAAATCTGAATTTTATATCCGAATCATTAAAAAAGCTGTGTCCATAAAGAGACGCATTAACCTGATTTATAACTGCAGAAGCCGAAAAGGTTTTTCTTGTCCCTGACATTACCGCACTTCCCTTCATATTAACTACAAGGTCATCAGGAACATCTTTAAACATCGGCGATAAAAGGAAATCATATCTGCCTGACGTCATGGTAAGTTCTGCGCTCCACGGCAGTAAATCACTCAGACGCGCCTTTCCCTTCACAAGCGCCTTCCCGTTAAAGAGCGCAGCGCTGAACAGAATATCTTTATTTTTAATAGAGGCATTTATGGTTCCTGCGCCAAGAGGCCTGCCTTTAAATGTTCCGCCTGATAACTTCCCGTTTATAGTTATAGAGGGATTATCAAAAGCGCCTGAGCCTGCCGCCTGGACATTCAACACCGCATCCTCGGGCATGACTTTCAGCGCCGCAATATCCTTCAAAAATAGCTTACTGCCGGATGCCTTGAAAGAAAACTTCTCCATGCCTGAAATTCTTCCTTCAGCTGTCACAGCGGAGCCGCCTTTCTTAATAACAACTTTTTTTACAGCAATATCTTTGTTCCTATAGGAAAAATCCGCTGTCAGAGAGTCTGCTGAAAATTTATAAGCCTCTGCATTCATTACAGCAGCAGAGCCTGAATATTCAGGATAGGAGCCATTGCCTGTTAGCTTAAAGTCTGTATTCAGTCTGCCCTTCAATGGCAGTTTTTTATAAAAGGCTGCCGCCAGCCTTTCAATATCAGCGCCTCTTAATGATACTGCAAGGCTGTAATCAGGCTGTTTCAAATCAAAAATCTTTTTTGCAGCGTTAAATTTTATATGTCCCCTTGCTGTGTGCTCCTCATCTTTTGCTTTAGCTGATAAACCTTTTATCTCAAGAATATTTTTTCTGTAAGAAAGCTCGCCGGAAACATTATCAAGGCCGTAACCTTTTAAGGACGCTGCCCTCATTCTTACTGCGCCGCTTATGAGCGGGTTATCAGATTTTCCGGTTATTGTGCCTTCAAACCCGCCTGTGCCTTTCAGAAGGTCAAAATAAGGAGACGTAAGGTCTGTAAGGTCAAGCGTCTCAAGCCTGCCTTTTAGATTAAGAAATGAAGCAGACATATCAACTGTGCCGTTTATATCC
Organism: Nitrospirae bacterium CG1_02_44_142; assembly: GCA_001871685.1. Classification (GTDB taxonomy): domain Bacteria; phylum Nitrospirota; class Thermodesulfovibrionia; order Thermodesulfovibrionales; family UBA1546; genus UBA1546. The sequence continues at coordinate 8,431 of MNVK01000030.1, forward strand.
AGCGCTGATTTTTCAGTTCTGACCTCTGTATTGAAAAGGGAAAGCATATTGCCCTGCACCTTAAAGGCCCCTTTTATCCTCTTTACCCTCCCGATTAAATCACTCCCTAATCCCCCCATCCCTCCTTTAGTTAAGGGGGGATTAGCTTCGTAACTAAACCAGCCGGACGGATTAAATTCACTGTCAGAAGAAAAAAGTTCTCCTTTTACCTTGCCCTTCGGAGCCTCTATATCCATACCGATAAGTTTAAAAGCCGGCTGACTGTCAACATCCGTAAAATTTACCTTCACGGAATAATGGTCAACTTTCGGAATTTTTAAGGCTGCCTCTGCGTCTGCCCTGCCGTTGTAAAGCGCTGCCTTACCGCTTTTGAAACTCAGGACTCCGTTGCCGTAAACTATATTGCACTTAAGGCTGTCCACAGCAACATCAAAAAGATTTCCCTTTTTTAAAGTCGCATCCGCTTGGCCTGTAAGCTTTGAACCCGCCCCGCTTATCTTCCCGTCAAAATCCACCCAGCCTTCAACTCTCTCTTTTACTTTCAGAAGCTCCATCAAAGACTGAAGATAAAAATTGCCGCTGACTTTAATATCCACAACAGGCTCCTCTGCTCCAAATTTTATATCGCCCTTTGCAAATATTTTTCCTTCCCCGTTATTTTTCAGCCCAAAAACTTTTTTTACAGCATTGACTGCAAGTTCAACGTCTGCCTTTATATCGCCTTTCCCTTCAGGCGAATAAAAACCGCCTGCCTTCACCTCTGAATCATAGGCCCTGAGAGTGACATTCTTTATGTCAATCCCGTCTTTCCTGAAAAACAATACGGCATCTGCGCCAACTTTCAATTCAGGAAAACGCTGGATGTTTGAGACAAGTTCTTTTATGTTCGCTTTTAATCTCGTTGTTTCGCCTAACAGCGCCTCGCCGTTTAATCCTTTGCCTGTGAAAACTGCATTATAAGCAGAAGCATAAAAGCTAAATCCTCCATCTCGCACTTCTATTACATCCACTGCAACCTTCATCTTTCCGGGGTCTGCCTTGTTCAAATAGTTTTTAACCTTCCTGATTATGTCATTCAACTGTTCCCTGTCAGTCCATAGCTCAGGCTCTTTTATCACTATCCTTTTCAGCGCTATTTTTTTTCTGCGGAGGCCTGATAGTTTCAGATACCCCTTTACCCTGTCAGCAGTCAAAACCCTGTTGCCCTCGTCATCAAAGAACTTCACCCCCCTGGCCTCAATAAACAACGGGAATAAATTAAGATATATTGACTGGGCTATCACCTTGCGGCCTGTCATGTTTTCAAGCTCAGGCAGTATTATTTTCTTTAACGCATTTGATATGTGCGGGCCGCGGGAAACAAAGATAACTATCCCTATGAGCAGTACGGCCAGAGAAAGATATGCTATTCGTTTTATCCTTTTAGATTTTTCCATAGAGATGCAATCAATTCCACAGCCTTGATTCCATTAACCTTCCCGCCGGCCTGCTGTATATAAAAAACGTCCTGAGCAATGCCTGATTCAGTATTAACCCTTGCCGATATTATATTCAGCCCGCTTTCATGCATAAGCTTAGACACATCATAGAGAAGCCCGCGCCTGTCCTGAGAGAAAAATTCAACGACCGTGTTCTTTTTAGAGGTCTCATTGTCAAGCTCCACAAACACATCAAATTTCCCGCTAATCTCTTTTGCGATGCCGTGCGGGTTTATTGTTTCGCCTCCCGCCGCAGCATTCCTCAGCCCATTTTTAATTAAATCTTCCATCCCCTCCCACCAGAGTTCTTTCCAGTTTGAAACTTGAATTTTATCAATAACAAGACCATTTTTACCAGTATGCAGCATGGCCCTTACTATATTCAGCCCTTTTGAAGAGAGGAATCCCACGAGCCGTGAAAAAAGCCCGGGGCTGTCCCATGCGCCGATTGTTATCTCTGTTATGCCTCGTGCTTTTTCGCTTATTGATACTGCAAAACCGCCGCTCCGGACACTAAGCGCAAGGCTGTAATCCTCCTGTATTTTTTCAGGGGGTGTTGAGAGCAGATACCTCTCAGGCATCTCGGTTAGGAAACTGCTTAATCCCTCTCTATCCTCAACGGCGCGGGAAGACAGGATACTTTCTATATAAGCTGCCGGGTCTTTCCTTATACCGCGAAGGTGATTTAACGTTTTTTCATAGAGTTCTTTAAGGAGATAGGCCTTCCACTCTGTCCGGAAAACAGGATTAACAGCAGACATATCAGCGTATGTCACAAGGCAGAGCGCCCTCAGACTTTCCTCATCACCGGCTGCGTCAGCAAACTGCGCTATAACCTCAGCGTCATCAATCTCCCTTTTTAACGCAAAAACCGACATCAGGATATGGTTTCTAACAAGGAATTCTATCCTCTGCCGTTTCTCAATATCCAGGTTGAATCTCTCCACAATATTTTTAAGCCTTTTGTATCCTTCCTCTTCATGCCGCCTGCCGGCAGCCTTGCCTATGTCATGAAAGAGCAGCGCCATAAATAGTATTTCTCTTTCCTTTATATTCTTCATAATCTCAGCGAGATGTTCAAGGTTTTTATACTTTGTAGGGGTCAATATTTCAAGGTTCCTTATTGCAAGCATTGTATGCTCATCAACAGTATATCTATGAAAGGGCTCATGAATCACAAGAGACTTCAATGCTCCGAATTCAGGAATAAATCTTCCAAGCGCGCCTGTTTCATGCATCTCTCTGAGGGTCTCATATACCCTTCTCCCCTTAAATATCTCAAGAAAGAACGCTACAGCCTTACGAGAATTCCTGACCTTTCTGCCAACTAAAAGCAGATTGCGCTTAATATCTTCCCTGAGAGTATGGCTGAAATATCTGCCTGTTTTTGAAAAGGCACAAAAAGCCTCAATGATGCTGACCGGGTTGTTTTTTAAAATATCCTTCTCTGATGAGATAATCACGCCTTTATACAAAAGAAAATTATCCGTTATTTTTTTCTTTCTTGCTGCTCCCCGGTCCCCTGTAATCAGCCATTGCCTGAGGCACATGCCTGATATTGTGGATGCTATCTCCTTTACAGCGCTTGCCTTAAGGTAAAAATACCGCATAAACCTCTCCGAGCCTGAAAATTTCTTTGAATCATTAAAACCCATCTTTTTTGAAACATAATCCTGAATGCTGAATGAAAGAGTGTCATCCCTCCTGCTGCTTATGAGATGCAGGCAGAACCTCACCTTCAGAAGAAAATCATAAGCCTTAATAAACCTCCTGAAATCATTCCTTGAGATAATATCCGCTATACCTTCAATGTTATTAATCTTCAGCGCAATCTTTGAAAGCCACAGCACTGTGTGTATGTCCCTGAGCCCTCCCTGCCCTTCCTTTACATTGGGTTCAAGCAGGAACACCGAGCCGCCGAAGTCCCGGCGCCTTTTCTCCATTTCTTTCAGCTTCCCGCTTATGAAATTTTTCTGCTTTCTGTATGCAAGCTCCGGATAAACTTTCTCATGAAAATAGTTATACATATCTCTGTCTCCGGCAATAAACCTCGCTTCAAGCAAAGATGTATGCGTCCGCAGGTCTTTTTTTGCCTCTGCAATACATTCCTCAGAAGTCCTGAAGCAGTGCCCTACTGTAAGCCCTGCATCCCAGAGTTTATAAAGCACGGATTCAACTTTTTTTGAATCTGTTTTATCCTCCGCAAAAAACATAATATCAATATCAGAATAAGGAGCAAGCTCCGCCCTGCCGTATCCTCCGATTGCAATAAGAGCGATAGGTTTCTTTGATTCTATTGAATTGAAAATCCCCGAAAGAAAGCCGTCTATTTTTTGAGTGTAAAAAGCCGCAAGCTGCCTGCCGCTTGAGCCGTCAAAATTCTCCTCGATTTCCTTCAAAAAGTCCACTTAATATGATACTATATGCAGCAGGATTAAGAGTAGGGATGAGAGGCATAGAATTTGTATTGTGGTATTTAATGCATTATGCTATCTTAACGCAAATAGTTTGAATCTACCTGCGAGGTAGATTTATGGGACCTATCCCCCTCAAAATTCTCGTTATCCCATATATTTTTCTCTATTGCATCAAGGAGCGGGTTAAACGTGGACTGACTCAAGGCTGATATACAAATTGCATTGTAGCGGAGCGCTATATTTTTAATCTCATCCTCTGCCGCTTTATCTGTCTTGTTGAATACAATTATTCTCTTTTTGTCTGACAGGTTAAGTTCTCTGAGTATGTTTTCAACGGATTCCATCTGCTGTTCAAACCTCGGATTGGATATGTCCACAAGATGCAGAAGCAGGTCTGCGTCCTGAAGCTCTTCAAGCGTTGACTTAAAGGCTGTCATCAAATCTTTTGGAAGGTCTCTTATAAAACCTACTGTGTCGGTGATGATGACGTCTCTTTCTTTTGGGAATCTGAGACGCCTGCTTGCTGTGTCAAGCGTTGCAAACATCTTATCCTCCACAAACACGCCGCTTTTTGTAAGGGAATTGAGAAGTGTTGATTTGCCGGCATTTGTATATCCTATGATTGAGACGATGGGAATTCTTTTTTCAACCCTTCTCTGTTTTCTCTGCTTCCGTGCCTCGCCCAGTGATTTAAGTTCATTCTCAAGAAGGGTTATCCTGTCCCTGACGCGCCTCCTGTCTATCTCAAGTTTCATCTCGCCCGGGCCTCTTCCGCCGATTCCTCCCATCAAGCGGGACATTGCGGTTCCCTTTCCTGTCAGTCTCGGCAGCCTGTATTTAAGCTGTGCCAGCTCAACCTGAACCTTTCCGTCCCTGCTGTGAGCCCTTCTTGCAAATATGTCCAATATGAGCTGCGAGCGGTCAATAACTTTGATTTCTGTAATCTCTCCGATTGCCTTTACCTGAGATGGGTTTAAGTCTTGATCAAATATTAGAAGCGTCGCGCCTTTGTTCAGGGCATTGATTATCACATCTTTCAGTTTGCCCTCACCCATCAGATACTTCGGGTTTATATCTTTGGGCCTCTGGATTACCGTATCAAGCACAACCACATCACTTGAGAATGCCAGCTCTTTTAACTCCTCAAGGGAATCTTCCTGTTCGTATTTCGGCTTCTTGGATACGCTTATAAGGATTGCCCTTTCGCGCGAGTCCTTTCCCGACCGGGTCGGAATCTCCGACCGGTCAAACGACCTTTTTCTGTCCATCTCTTCTTCAAGCGACTCTATAAAAGGGATGAAATCAAGATTAAACCTGTGAAAACTTACAGCAGGAGAGACGTCCACCGGCTTTTCTGAACCCTGCGGCGTAAGATGCGCAGTATAAATATTGTCTGGAAGAGAGTCTTTCACTCCGATTGCGGCAATAATATCAAGCCTGAGAAGGGCCAGGTCTGTGAGGTCATCCTGGCTGAGAGGCTCATTCTTCAGATGTGTGTGCACCAGGCGAATGCCGCGCAGTGCGCGCCTGCCGAGCGGAAAATCTTCAAGCCCTGGAATGAAAACACCCTTTGCATCGCCGACAATGACCCGGGGAACCCTTCCGTCTCTGGTTATCAGAATGCCTATCTGTCTTCCGATTTCCGATGAAAGCTCTGTAAGATACCTTGCCAGTTCAGGAGTTATTACTTTATCAGCCGGAACCTTCCTGCGGTAAACCTTTTCAAGGGAATAGAGATAGTCTTTTTTCAGTCCTGAGATATTTCCGTAAATAGATGCGATATTCTTTAACCCTCCGTTTTTATTTTATCATATTCGAGAGAGGAGATAGTCACAAAGTTACATCAAACTCAATTTCGAC
>MNVK01000016.1 GCA_001871685.1 Nitrospirae bacterium CG1_02_44_142
CATCAGCATCCGCTGTCTGCCTACAATATTAACCCTTGCAGCCTCACCTTTTATATGGAAAGTAAATCTGAAATCTACATAGAAATACAGGGCAAGAACTGCAATAATTATGCTGCTGATGAAGATAAACTTTGCTGTTAGGGATTTGAATACGGGTTTAAGCATCGGCTGCCTCAACACGATTCCTGCCGTTCTGTTTTGCCTTATAAAGCGCGGTATCTGCCTTATCAATCAACTCTTCTTTTTCTCTCATCCCATGTTGAAGGGTTGAGACGCCCAGGCTTACTGTAATCTTCGTCTTTTTCTCAACAGCCTTTCTTATTCTTTCGGCTGCCTCATGCGCATGCGTTATGTCTGTATCCGGCAGCAGGATAAGAAATTCTTCTCCGCCGTATCTGGCAACGAGGTCTATCTCCCTTATCTCCTCCAGAGTTGTATATGCAACCTCACAAAGCAGCCTGTCCCCTGCCGGGTGGCCGTAGGCGTCATTATATCTTTTAAAGTGGTCTATATCCAGCATAAGGACCGAAAGCGGGCTTGAGAACCTCTTGGCCCTGATAAAATTCCTTTCAAAGATAATGTCCAGCATCCGCCTGTTGGCAAGCCCTGTGAGAGGGTCATGGAGCGAGAACGCTTTTGTCTCCTCATAGAGTTTTGCATTCTCAATGGCTATCCCGACCTGGCTTCCTATGTTAGAAAGTATCTTCATCCTCTCTTCATTTATCTCAAGGTCCCGCGGCATATAAAGATACAACACCCCCACAGTCTTACCTGCAGCCTTGAGAGGCAAAATGACATGTCCGTGAGGGGTCATATCAGGATATGCAATAGAATGCCTGCTGTCTTCTGCGGAATTCTTTGATACGATAATCTCTCCTGTTTTCGCGGCAAGGCCGCAGAGACAGTCCCCAACCTTTATATTCTTATGCAGAGCCAGAAATTCATCCGTGTGCCCGAGATGAGAGGCAAGCTTCATCCTGTCTCCTTCAATGATAAATATTCCGGCTTTGTGTTGAACGGCAAACACGCTAATTCCGGTAACAGCGCTTAATACGATAGGCAGGAGTTCATTCAAGTCTATTGTGCGGCTGATTGCTGAAGAGACGCTGTGCAGCACTGATAATTCATAGTTTATCTCTTTTAACTCAGCGCCCTGCCTGATAATCTGCCTCTCTGTATGCTTGCGTTCGGTAATATCCATGCAGGCAGTAGTAATGCCGATAGGTTCCCCTCTATCGTTCAGAATAACATCGGATGCCAGATATACAGGGAAAAGGCTGCCATCCTTTCGGATGTTAACGCTTTCCCGCTCCCAATGTTTAAAGGCCTTCATCTCATCAAAGCGTATTGGTTGCCAGTTATCAGGCGGAGCAAAGATGCGCGCATCTTTGCCGAGCAGTTCTTCCACAGCATACCCGTGCATGGCAGCCTCAGCAGGATTCATATTAATAATCCTGCCTTCCGTGTCGGTAATGGTAATACCGATGTGCATGGTCTCAACTGCCTTCTGCATCTGACGAAGCTCTGTCTCCATCCGCTCGCGTTCTGCAAGGGCTTTGCCTGCGGTACACGAAAGCATAATAACTACCGCCAGAAGGCCCAACGCCATGCCGAATAAGCTAAGATGAGAGGAAAGCATTAGATTCTTTAGTTTCACTTGTGTAGCCGTGACATCAAGATATATCTCAAAAACCCCGGCAATCCTGCTGCCGCGGATTATCGGCACATACGTCTCCGCTACGTGAAGCTGGAATGTTTGCCTTTCAAGGGATTGTGCGCCTTTCTGCACAACCTTTGAATAGGGTTTTCCTTTCATTACAATTTCATGAAAATATTTTTCTTTATTTACATATCCCAGGTCTTTTGGGTCGGTAGAATATAAAACCTCTCCGGACGGCGAAAAGACCTTTACCTTTATAAAGCCGAAGTCTCTTTGCAAGTCTTTAAGATGCCTATTGAAATCAGCCGGTATATCATTTTTACTTGCTAAAGCATCCTCTGTAATAAGGATGGACTGCATATGTGTTGCTATACGGATTGCCTCTTTTTCAGTGTTTTCAGTGATAAGCGCGGTAAACGAAGGATGCACCCAAAAGAAATCATATAATCCCAGCATTATTATTGCCGTGACAAATAAAAGCAAAATCCCCTTTAATAAATACGTGGATTTAAGCATAAATGTTTTGTGATTTCCATTCATTAACTGACTCCGGCCCGGAAAAACTTACGATAGGGCTTGATATACTTCACGGTATTTTTCGGGTACATCGGATGTTTTTCAGTAATTCCTCCCTCATCTTGAAGCCGCCTCGCACTGAAAAAATTCAGGATGTATGATAAAGGTGAAAACAGACAGACAGACAGACAGACAGACAGACAGACAGACAGGACTTGCTTATAGGCAGATTTTGAAAAAATCTTGTTTCTTCAAATACCATACCCAATACCATACCCTCATTGCCTAATTATAGCAAGACAGGTTTTTTGTAAGTAAAATTTTAAAGCCCCTGACATAATTTTAAAAACGGGCACAAATATGAGATAAATCATACTGTGAAAGAGAGGAAGCAGGCTGCCGGGCTCAAGGCTTCAGGATTTTTGAGGCTCAAAAAACTCTCCAGCCCTAAAGCAACTGGTCTTTGTCCTCTCTTGTCCTCTTGACCTTCTTAGGCTTTATGAGGCGTGCAAGTTTCTTTTCTTTATGAATAAGATTTGCCAGTTCATGAGTTTTTTCCTTCTCTTCATCTGAAAGAAGCTCGTACAGTTCAGCCGCATCATAATCGTCCTTTAGCCCCCCAGCCTTTAATTTCATGGCTATGAGATAGGGTTTGGGAAGAACAGGGAATGATAGGTCCTGTAACGGCTTTGCTGATTTTATGCCTTCTAATTCCCACTTGTATTTTGCGACAATTATATCAATCTTAGGATACTCTCCTGATTTATCATGGATAAAAATGACATCGTGCTTAAAAGGGTCCTCCATGATTTTGCTTCCTTCTATAAATTTGATTTCAAAATTATCGGGCAGCGCATTTCTAAAAAGTCCTGTAAAGACACTCGTATCTTTTTCGTGAATAATGGCTGTATAAACACAAAAATCCACATCCGCTGTCGTTCTTTCCACGCCGTGAGCAATTGCGCCGTATCCTCCAACAAGCGCAATATTAATCTCATCGTTTTTAGAAAGTGAATCAACTATGCTACTTATAAGTTTTAATGTATCTTCTATAGACCTCATATTCTTTCACACCTTTCGTCCTTGCCTTTAGCGAGATAATATCATTAAAGACAGCGCTCATAGTCCTTATCCGCTGAAGCGGCGTCAACGCCAGGAACTCTTTCTTCATTTCTTTTCTTTTCTGCTCCATTATTCCCATTGCTATAACCCCACTTCTCTTTAAAAGTATAACATAAGCCTGTCTGTCTCGTTGCCATCTTCATATTCACCCTCCCGGCGGGGCTACGGCGTTAATTGCCGTTATCGGAGGAGAGAAAATACATAATCTTGGATTCCTTTATGTCATACTCCCTGTCGGGGCAGGGACAATCGTGCTTTTGATTGTTGCGCTTATTGTAAATAACCTTTCAAACAACAGAAAGTATCCTGAATACTGGTTCTAAGCCACGATGCATAATTCATGATTTACGATGCATACCCCCCTTAAATTCCCCCCTTGTCAAGGGGGGACTGAGGGGGGTGTCCTGCATCCTGCATCTTGTATCTTGTATTACTCTACTGGCGTAACAATAGCCATAACAACAAGTTTCTCGCCTTTGTCTGCCTCAAAGCCGTGAGACACCATCGGCTCGCAGAGTATGCATGTTTTTTCATCTGCCTCAATGCGTTCATCTCCGACGATGAAGGTCCCCTTGCCCTGAACACAGTACATGAGAAGCCTTAATGGCGCCTTATGCGGTTCAAGTTTCTGCCCTTCGTTTAAACACATCAGGGCAATGCGCATCTCGGGCTTGTCGGACAGCATCTCTCTTGAAATCTTGTCAGGAGAGAATTTAATTAACTTCTTCAGGTCTAATGTTTCCATAGTTTCTCCTTTCTGATTTTTGTCATTCCTGCGAAGGCAGGAATCCATCAGTGATTCTTCTGTAAACTGTGATGTTCATGCTTTATTAATAACATTTAATAAAAATACAGGCTATGACGCATATCATAAAACCATATGCGAGGAAGCTGACTATTATCCCGAAACCACTTTTAGTCCTGAAGAGTCGTCAGACGCCATAGAGAAGGCGGGAAAATTTATAGAGAAGATTAAAGAGGTTTTTTAGCCTCAAAAAATCCTAAAAAGCCTTGAGCCGGGCAGTCCGCCCCTCTTTTACGCCTCTGCGGACTCCGCATGGGAATCAGATTTAAATCTCTCACAGAAGCCATAGGGATTGACTCGGTGTATTTCAATGTAGTATGCTCCTTAAAAGGAGGGGATAATATGAAGAAAGCAACATCTTTAAGGCTTCATGAAGATTTAGTTAAAAGGATAACGGCAAAAGCAAGGGCGCACAGACGAACCCTTACAAATCAGGTAGAAGAATATGTTTTGATAGCAATGGAAGTTGAAGACAATCCCGACCTTCCATATGCCTTTATCAGGGAGACGATTGAAGCAAGAGAAGAAATTAAATCCGGACTTGGCAAGCCGTATAAGTTCGGTGTGGTTAGGTGAGTTTTTCGCCTGTAGCATCCCCTGCCTTTTTAAAAAAGAAAAAGAAACAATTTCCTGATTTTCAACGTGAGTTGGATAATCACGTTAAAATACTTTTAGAAAATCCATTGCTCGGCGAACCTAAGAAAGGAGTATTACAAGGGGTTAGAGTGTTGAAATTCAAATATAATAAACAATTATTCCTTCTTTCTTATGAACCTGATTTTAAAAACAAGATACTTTTTCTCTATACCTTTGGCAGTCATGAAGGGTTTTACGAAGAGCTTGAAAGGTATATAAAGTCAAAGTGAATTACCAAATACTTCTCAAAAGAGGCAAGCAGATATACGAGCTATCTTAACCCCATCGCCACAGCGCTATCACAAAGACAATAAGAAATACGAGCACAAGATTTAAGTAGGCAAAGAAGTAAAAAAGCTTTTCATAAAATGGCGTTGCAGGTTTTTCAGGAGTTGGAATGAGTTTCCCTGTCTGAGGCATTGACATTATTTTTTCCTCTCCGTGAGGCGCGGTCTTTAATGCATCCGTCATATCGTGCCCTGCAAGATGTTTTGCGGCATGAGAGCCGCTTTTCCAGAGCTTGCTTGCTGTCACATCATATATTAATCCTTTGTATGCAACATATGCAGGCCGGCCTTCTTTGCCGTCAAAACTATGGAGTTCTTCGTCTGTCATATCTTTTTTGCTTTCCGGTATATGCTTTTCTTTTATCCTCCATTTTTTACGCATCCTGGGACCGATATACAATGTAACTATAACTGCTGTAGAGACCATTATCAGGAAGAGAATAATCTTGATGCTCAGGAGTATCCCGAATCTTGTTGTGTAGAAGACCTTCCATGCAGGGATTCGTGCAATAGTCAGCAGGGCGCCTGTTATTGCAAGTATTATGATAGAGAACCATCCTAAAAGAAGTTCGCCTTTTGGAAGACCCTTTGAGGCATAAGCAGGCTTTAAAAGAATATGGACATAGAGTATTGTGCCGAACCATGCTATTGCAAAGAACAGATGGATATAGCCGATAATGAATCGCACTATTTTCTGTGTCTTTGACAGGGGTCTGTAAAGCCCTTTTATTTTTAAATCATCCCTGAATTCCTCCCCTTCTTTTGTCAACTTGCCGCCGCCGGTAGTTTCAGCATGACACTCATTACATTTGAAGCCTGTCTGGCGTGCATATTCCGTTGTTGCGGAAGATAAAGAAGGAATAAGGGATACAATAAGGGCAAGTAAACATATAAATAACAGAAGAAATTTTCTCATGCTAAAGATATTATAACTGTAACGGGAAGATTTCACGAATAAAAATTGTCTTATTATACAGAAGGGTTTATGGATTTTAAAGAACTGATAGAAAAACACCTTGATTCGTTGTGGTTTACAGCGCTCAGACTCACAAAGAATAAGGAGGATGCAGAAGACCTTGTGCAGGAGACAAGCATTAGGGCATATGAAAATATCGGCTCGCTGCGCTCTGAAAACAAGGCAAAGTCATGGCTTTTTAAGATTCTCACCAATACATTTATCAATAAATACAGGAAAAGCAAATCACTGCCTGAGGAAGTTGATGTTGAGCCTGACTTTCTTGAGCCGATTTTCTATAAAAATGGGCATTATTTTGACATGGAGAAGGATATGTTCTCTTGCGTAATGGACGAAGATGTAAAGAACGCAATTGACAGCCTTCCCATTGAGTTTAGAACAGTTGTATTGCTTGTTGATATTGAAGAACTCTCATATAAGGATGTTGAAGACATCCTGAAGATTTCTTCAGGGACGCTTGCATCAAGGCTGTATAGGGGCAGAAGGCTTTTAAGAGACGCCCTGTATGAGTATGCGAAGAGAGAGGGTTTTTTAAAGGAGAAGAAAAATGAAGTGTAAAAATTCAAGAAAGATAAACTATTTATCTGAATATCCTCAGATAGTGACTGGAGACATGCTTGAGGCAAAGAGACATGTGAACGAGTGCCGCGAGTGTAAGGAATTCCTTGAGCAGGAGAGGGCGTTTGCCTCTTTGCTCAGGCAGACAGGTATAAAGGATAAGGCGCCTGCTGGATTGAGACAGCGGATATTGATGGCAACTCCTGCAAGAAATACACGCTCAAAATTGGTGTACAGGATACTTTCTGCTGCCGCAATCCTTATTCTGTTTGCGGGCGGGTATATTTTTAAGCTTCATAGCGATACAAAGTCCCTTATTGAAAACATTGTCAATGACCACATCAGCTTTCTCTCTTATTCAGGGATACAGATAAGTTCATCAAATCCTGATGAGGTGAAGGCATGGTTTGGCAGCAGGGTGGACTTTGGCGTCAATGTCCCGGAGTTAGCAGCAAGACTGAAAGGAGGAAGACTCTGCCTGCTGGATAAGAAACGGCTTGCCCTTGTTTTTTATGAACATGAAGGTTCTCAGATTTCTCTGTTTATGACAGGTGAGCTTAATCCCGAAAGATTGCTGTCGGGAAAGGAGGTGGAGATAAAGGGTAAGAAAGTGCGTATTGTGGAGCAAAAAGGCTATAACCTGCTTTTGTGGCAGGACAGGGGGCTTACATATGCCCTGGTGTCTGATTTGAGTCTTGACGAACTGAAAAAAATAATCTAAGGAGGAAGTTGAATGAAGAAGTTGGCAGCATTAACAGTTGTTTTTCTTTTTGCAATGGCATCTCTTGCCTTTGCCGGAGGCTGGGATAAGGAAAAGGGGATGGATAAGATAACACTTAAAGGAAATCTGCTCTGCGTGGGATGTAACCTGAAGAAATTAAACGGAGCCAATGCCCAGTGCAGCCTGTTTGCCCATCACGCTGTCGGATTCAAGACAGAAGACGGCACTATCTGGAATATCATAGACAATGCAAAAGGGCACGACATTATCAGGGCGCATACCCTGCTTGAGAAAAATATCCCTGCAACCATAACAGGCTGGATATATCCGATAGCCCATGCCATAGAGATTGATTCCATAGATGTGCATGGTGTAAGCACGGCAGATATACAGAGGACAGCGTGGGAAGAAGACCAGATGATAGCTAAAGAACTAATGAGCAGGAAGCTCGGACAGGCGCCAACGCCAGCCGGACCTTTGCACTGATGTTTGAGGTAATTGGTAAAGCCATAGAGAACCCCTCTGTTCTGTCCATACCTGTTGCATATTTGGGAGGGGTTCTCGCCTCCCTCACGCCATGTGTTTATCCCATGATACCCATTGTCCTTGGCATTATCGGCGCATCTTCCATTGATA
>MNVK01000099.1 GCA_001871685.1 Nitrospirae bacterium CG1_02_44_142
CTTTGCTGCTTCTTCTGTTGCTGCCGCAGTACTGCACGCATCGGCTGTTCTTGTTGCCGGGTTCTCAACGCCGGACTATTCGCAAAGCCAGAGGGCCATCAGCGACCTGGGCATTGCCGGGCAGCCATACACCTTTCTCGTAAACTATTTTGGCTTCGCACTGCCGGGCGGTCTCATTCTATTGTCTGTGTTGACTGCCGGTAAAATGCAGACTTTTTCCCCGTCGCCAAGACTGGGACTGAGATGCATGGCAGGCGCCGGTGTATTCCTCATTGTCGCAGGTTTCTACCCGTTCCCTTCGTGGATACATCTCACAGCCGCCCTTCTCAGCGCGCTTTCGGCTGCTGCCGGCATTGCCCATTTCTCTGTATATACTATGAAGCGCAGGTATTCTTTAATCTTGGCCATATCCGGATGGATAGTTGCGCTCCTCGTCTTAACTGACGCCGCAACCTGGGTTCTTGCTGAGAGCCGGGGCATCAGAATACACGCATTCATGGGGCTTCAGCAGAGAATCGCTTCCTTTTCGGCCTTCTTCTGGTTCAGCGCCTTCGCTATTGCCTCGGCACGGCAAAACCGCTAACAAATTCGCGCTAAATATTTCTTGACATTTGCCCTGCCAATGTTTAACATTTCATTTTTGAATACAAAAAAGCTGCTATTAATCATATCAGGCGGCGTCATACCTCTGGGCTTTCTTTTTTATTCAACTGTTTTTCTGGGAACGACCTCATGTGTGCCTGCTGCTGCGCCGCAAGTTCAGTATTACCCAATACCTCAATATGGCAATTTATATTCATTTCCGAGATATAACATACCGGAAGCTAAAAAGCCCGGCAGTATAAACCTGACAACAGTGATAATTGTTCCTGAATATAAAGACACCGCTACACAGGAATATGTCGGCGGGGCAAAGGTGGCGTCCGGCGGGCCGATGACAGCCGATATGCGGAAGGTATTCCAAAGCTTTGCCGGCAGCATGGGTGAGGACATTCAATCGCAGTTGGTAGCTAAAGGCATGACAACAAAGGGGCCTTTCAGCATGTCTGAGGTTACATATCCTGATAAAAAGGGCGCAGACCTCACCATTTCAATAGGTGTTATCTTTGATATTCAGTATAGCGACCCTAAGGCCATCGGACAAAAATATTTTGAGGGTGGAGTTTATGGAAATGTTTATTCCTCTACAATGACTGTCGGCATGAAGATCTATTTTTATATGCTTGAGCCTCTGTCAGAAGAAAAGATGTGGATAAAGAAACTGGACCTCGGGGTTCAAGATTTCCCGATTGAGTATGCTGTGGGACGTGAGCAATATGTTACAGGCTCGCACTATGTTCCTTCTGACGGCTGTGGAGGGGGGGGATATTCCAGAAATACCTACGGGTGGAGAGACAAAGGCATCTTATATACCGAAAGAGCCAAGGTATTCTCGGATATATTGAAAACAGCCTATCCGCAAATAATGAAAGCCGCATGGAACTATCTTAATACGGACGAGATGCTCAATCTGAAATTGAAATCCCAGGAAATCCGGGAGAGGAAGCGGTATTAAGGATTCATTCCCCTGCGAATTAAAGCAGCGGTTCTCATAACAATATCTTTCGCATAAAATGTATCCTCACATTTATATCGGCAGTCTGGAAATTTCTACCTGGCGGCTCGCCGCGCTCGGCAGCGTTGTTATATGCTGGATTCTCTTTCTGATACGCTCAAAAAAACTGGGTTATTCTTTCTATACAATTTTCCCGTGGTTATTATTTGCCTTGCCGGTCGGCACCTTAGGCGCCCATCTTTTTAATAAGCTAATCCCCGCTCTTGCAGGGTCTCCTTATAGTCCTTCTTATTCCTTTTCCGGGCTTACAGTAATCGGCAGCATTATATCTATCCTGCTTTACAGCCTTCTTTATATCAAGTATGTGATGAAAACCACGTTCATGCCTCTTATGGATGCGGTTGCCTTTACCTTCCCGCTCTCAGCGCTGTTAGGCCGCATTGGATGTCTTCTGGCCGGATGCTGTTATGGAAGAGTGGCTCCGGAATCAATCGGCGCTTCTTTCCTTTCAGTCCTTACGCTCCCTCTTGATTCCTATGCGCCTTCTTCAGACGCCCGGCAGGCGTATCTTGACATGCCGCTTCACACCCTTGTCTGGAATCTGCCTTTATTGTTTATGCTTGAGGCTTTTGTTATATTAGTGATTACCGAAATCTTGTATCACAAGCGGGAAAAATGGAGCCTGCATCCGGGGACGGTCTTTGCATCAGCAGGCGTTCTGTATTCAGGCGGGCGTTTTTTTTTAGAGTTTATGAGGAAGGATGAAGTGGCCGGCAATACTATTTTTAACGCCTGGCAGCTGGCTATACTGGTCCTCTTTCTATTTTTTTCACTCTGGCTTTGCTTCAGCCTATACAGGCGGCGTCAAAATCTATCGCATAACAAGGGAGGCGTTTAAATGAAAATAATGTTCATCAATCCTAAGCATCACCCCCATTCAATGAACTTTCACCATTGCATGGACCTGGTAGGCGTAAAATATTCTCATATGCCGCTGTCTCTTCCTACACTGGCAGCGCTGACTCCTGCTGACTGCGCTGTCGGGCTTATTGATGAAAATGTTGAGGCTGTAAGTTTTGAAACTGATGCTGATATTATTGCCTTGACCGGCTCCATACCCCAGAGAAAGAGGGTTTTTGAATTAGCTGACGGGTACAGAAAGCGCGGAAAATTTGTAGCTGTCGGCGGGCCCATCTCCTTTGACATGCCTGAAGAATGCCAGGCGCACGCGGATGCGGTTTTTATCGGCGAGGCTGAATATACATGGCCTGCATTCATAGATGCTTTCAAGCAGGGGAAACAGAAGAGCATATACCATCAAAAAGAATTTATAAATATTGAGGACTCTCCCGTTCCTCATTTTCATCTGCTGAAATCAGGCCAGTATGCCAGCGGATGCATTCAGGTAACGCGGGGATGCCCTTACCGTTGCGACTTTTGTGATATTCCTATTAAGTACGGCGGCCAACCCCGCTCTAAAAAAATAGAGCAGGCGCTCAGCGAAATAAGAATTCTTTCAGGACTCGGTAACGATTCGGTATTTATTGTGGATGACAATTTTGCAGGCAACAAGCCGTATGCCAAAACCCTGCTAAAAGAGATAGCCGCTCTGCTTCCTTCTCTTCCGACCAAGATGTACTTTTATACTCAAGCGACTCTGGATGTGGCGAACGATGATGAACTGCTGAATTTATTCCGGGCCGCAAACTTTCTCCGGCTGTTCATAGGAATAGAGACCGGAGACAAAGGCAAACTGAGCGAACTGAACAAGAGACATCAGATAGATATAGACATAAACCGCGCTGTGGAAAAGATCAAGTCCTACGGCATCACGGTATGGGCCGGCATCATGTTCGGGCTTGAAAGTGATGACCTGTCGTCTTTTGACAGACAGCTTGAGTTTATCCGGGATGCCAACTTTATCCCTGTACAGGTAGGACTGCTTCAGGCGCTTCCGGAAACCCCCCTTTACAAGCGCGCGCTGGAGACAAACAGGCTGCTGCGGCTCCCATCCTTACTCGGGCTGACTGCCCTCAGCGAAGAAGAAGTCTCTAAGGCAACGAACCTGATTCCGCAGAAGATGAGCGAGGAAGAGCTTGAGAAAAACTTTGCGCGCATCCTGAGAAAAATGTTTTCGCCTGAATCCTTCAGGGCCAAGATGATTCAGTATATCGGCTCTAACACCAGAAACCTGACGTCATCAATGCCTGTCCTCAATCTAAAGACAGCAATGATACTGATACGCCTGCTTTCGTTCTACCTGTTCCGGGCTGACAGGAAAACGCGAGGAATGTTTTTCCATGTGCTTAAGGCTCTCGTGTCTCACAGGCTGAGGAATCTGGATGAGACTGTCTTTCATTTGCTGGCATACAAGCACATGCAGACGCACTACTACAGAATAGCGGAAATCTGTGAATCCAAAAGATGAAAATATGCCTTATCAATCCGAGCTTCCCGCTTTCACTGTGGGACTTTTCTTTATGCAGAGACATTGACGGCAGTGCATTCCCTTTCCCGCCGTTATCCCTTGCCACATTAGCCGCTTTAACTCCAATGGAGCATGAAGTCGCCATATGCGACGAAAATATCAAACCCGTTGATTTTGACACGGATGCCGATATAGTAGGCATTACCGGCTGCCACATCCAGAAAGAGCGGGTTTATCAACTGGCAGGCTCATTCCGCAGCAAGGGAAAAACTGTGGCAATCGGAGGGCCGCTCGTCCAAAAATCAAATCTTGGCGAGTGTGCGGAGCATGCCGATGCCGTTTTTCTTGGAGAGGCTGAATATACCTGGCCGTCTTTCATCCGGGATTTTCAATCAGGCAATGCTAAATTTTTATATGAGCAGGAAGAATTTGTGGATTTAACGGCTTCCCCTGCTCCCCGTTTTGACCTGCTTGAGCTTCCGGCATATTCAACGGCAATCATTGAAACATCGCGCGGCTGTCCGCACTCGTGCGAGTTCTGCGAAATACCCATTCGCCTGGGCAAGCGGCCCCGGAATAAATCAGCGGAACAGGTAATGACAGAAATCCGCAGCCTCTACGCTCTGGGCGCAGATTCCATCTTCATAATTGACGACAACTTCTTCGGGAATCGTAAAAGGGCATTGGAGCTTCTTTCCGAAATCAAGCGTTTTGTCAAATCCATTGACTATCGGGTTTATTTCAGCTGCCAGTTCACAATAGATATTTCGCGTGAAGAAGAGATTCTCATTCTCATGAACAAGGCAAACTTCAGGCGCGTATTTGTCGGCATAGAAACTCCCCGGCAGCTCAGCCTAACAATGTCAAAGAAGAATCAGAACACCAATATAGACCTGCTGAATGCCGTTCGCCGCATCCAGGCAAACAATATAATCGTATGGGGCGCTTTTATTGTCGGTTTTGACGGCGATGACGCGAATATATTTAATGAGCAGCTCAGGTTTATACAGGCGGCGGCAATCCCGGTTGCCATGGTCGGAATACTGCAGGCAATTCCCGGCACGCCTCTGTATGAGCGAATAAAGAAAGAGGAGCGATTAAGAGACAACGAGGCCTGCGGCATCAGAGGAGCGGCTAACAGTCTTGTCCAAACAAACATCACACCGCTGAATATGAGTCTTAAAGAACTTGCCGAGGGATATGGATTTCTGGTTCGGAATCTATACAGTTACGACAATTTTGCTGAACGGCTGATAAACGCCGTTAAACTCGGGAAAAGGCATGGACTCAAAGGCCGGACACAAATCAGTAAAAAGGGAATATTAACATTGCTCCGGCTCCTTAACTATTATGTTTTATCAACTGACCTGCGGCGGATATATATGTTCATGCGGATTATTGTCCAAACACTCCTGCACAATCCGCAGCATCTATATACTGCGCTTATGCACCTGGTTGTATATAAGCACCTAAAACAATTTTATGAACGGGGGACGTCTTTCAATTGATTTTGCTTCCTGCACGCAGTATTATATCTTAAAAGATGATAAGGAGAAACAATGCTGACAGCTAAAGACATAATGACAAAGGATGTGACAACGGTAAAAGCAACAACCACAATAGAAGAACTGGCGCGGATACTCATGGAGCATAAAATCAGCGGAGCGCCTGTTGTGGATGATAATGAAAATTTAATCGGCATAGTCACAGAAAATGACCTTATCAGCCGGGACAGGCGTCTTCATATCCCGACGGTCATAAGGCTGTTTGACGCATTTATTATGCTTGAAAGCCCCGGTAAGCTGGGAAAAGAGATTAAAAAAATGGCAGCGATTATAGTTAACGACATATATACAAAAGAGGTCATAACTGTTACTGAAGCCGCGCCTGTTCAGGACGTCGCCGCTATAATGTCTGAAAAAAAGGTGCATCTTATCCCTGTTGTTGAGGGGAAAAAGCTCCTCGGCATAATCGGCAAAATAGATTTAATCAAGGGAATCACAGGCAGGGCATAATAAAAACATCTTCTGTTATAATTATTAAATAAAAAAATGACTGACCTTTATGATGTGATAATTATCGGCGGAGGCCCTGCGGGACTTTCCGCCGCGCAGTATGCGGCCAGGGCAAAACTTAAGACAATTGTCCTTGACAAATCAAAAACTGCGGGCGCTCTCGCATTCTCGCGTAAGATAGAAAACTATCCCGGCCTTCCCGAACCTCTGACAGGAAAAGAACTCCTGGACATATTCAGGAAACAGGCAGTTAAATTTGGAGCTGAATACGCCGAGGTTCAAGTTGTAGGAGTAAATCTCACCGGCAATGTCAAGGAAGTCTTTACCATGGATAAGAATTACAGCGGCAAGACCGTAATCATCGCAACAGGCTCCATGGGCAGGAAACCCACGATAAAAGGCGAGGCGGAATTCCTCGGAAAGGGAGTAAGTTACTGCGCCATATGCGATGCTGCATTCTATAAAGGCAAAACAGTATGCGTAATAGGAGATTCTGAAGAGGCGGTAAAAGAGGCGGGGCTTCTGACAAAATTTGCAGAGACAGTGTATCTCATCTCGCCGTCATCAAAACTTAAAGTTGAAGACGACTATCCCGCTCTAAGCCAGCCAAATCTAAAAATCCTCCCCGGGCAGTCAGTAACAGCAATAGAGGGCAATGAAGTTGTTGAACGGATAAAGATGTCTGATGCAGATAAAAAAGAAACTGCGCTTGAGGTTTCAGGGGTCTTTGTATATCTCCACGGCAGCAAACCCATAATAGATTTCCTCGGCGGCAATATTGACCTCAGCGAGGAAGAATGCATCGTCACGAACAGAATGATGGAGACTTCAATATTAGGCGTGTTCGCGGCTGGCGATATGACCTGCACAGAGGTAAGGCAGATTGTTGTATCTGCGGCAAACGGCTGCATAGCAGCCCTCTCTGCCGAGAGATATATCACGCACAGAAGCAGAAGAAGATATGACTGGGGGAAATAGAGTACACGTTTCCTTTAACATGCTTTATTTTTATGGCAGGAAATAGTTTTATGATGCAAATCATA
>MNVK01000125.1 GCA_001871685.1 Nitrospirae bacterium CG1_02_44_142
TTTTAGCACATACAAAAACATTTGTCAAGTTTTTTGTTTATTGCAGCGTAGAAAAATGAAGTCTCCCCAACTTTACCCAAGCCCTGCATCTTTATATCTTCATGTTCATAGGATATTTGTTTTCAGTTCAATTTTTTGATAGAATATGTTCTATGGAAAAAGAACTGATTACAGAAGATATAAAGGCTGCTTTAAAAGAGGCGTTCAAAGAACTGAAGGATGACGTCTTGATTGAGGTTTACACAAAAATCGGAGTAAACGATATGTTCAATGGCCTGGCGGTGGACCTTATAAATGCAACGGCAGAGGCAAGCAGTAAAATTAAAATCAAGCTCTATAAAGTTGGCGATGAGAATTCTAAAAATAGAAATGTGCACAGGCCGCCGACGATTCTTATAGCGCCCGATAAATACAGCATCCGCTATACAGGCGCGCCTCTGGGTGAAGAAGGCCGTTCACTGGTCCAGTCAATAATAATGGCGTCAACCGGGCAGACGCTTGTTTCTCCTGATACTAAGAAAAGACTGCAAAGGCTGAAAGAAAAAAGGCACGTAAGGGTATTTGTCAGTCCGACATGCCCTTACTGTCCGCAGCAGGCTCTTTATGCTGTTTCAGCAGCCATAGAACTGAAAGGTCTTGTATCAGCGGAAGTGATAGAAATTTATGAAAATAGGGACCTTGCTGAAAAATACAGCGCCATGTCTGTGCCGAGAACCTTTGTGGGAGAAACGCTTGTGTCACCCGGCTTGCAGACTGAGGAATATTTTGCTGAGTCTCTGATTGAGGGTAAGCCTGTTGAATATGTAATGCCGGCTGGGAGGGAAGGATTAAAAGATTATGACCTGGTTGTAATCGGAGCGGGCCCTGCAGGGCTTACTGCCGCCATGTATGCTGAAAGGAGCGGGTTGAAAAGCATTGTATTCGAAAAGGCCAATGTCGGAGGCCAGATTGCCATAACTCCGGTAGTGGATAATTATCCGGGATTTGCGAGCATTGCCGGCAAAACACTTGTTGAACTCATGGCAAAACAGACAATGAATTATTCATCGATCCTTCAGGGCGTCAGCGTGAGTGATATAAAAAAGAAAGACCGCGGCTTTGAAATCACTACAGGAAGAGGAATATACAACGCAAAGGCCATAGTTATTGCAACAGGAGCCGGAGGCAAAAAACTTAATGCAGCGGGCGAGGACAGGCTTGCAGGAAGGGGAGTGAGCTACTGCGCAACATGCGACGGCTATTTTTTTAAAGACGGAAAGAATGTCATAGTTGTCGGCGGCGGAAATTCCGCGCTCACAGATGCGCTTTATCTTGATAGCCTTGGCGCCCATGTAACGATAGTCCACAGGAGGGACGCTTTCAGGGCGGAAGACAGGCTTCAGCAGAGCGTATTTCAGAGGAATGTACCTGTTATGTGGAATACTTCTGTAAAAGAAATTACAGGAGACAGTATCGTTGAAAAAGTGAAGGTAGAGGACACAAAGACAGGCGATACAAATATCATCAAGGCAGACGCTGTTTTTGTGGCGATAGGCTACGAGCCGAATAATGATATCGCAGAAGGACTCGGATTAAAGATGGATGAAGAGGGCTACATTAAGGTTGATGATAAGATGAGGACGTCAATGCCGCTTGTATATGCGGCAGGCGACATAACAGGAGGGGTAAAGCAGATTGTTACGGCAGTTTCGCAGGGCGCGGTCGCAGCGCTAACCGCATTTGAAGATATTGCAAATCCGTATTGGAAGAAGAAATAGGTTATACAGATAAGCTTTTCGGTATATCTTGCCGATTCTTTATGCCAAGCCTTCTCAGGCAAACTCCCTTTGAAATTTCCCTTCTTCCGATTTCAAAGTTGCAGTTCTTTTGATTGCAGGTTTTAAGATTGCCGAAAATATCATCACGTATATAGGACGACAGCCGCTGGCCGCATTTGTCGTAACAGTATTTTTCTATCTCTGCCGTTTGCTTTAAAGGGCTTAACGCAAAGACCATTGGACTCATCATGCCTGTTCCCCCACAGAGCAAACAATAAACTTAAACTACTTATACCGCATTAAATTAAAATTGTCAATACAAAGATGATGATTAATGCTGCCTTACAATAATATCCTTAAATGCCCTCTCAAAATCTTTCGCATGAGAGATGAAAAATTTTTTAATTTCTTTCCATGACGCTCTTTTATCAAGCATCATCGGCTCAGGGTTTTTTTCTGCATCCTCAAAATAGGTCAGCCCCTTAAGCAGGTGAAAGAAGTTTACGTTCCTGCCGTATTTTTTATATGCAAACTCTGTGATTTTCTCTATTCCTAAGCGCTGTACTCCCAGATAGAGGTCATAGAAGTCTTTCTTCAATCCCCTGTCGCCGACTGTCCGTAGTTTTTCGGTCGTTATATCACGCCAGTCTGCGATATCAATAGAGTTGAATTCAACCTTAGGAAAAAGAAGGGGAGCGTCATAAAATATGAACGAGGATTTTACGCCTTTGAGAATACAATAAAGCGTTCCATGCCTGCGCATCTCTCCTTCAAGAGATATTTTATTCTTCTTTATGTCAGAGGAGAGTTCTTCCGGAAGGAATTCTTCACCTGTAAAGAAATCAAAATCAAAAGATTTTCTGTGTCCTATTTGCAGGGCAAGCCCGGTGCCGCCCGCAAGATAGAATGAAAACTCCTTTAGGAATGCAAATTTTTTGCTGAGTTGAAGCATGTTCTTGTCTATGGTTTCAAGATGCATAGCCTGCGGCTTTACAATAGGAGCATGTTTTTGGTGAGAGAATCCTGCTTTTTTGAACAGTAATTTTTATTTCTTTTTCAGGGAATGTCTTTTTCATCCAGAGGAGGTCATCTATATCGCCAAATTCCAGTATCCTTTCAATGATGAAAAACCAGTCTTTTCCTCTTGATAGTTCATCGCTGTTAACATCCCAGAAAAGACTTTTTTTATAAGGAGTTTTCATAGCAATATTATACCATTTTTTCTATTCCATTGCCTTTAAAACCCTCTCTCTTGCAATCTCTTCTGCAATATGGCGGGGCAGGGCGCCTTCAGTTTTAGATTGTTCAAGGATGAGCCTTGTGTTTGTCTTAATCCTTGCTGATATGGCCTCAAAGGCCTCTTTCTCAATCTTCCCGGCATATTCCATCGCAGCCATTATAACGCCGCCTGCGTTTACTATAAAATCAGGGACTACGATGACGCCTTTTTTATGCAGTATATCTTCAGCCTCTTTTGTTGCCGGAATGTTTGCCGCTTCAAGGACAAGTTTTGCCTTAATGTCATGGACATTGTCTTTGTGTATAACATCAGGAGTTGCAGCAGGGATTAGTATCTCGCAATCCATAGAGAATATATCTTCGGGCTTCTTGACGTTCCCCTTTTTATGATTTATAACGCTGCCTGTTGCGTCCTTTGTCTCTATGAGCGCTTTAACGTCTAATCCATTAGGATTATGGATTGTTCCTTTTGTATCGCTTGCAGCAACTATTATCGCGCCTTTTTCAGAAAGAAACCTGGCCGCCGCCCTGCCTACACTTCCGAAACCCTGAATAGCTGTACGTGCGCCTTTGAGAGTTATTCCTGCAAAAGGGCATGAGACCTCTGCGCATTCAGCAACCCCAAAACCTGTTGCGCCGAGCTTGTCAAGGGGGAGACCGCCCATTTTTTCAGGCAGTCCAACGGCCCTTTTTGTTTCCTCATAAATCCATCCCATAGCCTCCTCATTGCTGCCCATATCAGGCCCGGGAATAAAATCAAGTAAATTTTTAATTTGTTTGGCAAACTCTCTGAAATATAATTCTTTTTTAGGGTCTCTGTGGTCGGCGATTATGCCTGCCTTGCCGCCGCCGTGAGGAAGCCCTGCAATAGAGTTTTTCATGGTCATGGTCCTTGCCAGTCTTGCCACCTCAAGTGTACTGATAGTGGGGGAAACCCTGACTCCGCCTATGGATGGGCCTAAGGCAGTGTTGTCAACAACAACTATTGCCTTCAATCCTGTCTTCGGTGAATAGATGTGGATTATTTTTGACGGCCCGAGTTCATCAAATACTATCCCAGTCAGTTCAGCGGCCATAATAATTGCTCCTTTTTTATTTAATGCAAATGCATTAAGTAAAGTGTCATTGCGAGGAGTCCCGAGCAGCTCGGGGCGACGAAGCAATCTCTGTATTTACAACGAGATTGCCACGCTCCCATTGGTCGCTCGCAATGACAATGTAACGAGATTAAATGCGTTTGTATTGATGAAATATTTTATAGGACGGAAGCCGGAATGTAAACCCCGTTAGTCCCGATAATATCGGGACTAACGGGGTAAAGGTTTGTGCTGAGATTTTTGGATTAACCCTTATGCGCCTCATATATCTCCTCAAACTGCTTATGAATATCTTTGAATGCGGCAAGCACATCAGGGTCAAAATGCTCAGGCATGGTCCTGCCGTCGCCTTCGGTAATTATCTTAAATACCTTTTCATGCACAAAGCCGGGCTTGTAAGGTCTGGTGCTCCTTAATGCGTCATACTGGTCGCATATATTATATATCCTTCCCTCCACCGGAATATCTTCTCCCTTGAGTCCTTTTGGATAACCGCCCCCGTCCCATCTTTCGTGATGGCTTAAAGCGATTATCTCTGCCATCTGAACAATCCCTGAGGTTCTGCCTCCGAGTATATTGGCGCCAATAGTTGTATGAGTCTTCATCAATGCGAATTCCTCAGTCGTCAGCTTTGCAGGCTTAAGCAGAATCTCTGCCGGAATTCCAACTTTTCCTATGTCATGCATAGGCGCAGCATAAAATATTATCTCAACAGTCTCTGCCTGCCATCCCAGTTCTCTTGCAAGAAGCTCTGCATAATAACCGGACCTTTTTATGTGTGCGGCTGTATCCTCGTCTTTGTATTCGGCAACCTTTGTAAGTTTATGTATCGTATCTATGTAGCTTTCCCTGAGCTGGGCTGTCTTCTCCCTGACCTCAGCTTCAAGGAGTTCATTGTGCCCTTTCAGAAAGTCCTCAAATTCCTTTATCCTCAGCAGGTTCTTGGTCCTTATTGTAAGCTCCGAGGTGTCAACAGGCTTTGTAAGAAAATCATTTGCGCCGGCTTCAAGCCCTTTAATCTTTGCCTCTCTGTCTGCGAGCGCGGTTACCATCACAACCGGGATACGCTGCGTCTCAGGATTCTCTTTGAGTCTCCTGCAGGTCTCGTATCCATCCATCTCAGGCATCATGATGTCAAGCAATATGAGGTCAGGGTTGTAAGACTGTGCTTTCTCTAACGCCTCTATGCCATTCTTCGCTGTCTCAAAGGCATAACCATAACTTGAGAGTATGACGCCTAAAAGTTTAAGGTTTCTCTCTTCATCATCAACAATCAGGATTTTAGCTTTCCTACTGTCTTCAGACATGCTGCCTCCTTTTATTGAGGTGTCAGGTATCAGGTGTTAGGTATCAGAGAAAAACAAAATAAAGACCTGAAACCTGATACACATTTTATTTCTGGCGCTTGGTTGCGAGTCGCAACGACTGAGCCATTTCATCAATTACATTTAGAATGTCCTTTACACCAGCGGGTTTTGAAATGTAGCCGTCAAACCACTCTCCGCCCAATTTTTCTCTTTCTTCTATCATCGCGTATGCCGTAAGGGCTATTATCGGTATCTTTGCAGTGGACTGTTCTGATTTAAGTATTTTTGCAGCCTCAATCCCGTCCATCTTCGGCATCTGTATATCCATAAGTATGACGTCAGGAATTTCCCTTTTTGCGGCCTCAACGGCTTCTTCACCGTCCCTTGCAAGAATAGCGGCATGTCCCCCGGATTCCACTATGATCTTAAAAAGCTTCAGGTTATCTTTATTGTCTTCTACAATTAATATCTTCATTCCCTCTTTTATCCTCTCACGATTCAATTTCTTAAGGAGCTTGACTTTCCACAACAAACTGTTTTATAAACAAGTCATGCAGCTTACAAATGAAATCACGACCTCTCTTAAGCGTGAACATTATCTTTGCACAAATGCCATAGCATTTTATAAGAAGGCTATTAAGGAATTTGAACAAAAATATCATCTTACAACCCATACCTTCCTGAAAAAGTTTGGTGCCGGCAAGATGGGAGACGAGGCGGATTATTTTGACTGGTATGCGTTTGCGCAACTACTCTCCGAGTGGCAAAAGGTGCGTTCTGCCATCCGCGCAACTGTTCAGTGATACGCCGCTTTGTTGAAAACCTCGAAAAGAGCAATGAAATAACCGCCTTAATTCTTAAAAAATAGTTCTGACTCATTTCCTCACCGGTATTGCAAATATAAACCTGCTTCCTTTTCCTTCCTCGCTCTCAACCCAGATTCTTCCGCCGTGAAGTTCAACAATCCTCTTGCTGATGCTGAGCCCAAGCCCCGTGCCTTCGTATTTCTTTGTAAGCGTGGATTCAAGCTGCTGGAACGGCTGAAAGAGTCTCTTCTGGTCTTCCTGAGAAATGCCGACGCCGGTGTCAGCGACGCTGACCTCAATTGCGGATTTTAGATTTCGGATTTCGGATTGTTCTTCTCCTGATTCCGCATTCCGCACTCCGCATTCCGCATTTGTCAAGCGTGCCTTCACGGTAACACTGCCCCCGTCATCCGTAAACTTGAAGGCATTTCCGAGAAGATTCAGGAGCGCCTGTTTTATCTGCAAATAATCAGCAATTATAAACCCTATACCATCCGGGATATCAGAACTAAATTTAATCTTGTGTTTTATTGCCTTTTCCTTAAACATCATCATACTTCCCTGAACAAGCTCTTTAATGTCACACTCATCCAGTTTAAGTTCCATCCTGCCCGCCTCTATCTTTGAGAGGTCAAGTATATCATTAATAAGCTGCAAAAGATGTTTCCCGCTCTTCCATATATCCTGAATATATTCTTTCTGTTTGTCCGGGATATCGCCTGCCAGCCCTTCAGTCAGAACCTCTGAAAAGCCTATAACTGAATTCAACGGCGTCCTTAATTCATGCGACATATTTGCAAGGAATTCTGATTTTGCCTTATTAGCCGCTTCTGCCATCTCTTTTGCCGCCTCAAGTTCCTTGGTCCTTTTCATTACTTTTTCCTCAAGCCCTTCAAGCAGCCATCTGTTTTCAATGACACTGGCAGCCTGATTGGTAAAGACCTGAAAGAGCCTCTGCCTTTCTTTTGTAAAAAAATGCGGCTCACCGCTGTAGAGACTAAGGGCGCCCATCATCCTGCCGTCAGAGCTAATCATCGGAACTGCCATAGAGGAACGATAACCCCTTTTCATTGCCTGTTCCCGCCACTGAGCATAACCGGGGTCTCTCTCTATGTCGTTCATTACCTGTGGAGTCTTTGTCTTTATCGCCATACCTGTTGGTCCCATACCGGTTGGGGAGTCGTCATAAGTGATTTTTACAGAAGACAGATAACCTTCCTCAAAGCCTGCATGTGCAACAGGTTTTACCCCCCTATATCCCCCCTTACTAAGGGGAACACCCCCCTTTAATTCCCCCCTTAATAAGGGGGGATGTATGGGGGGTTCTTCAATTAAGCCGAGCCACGCCATCTTCAATCCAAAGTTCCTGACAGCAATATCGCATATAACATCATAGGTAGTAGTAGTAGTAGTAGTGAGAACAACATTAGATGCATCTGCAAGCGCAAGTAGTTCTATGTTGTGCTGCTGCATTTCTTTGTGACTGAGAACATTCTGTAGAGATACAGAGATAATGTCAGCGATTGATTTATACATCTCTATCTCCCTGTCAGAGAGCTTTATCCCCGCCGACAGATAGAGACAGAGGACTCCTAACATTTTATCTCTTGATTTCAAGGGAAGGATTATATGCCCGTGGCCTTTAGCGTCAGGGTATGTCCTTGAATGCCTTTCGTCTTCTTCGCTGTCTTCTGATATTATGATTTCGCCTTTTTCAACGCAGAGTCCGCAGAGACATTCTCCATAAGGCACAGTGGAACAAAGCCCTGCATGTTCATCACTGAAATTGCGGGATACTATGAGCTTCAGGGCCTTTGTATCCTCATCGCATAAGAATATTGCTCCTTTCTTTTCTATCGAAAGGGGTTCAAGGGAGAGTATTGCATTTAAGACCTTATCAAGCATGACTTCAAGCGTAAGTGATTGGCTTGCTACCGTTGAGACCGCATTCAATACAACAAGCTCTTGCAGATGCTGCATCTTCTCTGTGAAAAGCTGGTTCAGGTTTTGAGCCATACTGTTGAAAGCGCTGCCCAGCACGCCGATATCATCGCTCGTTTTTACATCAACCCTGACATCAAAATTTCCGCTTTCAATATGTTTTGCGGCATCCTTGAATTTCCACATAGGCTTGATAATGCTGCGCCTTGCATAAATTACAATAAAGCCCGCTGCAATAAGGAGAAGTCCTAATACAGAAAACTTGAGGGCCGTGAGCTCATCTATCTCTTTCTCA
>MNVK01000071.1 GCA_001871685.1 Nitrospirae bacterium CG1_02_44_142
CACACCTCGTTGCCGCTCATGTCCGGCAAGAGGAGGTCCAACAGTATGACGTCAACTGGAGCAGTCTTTACTGCCTCGATGGCAGTTTTACCGTTTTCAGCCAGTATAACCTCATAGCCGTTTTTCTCCAGAAAATCCTTAGCAGTTTCTGCCTGGGATTTGCTGTCTTCCACGAGAAGAATTTTTGCCCTTCCCATAATTAGCGGTAGTGTAACATTTTTAGCGGTAGTGTAACATTTTTATATGAAAAAATTAATAGCCCTAAATGTGCGCCTTTATTTTTTATTACTCCGGCACTGTCCCTTCTCAACTATCTTTTATCACAATGATTCGGTTATAATAAAAACCTGCGTTGTATTGCCGGAGACCATTTCCCTGCAGCAACCCAAGAATATCAAATGGAGAAATAGATAGATATGAAACGTGAGGATATTAGAAATATTGCGATTATTGCCCATGTGGACCACGGGAAGACCACCCTTCTTGACGGGATGCTTAAGCAGGCGGGAATCTTTCGCACCCCTGAAAAAATGCAGGAGCGCATCATGGACTCAATTGACCTTGAGCGCGAACGCGGAATTACAATTATGGCAAAGAATACTGCGGTTGAATATAATGGCGTAAAGATAAACATCGTTGACACGCCCGGACATGCTGATTTCGGCGGAGAAGTTGAGCGTGCTCTTAAGATGGTTGACGGCGTGCTGCTCCTTGTGGATGCATCCGAGGGGCCGCTTCCACAGACACGTTTTGTTCTGAAAAAGGCGCTTGAACTCGGACTGCCTCCTATCCTGGTCGTCAACAAAATAGACAGGGCAGACGCCAGGATTCAGGATGTGCTGAACGAGGTCTATGACCTTTTTATTGACCTTGATACAACGGAGGAACAGCTTGAATTTACTGTGCTCTATACGAATGCCAAGAAGGGCATTGCAAAAACGGCTATGTCGGATGAGACGGCAGACCTTCAACCTCTCTTTGATGCGATATTAAAAACCATTCCGGCTCCCGAGGATAACAGCAGCGATATTCTGCAGCTTCTTGTCGCTAATATTGACTATGACGATTATGTGGGCAGGCTCGCAATCGGCAGAATATTCTCAGGGACAGTGAAAGCAGGCGATACAGTTGTCATGGTGAAGGGAGATGACGAGACAACAAAGACAAAGGTCACATCTCTCTACACCTTTCAGGGACTTGAGCGGATTGCAGTGAAGGAAGCCCGCGCAGGAGACATCGTTGCGCTTTCAGGTATAGAGGGAATAACTATCGGCGATACAATAACAAGCGCTGAAACACCTAAGCCTCTGCCGCGCATAAGTGTTGATGAGCCGACAATATCCATGGTCTTTCAGGTCAATACCTCGCCTTTCGCGGGAAAGGAAGGTAATTATGTTACATCAAGGAATCTTCGTGAGCGTCTTGAGAAAGAACTTTTATATAACGTTGCCATAAGAGTTGATTTCTCAGGAACCGATTCCTTTACGGTTATGGGAAGGGGAGAACTCCAGCTTGCCATCATTATTGAGATAATGAGAAGAGAGGGCTATGAACTTGCTGTCTCTATGCCTGAGACAATCACAAAAACGATTAAGGGGGTTGTTCATGAGCCGATGGAGGTCCTGGTCATAGACGTGCCTGAAGAATATGTCGGGGTAGTGACTCAGCAGGTTGGCATGAGACGCGGCAAGATGCAGAAGATGCAGAACAACGGCTACGGCAGGGTGAGGCTTGAATTCAGGATACCGTCGCGCGGACTCATAGGCTTCAGGTCGCAGTTCCTTACGGACACAAGAGGCACAGGCTTGCTAAATCACCTTTTTGACGGCTACGAGCCGTGGCAGGGCATAATCACAAAGAGACAGACAGGCGCTCTCGTCTCAGACAGGGCAGGGAAATCTACCATTTATGCCCTCTTTCATCTCCAGCCCCGCGGGGCCCTCTTTATCAAGGATAATACTCAAGTTTATGCGGGCATGATAATTGGTGAGAACTCGCGTGATAATGACCTTGACGTAAATGTTATCAAGGAAAAGAAACTCACCAATATCAGGGCGTCAAATGCTGATGAGGCGCTGCAGCTCATTCCGCCCAATATCATGAGCCTGGAGCAGGCGATTGAGTTCATCAAAGAGGACGAGCTTGTGGAGGTTACACCCCAGTCCATTAGATTACGCAAAAAAGTGCTTGATATGAATAAAAGGCCGAAGATAAGGAAAGAATAATATATCGGTGAATGAACACTAACGTCATTATAATCGGCGCGGGGGCAGCTGGACTGATGTGCGCCATTAGCGCCGGGAAGCGCGGCAGACCGGTTATCATTCTGGACCATGCCTCAAAAATCGGCAAGAAGATTCTTGTCTCCGGCGGAGGCAGATGCAATTTTACTAATTTGAACATTCAGGCTGAAAATTATATCTCAGCAAATCCTCATTTCTGCAAATCCGCCCTGGCCAGATTTACACCGCAGGATTTTATTGCACTCGTTAAAAAACACCGCATCAGTTATAACGAAAAAGAGGACGGGCAGATGTTCTGCAACGGAAGTTCACGGCATATTGTTGATATGCTTTTAGATGAGTGTAACTCCTCCGGCGTTGAAATGCGTTTGAACTGCGAGATTAAAGAGATTACAAAGAACATAAGTTTTATCGTAAAAACGAATTCAGGAGCGATTGAATCCGAATCCCTCGTTGTAGCAACAGGCGGACTTTCCTATCCGAATCTCGGGGCAACGGATATTGGCCATCACGTTGCCGCACAGTTCGGGCTTCGCATCATCCCGCCGAAACCGGCGCTCGTTCCATTCACCTTCTCACGGGGTGACCGCGAAAAGTTTGGAGAGTTAAGCGGGGTCTCGCTTGAGGCTGTGGTAATTTGTGGAAAACATAAATTCCGAGGAGAAATGTTATTTACGCACAAAGGGCTTAGCGGCCCGGCAATTCTTCAGGCATCTTCATACCGGGAGGATGGCGAAGAAATCCTTGTCAATCTTTTGCCAGGCATTGACGCCCACAGCATTTTTCCGTCCAATCGTCAAAGCAAGATAGAAATGAAAAATATGCTCAGCCGGTATCTGCCAAGGAGATTCGCACATACGTGGTGTAAATTCTATCTTCCCTCAAGACCGCTCTGTCAATATAATGATAAAGAATTGTTTGATGCTTCCCATCTTCTCCATGAGTGGATTATAAAGCCGGCAGGGACAGAAGGATACAGGACTGCCGAGGTAACGGCAGGAGGAGTTGACACAGACGAACTCTCATCCAAGACCATGGAGGCAAAGAAAGTTCAGGGTCTTTATTTCATTGGCGAGGTCGTTGACGTGACAGGGCATTTGGGCGGATATAATCTTCATTGGGCGTGGGCGTCAGGCTGGGCAGCGGGGCAGTATGCATAAAAAAGGTGATTCATGAAAAAAATTATTCTGGCCTCAACTTCACCGAGAAGAAAAGAGATTCTTGCTCTTACCGGCCTGTGGTTCAGAGTTGAACCGTCTGACTATGAGGAAATTTTTGATAATGCAATCAAGCCCCATAATCTTGCAAAACGCCTTTCGCTGAAAAAGGCGAGGGCGGTTGCAGGCAAATATAAAAACGCGCTAATTATAGCGGCCGATACCTTTATAGTTTTCAAAGGAAAATTTTTAGGGAAGCCCCATACATCTAAAGAGGCTCGGAATATGCTTGCCATGCTCAACGGTAAGTCACACTCCGTCATCACCGGCTACACGATTCTTGACACAGGGACAGGGAAGAAAATAACCCGCTCAATAGAGACAAAGGTATGGCTTAAAAAAATGACCGTTCAAGAGATTGGCGCATATGCGGCGACAAAGGAGCCGCTTGACAAGGCTGGCGCCTATGCGATACAAGGGCGCGGAGCTGTGATTGTGAAGAAGATAGAGGGAGATTATCTGAATGTAGTCGGGCTTCCGTTATTTTATCTCGCCGATAGCCTGAAGAAATTCGGGATTAAGTTATTCTGAGATTTACGTTCAAACCAACACTTTTTGTTCTAACGGGAAGTGTTGTTGTACTTTATGGAAATTTTGTAGCCTATCCTCGCGTGGCCCGGGGAATCTTTTCCAGCGCAGGCAAGTTCCCCTTTAGCTGATTTAAGGCGGCCTTTTACCATTTTTGCAATAACAGGCTCCAGGTTAAAGCCTCCGTCTATGCAATCACGTTTCATACATTCCATATTGAAATATGTAGCGCTGCCCGGGAAAAAATTTACCGTACGCTGCATAATCACCTGAGCGCTGCTTCCATGATAGTAGTTCATGAAAATAATGACAGATGCAACATCGGGATGGCGTTCAGACATAATGCCCGCATCAGCTTTCTGCTGCTTTCTCTCAAGCCGTTCAGCATTCTTTAGCTTACTGCTCATTTGATTCCTTTAGACTCGTTTCTGGACTCATTGAATCACTTTACTGTTCCTTCTGTCATTTTGTGCGCCTCCTTACTTGTGAATTTAACTTTTAGAGGGGCACAAATAAAAAAACCGCAAAGTTAAAAGTCTTTGCGGCCGTTAATGGTCTAAAAACTTCTAAAACTCTGAAATTATGATAACATGTTTGTGTGTAATTGGCAATAGAATAGTTTTTTCCGAAAAATAGACATAGAACGATAAATCCTTAAATTGCCTGTCATTGCGAGTCCCGAGCAGCTCGGGACTCGCAATGACGATTCTCTATATCTATTTTTCGGTTTTTTTATCTATTGCCGCTGCAATCCCTGTTTTTTGCTTTTTGAAAGTAACTTTATGTCTTCTAATATTTCCTCTATGCTCTGATACCTGTCTTCTTTCACTTTTTTTATGCACTTAATAATCATCTCATCAAGCCAATCGGGAAGTTCAGGATTAATGTCGGTAACCCTCTGAAAGCCCAACCCATCGAGACTCCCTGTGAGCATCTCATAAAGGATTACCCCGAGTGAATAAACATCAGCGCAGGGTTGAAGTTCTATTCCCTTCAATTTTTCCGGTGATGTATATGCCGAGGTTGGAATGCTCTGAAGCAGAGACATATTGTTGCTGCGGTCAATTATGATATTTTCAGGTGAAATGAAACCTAATCCCCTGCCTGACTTGTATGCATTTTGGAGTGTTTTTAGTATCTGCAGCCAAAGCTTCAAACAGTGCTTTGGCTCGATTTTGCTTCCTTTTATCATCCCCCTGAGTGTTGTTTTTCCTTCAAGTGATATAGTATCCCATTGGAAAGAGGTAAGAGTATGAAGACGCTCTCGTACATCAAGATATGCAGGATTGAATCTATCTATGAGGGCCAGCGCCTTGACGGCATTCTCTGTTTTGCCGACCTTTTCAAGTTTAGAGGCGTAGGCATAAAAATCATTGATATTTGTTGAATCTATCTCCTTTCCAATGAGATAAAGTCCAAACATTTCTACAGCCTCTTTTGTCATTCCCTCTTCCTCAAGAAGCTCAGATGCGCGTTTGTATTTCCCTGCCTCGCGGTACGCCCTTGAGGCAGCTAATCTCCTTCCCGCCTTTTCCAGCGCAAAGGCTGCATCAAGTTTTTTCCCGGACTGGCCGTATATCTTTGCGGCATTTTCGTAATCACCATCCATGATAAAACTCTGGGCAGCTGCATCCGGATTGTTGTCTTTTAGATACATTTCCCTCGATTTTTCGCTC
The DNA here is from genome assembly GCA_001871685.1 of Nitrospirae bacterium CG1_02_44_142. GTDB lineage: Bacteria > Nitrospirota > Thermodesulfovibrionia > Thermodesulfovibrionales > UBA1546 > UBA1546. The sequence goes on from MNVK01000071.1 coordinate 5,665, forward strand.
ATGCCAAGAAGATTATACAGCTCAGCGGCTTTTCTGAAATCGCTGCCCTTCTCGTATAGTGAAGCCGCAGTCTCAGTGTCCCTCAATCTATTTTCGAAAATAACTGCTGCAGAAACATACCTGCCCTCTTTTTTTAGCGCCTCTGCCGCCTTCCTGTAATCCTCTGTTAATGTGGTGCGAAGTTTCTTCCCTATAGTGTTCCTGTAAATAATCCTCACGATAAAGAACAGAACAACAACTGCCAGTATGGCAATGACAATGAAAAGCAAATGAAAGGTGCTCTTTATCTGTTCTATAACAGGATTGGCGCTGGAAGCATTCTGTTCTGCAGCGGCTATACAGCTCATTTAAAACTCTGTTCTTCAGATGGGAATGCGCCTTTTTCTATGTCTTCTTTGTAAGCCTTTATTGCCTTCAGCGCCTCTTCTTTGAGATTAGCGTATCTCTTCACAAATTTTGGAACGAACCTGTCAAACAACCCGATGACGTCATGAAGGACCAGCACCTGCCCGTCGCAGAACGGGCCTGCGCCTATGCCGATTGTCGGGATGGAAAGCTCTTCTGTTATTTTTTTTGCGAGGTTCATTGGAATTGCTTCAAGCAAGAGTGCGAAAGCGCCTGCATCTTCTGCTATGTGAGCCTCTTCAATCATTTTTTTCTGCGCTTCCTCTGTCTTTCCCTGAACCTTATATCCTCCCATCCTGTGTATTGACTGAGGAGTAAGGCCTATATGCGCCAT
>MNVK01000078.1 GCA_001871685.1 Nitrospirae bacterium CG1_02_44_142
ATACGATGCGCTTAACTTAATAGATTGGGATTTTAAGAATTTTCAAACTCAATATTTAACCCACAGGTTTCATTCTTATCCTGCAAGATTTATCCCCCAAATTCCCAAGGCCTTTATCAAATTGTTTACTAACGAAGATGATTTTGTCATTGACCCCTTTTGTGGTTGTGGCACTACTATTGCTGAGGCATTTTTAAATGGGCGAAATTCTATTGGCAATGACTTTAATCCTCTCGCATGTCTTATAACAAAAGTAAAATCCCGACTAATACCTGAGGAAGATTTAATAATTCTGGGGAAAAAATTAATTGGAATAAAAAGGTATATAGATAGCGACCATCGTAGAGCTGAATATCTTAAAAAGTTACCAAGAAGAAATATAAGCAATCTTTTTAACAGAGACATAATAAATGAGCTTTGTCTAATCAAAGAAAGTCTTGAAGAATTGAGAGACAAAACCGAGATTTATGAGTTGGGCTTAGTTGCGCTATCAACGACGATATGGTCAATAATTGAATCTGAAAACGGACATGGGAATGGAATAGATGTTTTCGCTAACTTTTACAAAAAAATATCCAATACAATGGATACAATCAGAGAGATAAGGAATATTGTAAAAAAACAACCTAAAGTAAAAGTTTTACATGGAGATGCAAGATTCCTTGAGATAGATTCTAACATTTCAAATCTTATCATGACCTCTCCTCCTTATGTGAATGCTTTAGATTATTATCGTGTCCATATGTATAACATGTTGTGGCTTGGTATGGATTACAACGGGTTCAGAAGGCATGAAATAGGAGGGCATTCCCATTTTATTGCTAACAGATTCCGTCTCCTTTCAGAATATCTTGCTGATATGCTTCGGTCTATGATAGAAATGAACAGGGTTTTAAGAAAGGGCGGAATTTGTGTAATTGCTATCGGAAATTCCAGCCTTGAGTATGAGCGTATAGAAAGCTATAAGCACTTTTTAGCTTTTGCACCATATCTAAATTTCAACACGATAAAGACAATCTTTAGAAACATTGATACAACAAGAAAATATACAAGTAAAAACATAGGTAAGATCGATGACGAATATATTATCGTTTTAGAAAAAACAAATGACATAAATATAAATTCAAGAGATAATGGCTTTGTAGAAGAGATTGTTACTAAACAAATGAAAGAATTTGAACAGAAAGTTCAAAAAAGCCCGGGTTCTTCCTTAAGAGGCAAAAAAGTTTCAGAGAAAAGATTAAAGCAAAATGCTGAAAGGATAGCAGAAGCAATTAAATCAATTCCACAAGATATAAAAATTAAAGGATTGTAAGTTATGGAAAAACTTTTGTCCAAAATCATCATTTCAATCTTAGAGGGTAAAGATTACAGACCTTATGTTTTAGCGACTATTAATAAGAGATTTATTGATAATGTCCATGCATTGCTGGAGAGGGTTTATAATGCTAAAAAGATAAACAAAAACATTGATTGGTGGATTACCAATTTGATTGAAGAAAGCAAAACTAAAAATGAAATCCTATGGTTTGGCGGTCTGAATAATAAAACTGTAACCAATATGATGGGGACAACTAAGAAAGAGGTGTGCATAGAATTAAGTAAACAAAATGTTAAATCTCTGGAAATTTTAATTAAAGATTTTTTGAATAACAATCTGCCCAAAATTTTGGTTACTATCGTATGGAACAACGAAAAAGTAGAACTGAACGAGATAGAATCTCTGGTATTGGTAAATTCCCTTGCAGCTATGAAATTATCTGTGCAGGGCGGAGCATGGAGTGAGGTAGGCAAAAAGACCGAAAAAGAACTTCTGTATTCAATCTTTGAACTTTTAGGGGTGAAATCAACACAATATGTATTAGTGTTTGAAGAAATGAAAAAGAAAGGGTTGGTTGAAAATAGAGAAATTGATGGTATTGTTTTTAGTGATGACAATAAAAAGGCTTTACAAATTGAATTAAAACTTCTTGGCATAGGCAATCCAGAAATCGCAGATGAAGCATTGGCAAGAAAGGTAGACCTCTTTTTAATTGATAGATTAACCCCTATGATGATTGCAGAAGCTAAAAAGCTTGGCATCAAAGTTATTGAGCTTAGGGATAAAAATGCTCTACTTGCAATATATGACTTCCTGAGAACTCACGGTGTTACAGCAAATAAACCATCCGATTTTAATTTTTCAAAATCTATCCCCAAAATTTTAGAAAAATACAACGAGGAATTAGAAAATAAAAAAGTTCTTCAAAAAGCAAAGGAAATGCTGAAATAGGTATTGGCACGGCACTGCAACTAACACGTTGCAAAAGATTTAGGTTCAAATCATTCTGTGTCTTTTTACACTAAAAACCCCTTTACCCCGTCAATACCCCTAATATCTCTCTATACCTTGCAGCGGTCTTTTCAATAATCTCATCCGGAAGTTTTGGGCAATTTCATGGTGAGATGTCCCTTGTGCTATAATTAACAAAGAAAGGAGGTTGCCATGACCATCGCAAAACAACAAGTCCTTGATTTGATAAAAGACCTGCCGGAGGAAGTAGATATTGATGAGGTTATGTATCGTCTTTATCTCAGACAAAAACTCGAAGCTGCCGAGAAAGATGTCCGCGAGGGACGGCTTATTTCACAAGAGGAGGTCATCAAGGAGACGTCTAAGTGGTTTACAAAATAAAGTGGACAATACGCTCGCTTAATGACCTGCACGAGATTTATTCATTTATTGCCAAAGATTCAGTACGATATGCTCAAATTCAGATTGAAACTATCCAGCACGCAGCTTCAAACCTTGCCAGTTTTCCACTGATGGGCCGCAGTATGCCTGAATTCTCTCATTTGCCATATCGGGAGATTTTAGTAGGTAACTATCGCGTTCTTTACAGGTTAGAGGAAAATATAGTTATTATAATGTCAGTAGTCCATGGACGGAGATTGCTCAAAGAACCATCAAATTAAATTATTACCCCGTCAATATCCTCAATATCTCCCTATACCGCGCAGCGGTCTTTTCAATAATCTCATCAGGAAGTTTGGGGCCGGGATATGTCTGGTTCCAGTCAAGCGTTAAAAGATAATCGCGGACAATCTGCTTGTCAAAGCTGTCCTGACTTTTTCCGGGCTTGTAGTCTTTCATTGACCAGAAGCGCGATGAATCAGGCGTAAGAATTTCATCAATAAGAATCAACTTACCTTCCTGATTTTTTGAATCTTGAATCTTGAATCTTGAATCCTTATAGACGCCGAATTCCATCTTCGTATCTGCAATTATTATCCCTTTCTTCTCTGCCAGCTCCCTCGCCTTTTTATAGACTCTGAGGCTTGTATTCCTGAGCGTGCTTGCAGTATCATCACCGACGATTTTTCTCGTCTCATCAAAACTGATATTTATGTCATGCCCCTCTTCCGCCTTAGTGCTTGGAGTGAAGAGCGGCTCATCAAGCCTTGCGGATTCAACAAGCCCGTCAGGAAGTTTAATGCCGCAGACTGTGCCTGATTCCTTGTATTCCTTCCAGCCTGAGCCTGAGAGATAGCCTCTCACAATACATTCAACAGGCATGGGCCTTGCCTTTTTAACAAGCATGCTCCTGCCTTCAAGGAGGTCTTTGTATTTATGCAGAACCTTCGGATAGTCTTTCACATCTGTTGCAACAATATGGTTTTCAATTATATCTTTCATCTGATTAAACCAGTAAAGCGATATCTGTGTCAGTACCCTGCCCTTTCCTGCAATCCCATTTGGCAATACCACATCAAATGCAGAGACTCTGTCCGTTGCTATTATCAAAAGATAGTCATCTATCTCATAGACGTCGCGCACCTTTCCGCGCCTGAGAAATTTCACATCCTGCAAATCAGTTTCCATCAGTACTTGAACCATTGCTTCCTCCTAAAAAACTTTTCTAATTCCACTGCAAAAAATACCACAGACGACAGAGCTATTGTAATCATCAATTCATTAAAACTCAACGGCTCTGTTTTAAATATCGGATTAAGGAAAGGCACATATATAGCTGCCATCTGCAAAGCAAAACTCAGAGATACCGCGCCAAGCATTGCCTTATTTGAGAAAAATCCTATTTTGCACAACGACTCCTTCTCTGACCTTATTGCAAGGGCATTGCCAAGCTGCGAAAGACATAATACCGTGAATACCATTGTTTGCCAGTGTGAATTCCCTGTTTTAATAGACCATGCCTGAACTGAAAGAGTCAGCGCCGCCATCAAAAGCCCAACCCATATTGCAAAAAATCCAAGACCGCCTGCAAATATGCTTTCCTTAGGGCTGCGCGGAGGCCTCTTCATCACATCAGTTTCAGCAGGCTCAACAGAGAGCGCAAGCGCCGGAAGCCCATCAGTCATCAGATTTATCCATAAAATATGAATCGGAAGCAAAGGAATCGGAAGACTGATTAAAGGAGCAAGAAACAGAGTCCATATCTCTCCTGAATTTGTTGAAAGGAGATACTTTACAAATTTTCTTATATTGTCATATATCTTTCTTCCCTCTTTGACCGCCTTCACAATCGTCGCAAAATTATCGTCAAGGAGAATCATGTGGCTTGCTTCCTTTGCCGCATCAGCGCCTGTGATTCCCATAGCAATTCCTATGTCAGCCCTTTTTAATGCCGGAGCGTCATTTACGCCGTCGCCTGTCATTGCAACAAACTCTCCCTTGTCCTGAAGAGCTTTAACAATCTTAAGCTTCTGTTCCGGCGCAACACGGGCATAGACCTGAATATCTTCAACCCTTTCTTCAAATTCTTTTAAGGATAACTTCTCAAGTTCTCTTCCCGTTATGGTGTTAAAGTGCACATCATCTTCCTCGATAATGCCTATCCTTCTTGCAATGGCCCATGCTGTAATCGGATGGTCACCGGTAATCATAACAGGGATTATTCCGGCTTTTTTGCATATGGAGACTGCTTCTTTTGCCTCTTCTCTCGGAGGGTCCATTATTCCTACAAGGCCTATGATTATAAGCCCTCTTTCCACATTCGCATGGGACATGTCTGAGGGAAGCTCATCCCATCCCCTCATTGCAATGCCGAGAACCCTGAGTCCGTCAGCAGCCATTCTTTCATTAACTCTGTAAATCTCTTCCCTGTCTATCTTTACTGTCCCGCCTGCTTTGAGGATGCCGTCTGATTTTTCCAGAAGAACTTCAATCGCGCCTTTGGTGAAAGAGACGAATCTATTTACCCCCCCCTCGCCCCCCCTTGATAAGGGGGGGATGGGGGGGTGAGTTGGAATTTTATGAAATGTTGTCATGCATTTTCTCTCGGAATCAAATGGTATCTCTTCAACTCTCGGGAACAACTCTTCACGCGAAGGCTTATCAAATCCATTTTCTCTGGCAGCAGAAAAAAGAGCAACCTCTGTGGGATCGCCTATGACATTCCCGTCCCTGTCAGCTTTCGCGTCATTGCTCAAAGCGAGAGCAGTGAACAACAGGTGAATGGGTGAATCGGTAAATGGGTGAATCGGTAAATCAGAAATCAAGTTATTTTTCTTGCCGCTAATAGCTGACTGCTGAGAGCTAATGACTCTCCCGTCCACATACATCTCTTCCACACTCATTCTGTTCTGTGTAAGGGTTCCTGTCTTGTCAGAGCATATATATGTGACGGAGCCGAGGGTCTCAACAGCAGGCAGCTTTCTTATCAGGGCATTCTGCTTAACCATCTTTCTTGCGCCGATTGCAAGGGAGATTGTAACAACAGCAGGCAGCGCCTCAGGAATTGCGGCAACTGCAAGGGATATTGCAGTGAGGAACATGACAATAGGCTGCTCCCCCCTTAAAACTCCGATACTGAAGACAACGGCGCATATAGCAAGAACAGCAAATGCAATCCTTCTTCCGAAGACTGCAAGTCTTTTCTGGAGCGGAGTCTTTACTTCTTCCTCTTCCTGAAGCATTTTGGCAATCCTTCCAAGCTCGGTATCCATGCCTGTTGCCGTAACAATTCCGCTTCCCCTGCCATAGGCAACTATTGTCCCCTTGTATGCCATATTCCTTCTGTCACCCAGGGGAATTGCTTCATCATGAAGCGCAGTTGTATGCTTATCAGCAGGGACCGACTCTCCGGTAAGCGCTGCCTCTTCTATCCTCAACTGCGCTGTCTCAAGCAGTCTCACGTCAGCAGGAATAAAACTTCCGGCGTCAAGCAATACAATATCTCCGGGAACAATCTC
>MNVK01000009.1 GCA_001871685.1 Nitrospirae bacterium CG1_02_44_142
AGTTAGATGGCAGAATTTATACAGCCGTTGTATGGCAAGGGGACTATGACACTTCCTGAATTTCTTTATTACATAGGCTATACCCTAAAAAAGGGATGTGCCTACAAGCATCAGAAACATCTTCCGCATAAGGTCATCAGCATTGGGAATATTACTGCTGGAGGCACAGGGAAGACGCCTGCGGTAATTGCAATTGCAGAGGAGGCGAAGAAGAGAGGTTTCTATCCAATAATTCTTACAAGGGGATATAAAGGGAAGGCAAAAGGCCCGTGTTTTGTGAAAGGCAGTAATCCGTTATCCGTAATACGTAATGGGTTTAAAAATGAGGTAAACGCATCACGCATTACGCTTCACGCTTCACGGTTGTATGGTGATGAGCCTGTCTTGATGTCCGAGACATTAAGGGATGTCCCTATTGTGAAATGCGCCGACAGATACGCAGGCGGAATGTTTGCACTCCAAACCCTAACCCCTAATCCCCAATCCCAGTTCCTCTTCATCCTTGACGACGGCTTCCAGCACTGGCAGCTTTTCAGGGATAAGAATATTCTGTTAATAGACGCCGAGAATCCTTTTGACAACAGGCGGCTTTTGCCTGTCGGCTTGCTAAGAGAGCCTCTCAAGGAAATAGAAAGGGCTGATATCATAGTTTTAACAAAAGCTCAAAACTGTCAGCCGTCAGTAGTCAGCGGGTTAAGGGACGAGATAAGGCTGTATAACAAAACCGCACCGGTATTTTTGTCAGGACACAAACCCGTTGGATTTATAAAATCAACAGGCGAAGAAATCCGCCTTGAATGGGCAAGGGATAAAAATTTCTTTGCATTCTGCGGCATAGGCAGCCCTGAGTCGTTCAGAAAAACTGTCTTGTCAGCAGGATGCAGCCTAAAGGGCCTTAAAAAATACAGCGACCATTACACTTATAAACAAGGGGACATTGAAGACATAATTAAAGAAGCAAAAGCTGGAAATGCAAATTGGGTTCTAACGACAGAAAAAGACATGATGAGGCTTAGAGGCTTACGTCTGCCGGATAACATTGCCGCTCTTAAAATCAGGTTTGCAGTTGATGATGAGTTTTATGCTGAGATATTTAAATAGCGCTGTAATGGTCAATTAAATTCGTTTGCTTGACAACGATAAATATCTGAACTATACTATTAAGAATTTAATTTAAAAATAAATCTATGCCCGGAACTTATTTACCTTCAGATTATTTACCTGTTCTTATATTCTTGATGGCCGCAACGGCCTTTGGAATGGGCGCTTTATTAATCGGTGAACTCCTCAGGCTGAAAAGGCCGTATCCTGAAAAACTTATGCCTTATGAATCAGGCAACCTGCCTGTCGGAGAGCCGCGGCACAGATTTTCCGTTAAATTTTATATCACCGCCATGCTTTTTGTTGTCTTTGACGTTGAGGCTGTTTTCCTTTATCCGTGGGCTGTTGTATTTGACAGGCTTGGCCTATACGCCTTTATTGAGATGATTATTTTTATAGCAATACTGCTTATCGGCTATGTCTATGCATGGAGAAAGGAGGCATTTAAGTGGGACTGAAAAATCGTTATGGCGTGAAGCGTTGAGCGTTGTAGCGTAAAATAATGAAAATAATGAACGCAATAACGCTATAACTCTATAACGCAATAAACGCAAAAAAAGGGGTAAGGTATATGTTAATGGACACAGCGGTTAATCTTGTTGAGGTTGAAAAAGGCACAATGATACTGCCGCCTAATATCATTATCACCTCAATGGACAGGCTCATCAACTGGGGAAGGAGTTCCTCCTTATGGCCCATGACCTTCGGGCTTGCCTGCTGCGCCATTGAAATGATGACTACGGGCTCGTCACACTATGACCTGGACAGGATGGGGATTATATTCAGAGGCTCTCCAAGACAGGCTGATTTCATGATTGTCGCAGGCACTGTTACGAAAAAGATGTCAGGGATTGTAAGAAGGGTATATGACCAGATGCCGGAGCCGAGGTATGTGGTTGCGATGGGAAGCTGCGCATGTTCAGGAGGCATATTCAATACATACAGCACAGTGCAGGGATGCGATAGTTTCCTGCCGGTGGATGTTTATATCCCGGGTTGTCCTCCAAGGCCGGAGGCATTGCTTGAAGGGATAATAAAGCTTCAGAAAAAGATAAAAGGCGAGCATTTCAGATGGAGCAGGTGGAGATAAATCAGTGTTCAGTGCCAGTGAACAGTGTCAGAAAAAATCTGAAAACTGACACTGACACTAATCACTGACACTATTTTTTAGGAGAATATATGGAACCCTTACAAATAGCAGATAAGATAAAGGAGAAATTCCCCGATGAAGTCCTTAATGTAAAGGAATTCAGGGGGCAGGCGTCTGTCATATTAAAAAAAGACAGAATCCTGGAAATATGCAGGCATCTCCACGACGACCCTGACCTTTATTTTGACTATCTTGTTGATGTATGCGGTGTGGACTATGCAGGAAAGAAAGAAAAGAGGTTTGAGGTTGTCTATCACCTTTATTCAATAAAACACCGCCATTCAGTCAGGTTGAAAGCGGAAGTTTCCGAGAGCGCCCCTGAGATTGATTCTGTCACTGCTGTATGGGACGGCGCAAACTGGCATGAAAGGGAATGTTATGACATGTTCGGAATTATTTTTAGCGGTCATCCGGACTTCAGGAGAATCCTTATGCCTGAGGACTGGGAAGGGCATCCCTTGAGAAAGGATTATCCTGTTAAGGGGACTGAGAAGGAATGGCCGGGGTTTAAAGCAGTTCTTAACAGGGCAAAAAGGTTTAAGGAGTTTGAGTGGCAGGAATAACTAAAGTGAATAGTGACAGTGATTAGTGTCAGCTACTGACACTGACGACTGGCACTGACGCCAAAAATTATGGAACAGATAGAAAAGACATTTGAGACAAGAGAATTAACCATCAACATTGGGCCGCAGCATCCCGCAACGCATGGGGTTCTCAGGCTTGTGCTTACCCTTGACGGCGAGACTGTTATTAAGTGCACCCCTCATGTCGGTTATCTCCACAGGGGCATAGAAAAACTTGGAGAAAACAGGACATATTTTTCTGCGCTTCCTCTTACTGACAGGCTTGATTACATATCATCCATGAACAACAATGTCGGTTATGTGAATGCTGTTGAAAAACTTTTTGGCATTGAAGTTCCTGAAAGGGCCAAGTTTATCAGAACCATGGCGGCTGAGATGGGAAGGATTTCAAGCCACATTATATGGCTTGGAACACATGTCCTGGATATCGGCGCAACAACACCGTTTTTGTATGCCTTCAGGGAAAGAGAACGCATTCTTGATTTATTTGAAGCATTGTGCGGGGCCAGGCTCACGGTAAGCTATCCAAGGGTCGGCGGCGTACGGAACGACATTTCACAGGAATTTCTTGATGAACTCTATGCGTTTGTTCTTGAGTTTCCTGACAGGATGGATGACTACGAAACACTTGTCACCGAAAACAGGATATGGAAGAAGAGGACGGTGGGCATAGGAGTTATTTCTGCTGAAGAGGCTGTCAACTGGGGGCTTACAGGCGGCATGCTGAGGGGCTCCGGCGTGAACTATGACGTAAGAAAACATACTCCTTACGATGCCTATGACAGGGTTGAATTTGATATCCCATTGGGAAAAAACGGAGATTGTTATGACAGGTATCTTGTCAGGATGGGTGAGCTGAGACAGGCAAACAGGATAATTAAACAGTGTATTGAAAAACTGCCGTTAGGACCCGTAATGGCGGATGCCCCCAAATTTACCCTGCCTCCTAAAGATATGGTATTAAAAGACATGGAACATCTCATACATCAATTTATTCTGATAACAAAAGGCCCGGTTGTTCCCGAAGGAGAGATATATTCTGCTACGGAGGTTCCCAAAGGGGAACTCGGATTTTACCTTGTAAGCGACGGCTCCGGCAAGCCATACAGGATGAGAGTGAGAGCGCCCTCTTTTGTCCACGCATCAGTCCTGCCGAAATTATGCGAGGGCGGATTGGTTGCAGACGTTATTGCAAACATAGGGAGTATTGATATAGTCCTGGGAGAATGCGATAGATAAAACAGGTGTTGGGTCTTAGGTATTAGGTGTTAGCCTGATACCTGAAACCTAGAACCTAAAACCTATAAAACTATGTTGAGCAAAACAGCGATAAAGGAATTAGAAGAGATAAGGCAGAAATACCCTAATGCGAGCGCTGCGCTTTTGCCTGCTCTGTATATTGCGCAGAGAGAATTCGGCTATCTCGGAGCTGATGCGTATGAAGCTGTTTCAGATGCTCTCGGTATTCCAAAGGCGATTGCGAGAGGAGTGGGGACGTTTTATACAATGTATAAGCATAAGCCTATGGGACGGCACATTGTACAGCTATGCACAAATGTCTCATGCATGATACTCGGCGCAGAGAAGCTGGCAGATTTCCTTAAGAATAAATACGGGCTTGAGCCCGGAGGGACAACGCCGGACAAAAGGTTTTCGCTTGTTATTATGGAATGCATAGGCGCATGCGGCACAGCGCCGGCAATGCTTGTGAATGACGATTTTTATGAGAACCTGACAGAAAAGTATATAGGGGAGATACTGGAGAGATACAAATAGTTATGAATGTAAATGCAGGATATAACATTTTCGCTCATTCTCGCCCCGAGCTGCTCGGGACTCCGAGGGCTTTGCCTCACAACCCCCTTAATCCCCCTTTGTTAAGGGGGACTCAGGGAGTTGTCGGACTATCGGCAAAAGAATCCGCTCAAACGCCATATCCTGCATTATTTTGAAGGGCATATAAGACAATGGAAAAGATTTTATTAAAAAACATAGAGAACCCGAATTCAGCCGATATTAACGAGTATAAAAAAATTGGCGGATACAGGAGCATTCCGAAGGCGTTTGAGAACAAGCCGCAGGAAATAACAGAGATAGTTAAAAAAGCAGGACTGAGGGGAAGGGGCGGAGCAGGATTTCCTGTTGCGATGAAGTGGTCCTTTGCCTGCGCTGACGCGAAATTTCCGAAATATCTCCTTTGCAATGCAGATGAAGGAGAACCGGGAACATTTAAGGACAGGCTTATACTTGAGAAGAATCCCCATCTCCTGATAGAAGGCATGGTCATATCAGGCTATGCAATCGGAGCAGAGTACGGATACATATACCTGAGAGGCGAGTATCCGGGCGCATATCATATCCTGAACAGGGCCATCGCTCAGGCATACGAAAACAATCTTCTCGGCGATAATATTTTAGGGAAAGGCATAAAGTTTCAGCTCGCTGTTCATCGCGGCGCAGGCGCATATATATGCGGTGAGGAAACAGCTTTAATAGAGTCTCTGGAGGGAGACAAGGGGCAGCCGAGGATTAAGCCTCCCTTCCCTGTTAATGTAGGCGCATTTGCAAAACCAACTGTTATCAATAATGTTGAGACCCTTTCTAATATTCCCTATATTGTGGAGATTGGAGGCGGGGCTTATTCAAAGATAGGGAGTCCCGATTGCCCGGGGCCGAAACTCTATTGTGTGAGCGGTCATGTTGAAAAACCCGGTGTTTATGAACTGCCTATGGGGACCCTCCTGCGCGATATAATCTATAAGCACTGCGGAGGAATTAAGGAAGGAAAGAACCTCAAGGCTGTGTGCCCGGGCGGGATTACGACCCCGGTGCTTCCTGCGGATAAGATAGACTGTCCTATGGATTTTGTAAATATGCCGAAACACGGAAGCATGCTCGGCTCAGGCGCCGTGATTGTGATGGACGAAACAGTGTGTCTCGTTAAAGTATGTCATAGGGCGCTGAAATTCCTTGAGCATGAATCATGTGGAAAGTGCACGCCATGCCGTGAAGGGACAGGATGGCTGAGAAAGATTCTTGAAAGGATAGAAAACGGCGCAGGCGCGGAAGGAGACATAGAACTTCTGCTTTCTGTTTCAGGAAATATGCTGGGTAAGACCTTTTGCCCGCTGGGAGACGGAGCGGCGTCTGTTGTCCAGAACTTCATAAAACATTTCAGAAATGAGTTTGAGGAACATATAAAAAGAGCGAAATGCGTGATGCGTGATGCGTAATGAGTGAAAGCCAATTACAGATTATGGATTACGCATTACGGATTACGAGCAAATTATGATAACAATAAAAATTAACGGCAAAGAGATTAAATTGGAGAAGCCCGTCACTGTGCTTGAGGCTGCAAGGTCCGCAGGCATAAAGATACCTACTCTCTGCTGGCACGAACAGCTTGGAAGATACGGCGGCTGCAGGTTATGTCTGGTTGAAGTAGAAAAGATACCAAGACTTCAGACAGCCTGTACTCTTATGGCTGCTAACGGGATGGTTGTCAGGACCGAGACAGAGCAGACAGCCAATGTTAGAAGAGGGATACTTGAATTGCTGCTTATTAACCATCCTCTTGACTGCCCTGTGTGCGATAAGGCAGGCGAGTGCGAATTGCAGG
>MNVK01000026.1 GCA_001871685.1 Nitrospirae bacterium CG1_02_44_142
GACGGCCATATCCCTTCTTCAAGCCTTGCCTATCCGCTTGCGGCAAAGGTGTCATCCGCAAAAATAACATCAAAGAGTGACACGGGCGGCATCAGGTTAGGGTTGAAGAATGACGCCGAGCTAAGAAAGGCTGTTTCAGAACTGCTGAAAATTAAGGATGCAGAAGGCGTGCTTGTAGAGGAGATGGCTCGCGAGGGGATTGAGGTCATCATAGGCGGTGTGCTTGACAGGCAGTTCGGGGCTGTTGTGATGTTCGGCATCGGCGGGGTGTTTGTTGAAGTTTTCAAAGACATCGCCTTTGCCCTTGCGCCTTTAAAAGAAGAAGACGCTCTCTGGCTTATTACTCAGGTAAAGGGATACAGGCTTCTTGAAGGCTTTCGCGGAAAACCCGCTGTTGATAAGGATGCGCTGATTAAAGCAATACTTGTAGTCTCAGAGATTATCTCATCTGGCTATGTTGAGGAAATAGACCTGAATCCTGTTGCGCTTTATCCAAAGGGCGCAATGGTGCTGGACGCAAAGATGGCAGTCAGAACTTAGTGTTAGTGATTAGTGTCAGTGTGAGTAATTCTCTAAAAGAACTTACACTCTCCACTGTCGCTTACACTTATTTCAGCGCCTCGTAAACCCTTCCCACCATTTTTTCAGACGGTTTCAGCGTCTTTTCGCCGGGTTTCCATGATGCAGGACATGCCTCATCTGTATGCGCTGCAAGATGCGCATTAGCCTGTATCTTCCTTAATATTTCCTCTGCATTTCTTCCGACATTGTAAAAATTAACTTCCGATGCAAGAAGTTTTCCATCGGGGCTTATGATAAATGTCCCTCTCAGCGCATGTCCTGTTTCCTCGTCATAAACACCGAACATCTTTGAGAGTTTTGCCGTGCGGTCTGAGCCCATCGGGAATTTCACTTTTTCCAGCATTTTTTCTTCCCTCTTCCACGCGAGGTGGACAAATTTTGTGTCCGTGCTTACTGTGATAACCTCTGCATTTTCTTTTTTAAGGTTTTCATACTGACCTGCCAGGTCAGCAAACTCGGTTGCTCAGACAAATGTGAAATCAGCAGGATAGAAAAAAAGTATGGTCCACTTGCCTTCTTTCTTCAAGGCCTCAAGGCTTCTTTCTCCGAAGAAATTCTCTGTCGGCTCAAAGGTCTCAATCTTAAAATCAGGCACAGTCTGCCCCACTCTTAAACCACAGCATGTTTCACTCATATCGCGCCTCCTATCGTAAATTGTAATCTGAAAATCTTTAAACGGCAAGAGAGATAATGGTGCCGAAGGCGGGATTTGAACCCGCATGGGTTGCCCCACACGCCCCTCAAACGTGCGTGTCTACCAGGTTCCACCACTTCGGCATGCTGATATACTATTACAAAAACAGCGATGTTTTCAAGAGAAGGGTAATGCGGGAGGCGGTTAAAATCAATAAAAGGTATCGGGTAAAGGGATTTTTGCATAAATAATTCTCTCAGCGCCGGGAATTCCAACACCTGCTGTATAAAATTTTGTATGCCCTAACGGTTAGAAGCGTCTTGTTCGTAATTTGTTCCAACGATGAAGCCTTCAAGCTCTTTAATTTTATTTTCCTTCTCAGAGATTACCATGTTCACGACATCGCGAATGCTGACAAGGCCTACGAGCTTGCCGTCTTCAAGGACTGGCAGATGGCGAACGTGCTTTTCGTTCATTAATGACATGCAATGCTCTATATTATGCTCGGGACTTACGCAGAAGACCATCGGAGTCATGATTTCATGTACAGCAGTCTCCTTAGAGGATTTTCCTTTGAGTATCACTTTTCTGGAATAATCCCTTTCAGTGAAAATGCCTACAAGATTCCCCTCGTTAACAACAAGAAGAGCGCCAACATCCTTATCCGCCATTATCTGCAATGCCTCATAAGCGGTCACATCCGGAGATATTGTGTAGTATCCCTTCTTTTTTGATTCCAGAATTCTCCTCACAGTACTCATTGCTTTACCCCTCCTCTCTTAAATTTTTCTCAAGTTAGTCCTTCCATCCGATAAAACAAAAGGCAAAACTGCCAATGTATCATTGCCGCCAGCACGGCCATCTTTTTCACGCTAAATCCGCCGCTTTCTAATCCCCCCCTCTTACAAAGGGCTTAACTTTATCGGGTAAACTTCTTAATCCATTTCTATCAGATAAAAACTTTTTTGTCAATCATCATCAGTTCCATAAGTAATTGCACCACTCTGGAAGTCCGTTACATAAAATTCTAAAGCCCCGACGCCCCAACCCCTTGATTGGCAATGATTTTTGTGTAAAAAAGTTGCAAAATCTTTTATTAAGCGGTATCGTTTTAACAACAGGCATGCAAATTTATGCGCTGGTTTTAATGTGATATAATAAAAGGAAATTTAGAGCTAAAGAAGGCATGAGAACAAGGTCAGGCTCTTAGCGGATATCAGCAAGGAGGTGATGAGAAATGAAGGCTTTAGAAATAGATGACAAACTTGACAGCCTGATAAGCGAACTGGAATTCAAGGATGCAAAGGAGGTAATTAAAGATTCTTTATTCACCGAAATTCTTTACAGGATATCTAAGTTTACAGATGAGGCATGGCGGTTTAATGACAAATATGGGAAGACCTTGGCAGAGTTCAAAAAAGAATACGAATCTAAGTCGGAAGATTATGAAAACTACGATAACCTGATGGCATGGGAATTTGCGCAGCAAGGGAAAGAATACTGGGAGAAAAAGCTGGAAGAATTGAAAAGTGTTCTATAAACTTAGCCTTAACCTTAGCCTTAACCTGTTTTTATTGTGGTATAATACTTGCAAAGTTTGCAATATGATGGAGGTGTTAAAATGAGAGTTGCTGTTAAAAAGGAAGGTTTGCCAAAAGAAATGCCTGAGAAAAAAATATCATCAGAAATTCAAGGTCTTTCTGCAAGTGAAATTGAAAAAATTATAAAAATGGTGCACCTGTTGAAAGCAGAGTTTTTTGGCGGAAAAAAGAAGGCTTCGATGGAAAGTTTTAGAAAAGCAAAAGGGGCATGGGGCGATATTGATATCAAAGGGATATACAAAAAACTCGATGAGGAGTGGAAGCAATGGACACCGCTAAAGTCTGTGTAGATACAGATATTGTCATTGATTACCTCCGAGGAAGGAATAAAAATGAGGGAATTCTTCCTGAACTTATTGCAAAGCATAATGTATATATCTCGCCTGTTTCTATCTATGAGCTTTACTATGGAGGATACTATTCAGGCAAGGTTACCCCTGTTGATGATGTATTAGCAATGATTACCCCATTTGACTGGACAGCGGAAGATGCAAGAAAAGCTGCGCAAATTCATGCAGCATTATCAAAGTCTGGAGAAACCTTGACTATTAAGGATGTCTTTATTGCAGGGCTATGTTTATCAAGAACAGTTCCCCTTGTGACAAGAAATGTTTCGCATTTTAATAAAGTAAGGGGACTGAAAGTAATTGATGGGACTAAGTATTTAATAAGATGAACTTCCAAACAGTAGAAGGCATAGAGCCGTTAGAAGAACATTTTGAACTCAAGGCTGTTTATGCCTAATAACAGACAATAAAATAAAGAAGATATTAAATTAAGGAGACTTCGCTGCGGAATCGGGAAGCAGAGCAACCGGTAGTTTATGTATATGTAAAAAAATGGCGAGAGAGCTCGTCCCTTGAAGAAATAAATATGGAAGAAGTGGCGGCATAAACAAAATCCAACCGGCGTGAGCCTGCCAAGTTTCCTATGTAATCCATTACACAATCTGGAAGCCGATTACATAAAAGTCTAAAGCCCAGACGCCCCAACCCTTTGATTGGCAATGATTTTTGTGTAAAAAAGTTGCAAAATCTTTTATTAAGCGGTATCGTTTTAACAACAGGTATGCAAATTTATGCGCTCTGGTTTTAATGTGGTATAATCAGTTATGACAAAAGATGAAATTATAAATTACTGGCTGGATTCAGCAAATACAGACCTGAAAGCAATGAATAGTCTTTTTAAAAGCGGCCATTATATATGGGCTTTGTTTTTAGGGCATCTGGTTATAGAGAAACTTTTAAAAGCAGTGTATGTTAAAAATAGTGACGCCAATGTGCCTTATATCCACAACCTGACAAGAATTGCAGAAGAGGCAAGATTGGAATTGACAGAAAAACAAAAGGATTTTTTAGCTGAAGTTACTACATTTAATATTAAGTCGCGCTATCCCGATTATAAGAATAGATTTTACAAAAAGGCTTCCAAAAACTTTGCGGAGCATTATATTAAAGAGATAAAGGAGTTCAGACAATGGCTTCTCAAAAAGATAAAAAAATAGCTTATCAAAAGATTAAAGACTATATAAAAATTATAAAGCAAAACGGAATTGATGTCTGGAGGGTATACCTTTACGGCTCTTACGCAACAAACAGATTCACAGATAAGAGCGATATTGATGTTGCAATATTTTTTAATAAAGACGATATAGACGGTTTTGTGGAAGACGCCCAGTTGATGAAACTGACAAGAAAGATAGATTTAAAAATTGAACCGCATTCATTTGCAAGGTTGGATTTTGATAAAACAGACCCATTTGTCAGGGAAATAATAACCAAAGGCAAAAGAATCCTCTGACCATTATGTAATCCATTACACACTCTGGAAGTCCGTTACATAAAGGGCATATATGGGCGCCGAAATAAGGGTATCCCTGAAGTTGCATTTATTTAACGGCATGATTTAGAATTTAATTTAATGAAAATATATTATGACAAAGAGGTTGATGCGGCTTACATAAAGCTGTCAGATATAACCCCTGCAGGCGTTATAGAGATTGCCGAAGGCATTAACGTTGATACCACAGATTCAGGAGAGGTTGTCGGAATTGAGCTATTAGACGCATCAAAGAAATTCCCCCTGAAATCGCTTTTTACTTGTGAATTTGACAGCGAACTCCTGCTTGCTAAGGCATAACCCACCATCCTCTATGTAATCCATTACACACTATGGAAGAGGATTACATAAAAGTCTAAAGCCCCGACGCCTTAGCCCCTTGATTGGCAAGGATTTTTAAATAGCATAGTAGTGGTGAATAAAAGGATTACATAATTAAATCAACCTAATCGGATGCGCGGTTATCCATATCTCTATCTGCTGAAATCTTATTTTAAGGCGTTCTTTTAGTTCTTTAAAGAACTTTTCTGTTTCAGAGGTGGTTTCAATATCAACTATAAAACGGATAAGTTCATCAGCGTACTCTTCACTTCCATGCGTCCAAATACCATGAACACTTTGAGGCTCTACAGTAACTGCGCCGAATTTTTCGATCAATTCTCTTCTTGTTTGCTGAAATTTTTCTGGCTCTATCGGAAAGCCGTCGTTATATTTTAGCGGAAGCAGTAGTTCGTATCGTTCTAATGGCATTATCAAACCCTTCTGTGTCAACAACTGTATATGAGATGTTTAAGGTATCAAGCACAGCAAGAGCAGAGGATGGAATCTCGTAGGTGTCATCTGGCAGGCAAATAACCCGTAACCGTTTGGACAGTTCAAGAAAGCCAACTGCATCATTCTTTGAATCTTTAAATTTTACTCTTACCATTCTCATACATTAACTATAAAAACTTAGTTTTGATAAAGTCAAGGGTTTTTAGGACTATGTAATCCATTACACAATCTGGAAGGGGATTACATAAAATTGCAAGGGCTTGAGACTCCGACACTTTGATTAACAATGATTTTCTTTGTGGTATATTGCAAAGTTTGCAATATGATGGAGGTGTTAAAATGAGAGTTGCTGTTAAAAAGGAAGGCCTGTTGATTCCCAAAAGGTTTTTAAAGGGGGTAGAAACAGTGGAAATCAAATTAGAAAAACTTATGAGGTGAAAAAATGAAGACCCATCAAAGATACAAGATACATCCTGCATCGTGCATCATGCATCCTACACCCCCCTTCAATTCCCCCCTTGCCAATGGGGGACATAGAGTTCTACATAAAGACTCCTGTTTCGCACAACTTCAATTCCCCCCTTGCCAAGGGGGGACATAGAGGGGTAATGTTTGCTGTTTTTATTGCTATTTTAGCCTTATTACTGCCATCTTCGCTTTCGCCGCCCCTCAGCAGTCTGATTACTGTTATCTCCCTCCGTTTG
>MNVK01000017.1 GCA_001871685.1 Nitrospirae bacterium CG1_02_44_142
ATAATCCTCGCATTTCCCAAACTGCACGCTTACCACGACATTGTGCAGAGGGTGTTCAAAAGATACGGCATCCCATGCACCTTCTCCACCTCAAAACCATTGGGAAAGACAGAGCCTTATCTTGCCCTCACAGCAATGCTTGAATCAGTTGCAGAGGACTATCCGAGACTTCCATTTTCGAGATTCCTTGCATCGCCGCATTTCAAAAAAATACCGAAAATATTCAGAGAATGGATTCCTCAGGTATCGCTTTACTCTGGAATAATCAAAGGCAAAAACTCATGGCTGGGCTTGTCAAAAACATTAGCAAATGTTAAGAGCCCTGCCTTAAAAGATATTCTTCCTGAGATTGAAAAAGAGTTTAAATGGCTCTTTAAAAAACTCAAACCTCTTGAATCCCTGAAAGACAGCGGGACTTTCAAGCAGATAGCAGAAACTCTCAACAAACTTCTTTCAGAACTTGATTTCTCTGACGCTGATGCAGACACTGACGCCAAAGAACAGGTTTCAGAGTTTTTGAAAGAGCTGTCCCTCATTGGCAGCTTGATACAAATCCTCCCTCGCCCCCAAGAGAATCCCCCCATCCCCCCTTTGTTAAAGGGGGGCGAGGTAGGATTAAAGGGGGGATGGGGGGACTTGTCGTATGGCTTGCGGGAATTCATTGACAGCCTCAGATATATCCTGAAGGTTTCAGAGAAAGAGACGGAAGGAGAAGGCGTGCGGGTCTCAGGTTTTTTTGAACTGCGCGGGGCAGAGCCTGAATATCTATACCTCGGCGGCTTGAAAGACGGCGACCTGCCTTCAATGCCTGAGATAGACCTTCTCCTGCCGGACAATGTAAAAACAAAATTAGGCCTTGTTAATATGAAAAAATACCTGCGCCTCCAGGAGTTTATATTCCGGCAGTTGACAGCTTCATCAAAAAACCTCCATCTATCCTATCCTGCAATGGAGGCAGACAGGCTTTTCCTGCCCTCGCCTTTTCTGCCGTGGAAGGCTGAGACCGCAGAGAAGACGCCCGGAATTCTGTGCAGAGAAGAAGAACTGCTGAGGGGCGCAGAAATTCCCCTCTCATCGCATATAAAAGAGATAGCCGTCAAAGGCAGGTTAATAAAAAAACGGTTCGGAGAAAACTCAAATATCAGAGTTACGGACATAGATTCATACAGGGCCTGCCACAGGAAATTCTTCATAGAAAAAATACTCGGGATTGAGCCCCTAAAGACAAAAGAATATGAGATTGAGGCAATGCTTCTCGGCACAATAATCCATGAAATCATGGAAGAATTAATGACAAAATCATTTGCAGGCATTAATGAGATGAAGGCAGAGGCAGAAAAACTCCTCTCAAAACTGCTTCCTGAAAAACCTCTGGAAAACTACTGGAAAAATTTCATAAGAGATTCATTTCTTTCCATTCTTCCTGAAATTTATGAGCTTGAAGCAGAACTCAGAGACGAGGGATATTCGTTTATGAAGGCTGAGGCGCCTGTTGAAGGAGAAGTCATAAAAGGAATAAAATTGAAAGGGAAGATAGACAGGATAGATATAAAAATTCAAAATTCAAAATTCAAAGTTCAAAGTTCAGAAAACAATGAAAACGAGGTTGAGCTTATTGACTACAAAACAGGCGCAGCGCAGCTCAGCAGGACAGAGATTATAAATAAAGGCGCAAGCCTTCAACTGTTCCTTTATGCCGCATTAATGAAATCCCTCGGATTCAAAGTCATCCGCGCAGGCATATACTCTATTAAAGACGCCAAAATCACCTGGGCGCCCGGGAAAAAAGACAGCAGGACAATGGATGCTTACATAGAGTCATGCCTGAAGTATCTTGAAAAGACAATCTCGGATTTAAGAAAAGGAGATTTCACTGCATTGCCGTTGAATGAGCAGACCTGCAGAAACTGTCATGAACGAGCCTACTGCCCGTATGTCCAAACCGCATCAGGCTGAATTACCGGATACGGGGACAGTCCCCTGTAATATAATTGCATTTTCCGGGTTACATTGGTATTGTCGCCTTGGCCTGACTGAGTCTTGTGCGGTCTACTGCCTCCTGCATATACTGAAGGTTCTCTAAGGCAACAGAGACATAACCGCTTATGGCTGAAAGAAGTATCATGTGCTGATAGGAAAAGGCATTGGGCTTTGTCCTGTCAAGAAGCAGAATGAATCCTGAAAGCCGTTCACGCGATAAAAATGGAGAAGCCGCCATAGAGCATCCGTTATAAATACTATCGGGAGACACTAAAATCCTGCCCTCATTTTTCAGGTCAAATGAAAGAAAAGGCTCCCGCTTTGTGATAAGCCACAGGATAAGAGCATCATCCTCAGGCATTGATTCCCCTGCCGGTATATTAAAACCTCTCTGGCCGCAGACCTCAAATTCCCTGTTAAAATTGTTCCATACCACAAAAAGCCCTGCCTCCGGTTTTATAACATTGAAAACCTTTTCCATGACACACCCTGAAAGTTCAGGCAGGCTTCTGGCTGCCGCCGCAAGCCTGCCTGTCTCGTAAACAGTAACAAGTTCATCAGTTGTAGAGCGAAGCCTGTCCATAAGAACCGCTGTAAAAAATTCCATGACCTTGAATGCGGCGTCAGGGCTCTTGCTGAATAAGGCTGAAAAATCCTTTTTACTCACTGTGATAAGCGTAACGTCTGTCTTTGCAACTGCCTCTGCAGAGCGGCTTTGACCGAGAAACACTGCCATCTCTCCAAAAAAATCGCCTCTGTCAAGAACTGCTATCAGCTTATGCCTACCCTCTTTTCTGTCTATCATCTTCCTGATTTCCACTTCTCCACTTTTTATAATATAAAAGCTGTCTCCTGAAGAGCCTTCCTCAAATATCACACCTTCTGCCTTAAAATGTTCTTCACCGACTAAAGGCGTAATTATCCGCAGGACATCATCTGATATGCGATTGAAAGGCGGTAGGCTTCTTAAATTTTCGCTCATATCCTTCTCCCCATCGGAGATGTTCCCGGCGCCGAAGCGGAAGGCCTTGTCCCCGCCGCTGGACTTATTCCTGCGCTTCCAATCCTTGTGCGTAGGAATTCAGGATTAGAACTCTTTGATATTGCAACCTCAGCGGTAATTGCCCTCTGCTTTACAAGTTCAAGCAGTGCGCTGTCCATGCTTATCATGCCGAATTTACTGCCTGTGTCTATGGCGCTGTAAATCTGATGCGTCTTCCCTTCCCTGATAAGATTTGATATCGCAGGCGTAACCATCATAACCTCTCTCACCGCCACCCTGCCCCTTCCGTCTGCCCTGGGAAGAAGCTGCTGGCTCACAACCCCCTCAAGCGTATTTGCAAGCTGCACCCTTATCTGCTGCTGCTGATGCGACGGAAAAACATCTATAATTCTGTCTATTGTCTGGGCTGCGTCCTGCGTATGAAGCGTGGCAAAAACAAGATGCCCGGTCTCGGCTGCAGTTATTGCAAGCGATATTGTCTCAAGGTCGCGCATCTCGCCGACCAGGATTATGTCAGGGTCCTGTCTGAGAACATGCTTGAGGGAGTTTGCAAATGAATGCGTGTCGCTGCCGACTTCCCTCTGCCTGACTACGCAGCTTTTGGGTTCATATATAAATTCTATCGGGTCTTCAACCGTAATTATATGGTCTTTACGCGTTGCGTTAATCATATCTATCAGCGTTGCCAATGTAGTGGACTTACCGCTTCCTGTGGGCCCTGTAACAAGCACCAGCCCTCTCGGCAGTTTTGTGAAGTTTAATATCGCATCTGAAAGCCCTATCTCTGAAGACTGAGGCACTTTGGAAGGAATAATGCGCAGCACAGCGTCCACATTATCCCTCTGTCTCATCACATTCACTCTGAAACGGCACAGATTGGGGATATGATAGGAGCAGTCAAGTTCAAGGTTATCCTCAAAATCTTTTATCTGGTGTTCGCTCAGTATGCTGTAAATAAGATTTTTTGTATGCTCCGGCGTCAGAGCAGGATACTTCTCAAGCGGGGCCATCTCGCCCATTCTTCTTATCATGGGAGGCTTGCCTGCAGTAATATGTATATCAGAGGCAGCAAGGCTGTAAGCCGCCTTCAATATATTGTCCATATGCTCTTTCATCAGCTTATTCTCCTTTTACCTTTCTTGTATGAGATGTTCTTAAAAATGGCGCTTCAGTTTTCCCACACTCTTACGCAATGAGCCCTCATTTTTATTCGCTTAATTTTTGCTCCGTTATTGCGGAGGAGGCATAAGCGCCCGTCTAAAACTCTCAGCTCCCGACGACTCCTGCTCACACCCGCTTCCTTCGGCGCGGTAGCGAATAATTGTGCCTCTCGGACTTATTTCCCACTCTATGGAACAATTCTCGCTGAGAGGCTCAATATACACGGAATTCCCATTGGCAAGCGGGTAAGTAGTTTCTTTCCACCCGCTCTTTGAAGCATACGAATCAGGACTCTTCATTGCCTGTTTAAGTTCCGATAACGGCCTTGCTATCCAGTTCTTGGCATA
Organism: Nitrospirae bacterium CG1_02_44_142; assembly: GCA_001871685.1. Taxonomy (GTDB): domain Bacteria; phylum Nitrospirota; class Thermodesulfovibrionia; order Thermodesulfovibrionales; family UBA1546; genus UBA1546. The sequence continues at coordinate 4,492 of MNVK01000017.1, forward strand.
ATCTTTAATGTATATTGGAGCTGTGCACGCAAACAAGAAAACTATGAATAACAGGAAACACCATTTTCTGTATAACATAATAGATTGATATTTCATAATTCTTTTCTCATCGCTTTCCGTCTGGCATTAGCGCTATTATAACAGATTAGCACTGCCATTTTCGTTTCCCCTTATTATCAAATGCCCGGACGAAAGCCTCACGCTGAGATAGAAAGTATCGCTTCTTCTGCAATCTGCCCGACGGTTTTTTCTTTCAGCTCTCCATCTTCATAAATTGCAATGCGGCTGTCATCGTTTTTAAGTTTCTCCAGTTCAGATTCAGCCTGAGAAGCCTTCATCCTGCCGAGCGCCCAGGCGGCAAGGCCTCTGAGCTGCGAGGCGGGATTGTGAAGATAAGTGAGGATAAGAGGAATTGCGTGAGCAACAAGTTCAGCCTTGACCTCCCCTATTCTTCCGGCTGCAATAAGCACTCCTGACGCCAGCATCTCTTCATCAAGGAAGGACATTATCACAGGCGCAGCATCTGAAAACAATTCGGGGTTGTTCCTTACAATCTCACCGAGCATCTCAGGAGAACTCCAGCCAATTCCTCCAGACTCGTCCCGTATCATCCAGAGCAGGCGTCCGACAACAGTCCTAATAATTTCAGTTTTTGTCTTCGCTATCTCTTTTGATACTATGCCAAAAGCCTCTATGGCGCGATAGCTGATAATGCTTTTTCTGTCATAGGTGAGCGAGATGAGGCTGCTCAACAGCCTGCCGCTGCTGAGCGGCAGTTTCGTCAGCCCATCGTATTTTTTATCCGATAAAAGTTTTATTATTTCGCTTTTCAAAATAACATTTCATTTCTTCTTTTTTATGCTCTTGGTTCCAGCCTTTTTCTTAGCCTGCCCCTTCATATCTATCAGGTCCCTCATCATATTGAGATTATTGGTCAGCTCCCACCAGCCGTATTTAAAGGCAGTGTAATCATACGCGCCTGTCATTGCAGAGGCATAGCGTATAGAGCTTGAATAAAAAAGCCACTGTTTTATCCACAACTGCTCTATCGCCTCGTCAAAAGGATTTGCCTGGTCCTCTATGCCTTTTTCCCAGGCCTCAAGCATCAGCTTTGTTGCCGCAAGCGTCATCTCATTGGTCTCTTTTATGGTGCTGTCAAGTTTTGTGAAATGGCCGTTAATCCAGTCAGTGCTGTGGCAGCCGTTGCATAGTGTCTTCATGGAATCCAATCTCTTTTTCTGCTCCGCTTTGTCAATAAGGTATTCTGATGCAAACTCGCCTGTGAATGACGTTGGCAATGGCAGTCCCTCTTTATTTTTAATAATAGTTGTGTTTCCTGATTTCGGCTGGGGATGGCTGTAAATAAGGCCGAAGAGCCTGACCCACAGCCTTGAACCAAAATCATGAGTCCTTTCAGCGAGCACACTGCCGTCAGGAGCTACTATAAGGCTGTTGTGGCATGTTGCGCAGGTCGGAGACTTGAAATCCTTTCCAACAGTCCACGGCACTGCATTAAAATTCCACTCATGATATTTTGAGAAGAAGATATTTCCGTGCTTGCTCTCTTTATAGACATTCCACGCAGGCACATCAGGCTCAAGGTGACACTGGGCGCATGTGTAAGGCTTTCTTGCAACCTCTATTGAAAAGCCGTGTCTCGGATGACACGCAGTGCATGCCCCAAGGCTTCCGTCGGGGTTTTCCCTTCCCACTCCCTGATTGGGCCAGTGTGTAAGCACAGGCACGCTGACATCGCCCATCTGCGTTGAGACATTCTTCATTCCTTTTACCTCTATCTTTGTGCCGTGGCATCCGTAGCATGTCTCATTGAGCGTCTCATCAGAGGGCTTTTCAGATATGATTTTGCCCTTCTCTATCTTCTTCACTCCTATAACTGTGCTTACAAGCGTATGATAAACAGGATTGTTTTTAAGATTTTTTATGGCATGAGCCTTCTTGCTTCCTGAATACTGCCTAACTTCTGCGGGATGGCAGGCGCTGCAGTCATTCGGGGTGACAACAACATTTATCCTGTAACCCATATGCTCAAAATTATCTTTATGTTTCTCAGGGTTCCTGCTGTGGCACTCATAACACCCGACAACATATCCCGATAAATCAGATTCCCCCATCCCCCCTTTACTAAAGGGGGGTGAGGGGGGATTATTTTCAACAGAGATTCTTCTCTGAAGAAGGGGTTTTTTCATTGCATCTAAAGGAGTAACCTTTGAATGCCTGCTTGAAAGCCAGTCATGAACAATGCCCGGCGTATACGTCTCGTGACAGCCGATGCATGCCTGAGTCTGAGGGCTTAGCTTGAATTCGTCAAGCTTTGCCGGTTCCTTTTGAGCGGCTCCGGCAATTGCTGAGAAAATCAAATACAGAAATAAAAATGTGAGCATAAGATGCAATTTGAGATTTTTCATGACATCCCTCGCCTATTCTATTTTTTTAAACATTTTCTTTTTGGCGCCGCATATCGGGCATTCATCAGGCGGCTCGCCTTCAACAGTGTTGCCGCAGACCTGACATACATAATAATCAACCGCGGGATTTTTTCCGATATTCTCTAATGCCTTTCTATAAAGTTCTGCGTGTATTTTCTCTACTTCATTTGCAAAATTAAAACTTCTTAGAGCGCCCTTTATCCCTTCAACCCCGGCGTCCTTAATCATCTGAGGATACATTTTCTGAAACTCATAAGACTCGCCGTTAACCGCTTCTTCAAGGTTCTCCTTTGTGCTCTTAATTCCGCCAAGTTCTCTCAGATGATTATGGGCGTGAACCGTCTCTGCCTCTGCAGCAGCCCTGAACAGCCTTGCTATCTGCTTAAAACCCTCATCTTCAGCCTTTTTAGCAAACGCGAGATATTTCCTGTTTGCCTGAGACTCTCCTGCAAATGCTTCTTTAAGATTTCTTTCCGTATTTGACATAAACTCCTCCTATTTTATTTTTTCAAAGGCGTCCTTGGGCGCATTGCACACAGGACATTTCCAGTCATCCGGGAGCTGTTCAAACGGAGTCCCCTCTACTGCCTCATCGTATTCATAACCGCATACCGTGCATTTCCAGATAGACACATCTCCTCCTCACTCAAATTTTTTATGATATTCTTTCGCCTTCCTCGCAAAATCTCTTCCGAATTCATAACACAGTTTCTCATCTTCAGCCGACGGCTTATAAACAACCTGCAGGCCCGGTTCAACTGTCTCCAGTCCCATTTTTTTGAATTCCTCATAAACCTCTTTTACTGCGCCTCCGCCCCAGCCGTAACTTCCGAATGCTCCCATGATGCGATTCTTAGGCCTCAGCCCTCTGAGATATGTTAAAAATCCTGCAACCGAAGGGAATATCGTGTTGTTTAAGGTCGGCGTTCCAATAAGACATCCCCTTGATTTCCATAATTCCTTCACTGCAATACTTCCGGGCGTGGCCCTTAATTTTATCACGGTGCAGTCAACCCCTTCATCTTTAATCCCCTGCATTATCGGCAGTGTCATGCGCTCCGTGCTGTGCCACATCGTATCATATATTATTGCAATCCTTAGAGACGCCTTGCCATCCGCCATATCCTGATACATCCGAATAACTCTGCCCGGCTGTTTACGCCAGATAATGCCGTGGTCCGGAGCAATCATATCTATCTCAAGCCCGAGTCTCTGCAGCTCGGAAATCTTTGCCTTTATGAGCTGCCCGAAAGGCATGAGGATATTTGCGTAGTAGTCAACAACAGAGTCCTCAAGTTCGGCGTGTGATGCGCATTCTATGAATTCATCGTCAAAGCGGGCTGCCGTGGCAAGATGCTGCCCAAATGCGTCCTGCGAGATGAGAAGCTTCGCCTCCTTCACATAAGTCATCATTGAGTCAGGCCAGTGAAGCATCGGGGTTTCCAAAAATAGCAAGGTCCTTTTTCCTATATTTAAGGTATCTCCGGTTTTTACAACCTTTACATTCCATTTTGACAAATCAAAAAACCTGTCAAGCCCTTTCTTGCCTCTATCCGATATATAAATCGTTGCATCAGGCGCAAGCTCCATTATCTTGTCAATGCTGCTTACATGGTCGGTTTCTATATGGTTTATTATCACATTAACAATCTTTGAGGGGTCTGTGATGCTTTTTATATTTCCAATGGTTATATCAGAAAAATCATGCTTAACAGTGTCAAGCAGGGTAATCTGTTCGTCCATGATAATGTAATTGTTGTATGTCGTTCCATTGGGAATAACATATCCGTGGAAATCCCTTATAGCCCAGTCTATTGCCCCAACCCAGTATATGCCCGGCTTTATCTCTACAGCCTTCATCTGCTCTCATCCTCCTTTTACAAGCAACTTCATTTTCTAATTCAAAGCCTACACATAAAGAATAGCAAAAAAAACAGCAAAAAGAGAAGGTATTAAATACGTGTCAATTTAAATATGGTAAAATTACATATGAAAATCCCGCTGTGTTATTCTGAGGACAAGCATGAACAGCTACCTTGACACATCAAAGAGTGTAATCATCTCCTCGCCCGCAGGCTCCGGCAAAACAGAAAAGCTGGCCAGGCGGTATATAAGCCTTCTTCTTGACGGCTCTGACATAGAAAAAATCCTCTGCATAACATTCACGGAAAAGGCGGCTGCGGAGATGAAGGAAAGAATCTTAAACATCATTGAAAAGGAAAATCCAGACCTTCTCTCTAAGATTAAAGAAAAGATGCCGCTGATGAGAGTATCAACCATTCATGCATTCTGTCTCAAACTTTTAAAGCGTTTTTCAATAGAACTCGGAGTGGACCCTTCGCTTGACGTCATGGATGAGTTTGAGGCGTCTCTCCTCTGGTCAGAGGCTGTCTATGAATGCGTGATGGAGGAAAAAGACAAGCCGGCGCTATTCTTTGACATGATGAAAGACAGGGGGATTAAAGGCTGGGACAAGGTTTTTTCAATACTCAATACGCTGTATGCAAAAAGACCGATTTCTGAACTGCTCCTGAAGTCCACAGAAAATGAGAATAATCCCTACTCACCTCCCATAAAAGATAACTCCTCCTTGCTCCAGTCGGGTGGGGTTAAAGGCGAGTTGGGGGGATTTTCAGAAGAAAAAAGAATCCTTGAGCTCTACTCAAAATGCCTTGAACAATATAAAAACAAAAAACTTGAACGCCATCTCCTTGATTTTGACGACCTTGAGATTATGACATACGAAGCGCTGGCCAGCCACCCTGAGTGGCAGAATATCCTCTACTCGTTTGACGAGCATACAGACCATATACTCGTTGATGAGTTTCAGGATACAAATTCAATCCAGTGGCAGATTATAGACAAACTCACAGAAGAATGGCGCTCAGGTATTGGAGCAAAAAGAAGCAAAGGGAAGACTCCTACAATATTCCTGGTCGGAGACGACAAGCAGTCCATCTATCTCTTCAGGGGAGCAAATGCAGGCGTGTTTGAAGAAGCAAAGAACAGGCTTTCCGAATGGCTCGGAAATGAATATCACTTCGAAGAGGCGAAAGAGAATTTCAGAAGCCTGCCTGCAATTATAAACTTTGCAAACGCCCTCTTTGGAAAACTCATGCCCCCACTATTGCCTTACACACAGCATAATCCCCCTTCACCCCCCAGAAGAAAATCCCCCCATCCCCCCTTTGTCAAAGGGGGGCAAGGGGGGATTAAAGAAGGGGTTCAGGGGGGATTTTCAGGTGAGACATGGCGGACCAGATATGCTCATTTTGAGGCCACAAGGGAAGGAGAAGGAAGGGTTGAGCTTGCGCTTGCAGAAGCAGGAGACAACACAAAAAAAAGCCGCATAAAAGAGGCGTCTGTTTTGGCAAAAAGAATCAAATCCCTTGCAGGCATATATGAGATATCAGACGGAGACAAGAAAAGGCCCTGCGCCTGCGGAGACATGGCAGTGCTTTTAAGAAAGAGGACTCACCTAACATTATTTGAGAGCGCACTGAGAAAAGAGCATATACCTTTTATTGTGGTGAAAGGCATCGGGTTCTATGATGAACCGGAGGTTGCTCTGCTGCGGGAACTTCTTTCTTTTATTGTTGACCCTCATGATGACTACAGCCTTTTTTGCGTGCTGAGAAGCCCGCTGTTCGGAATTGATTATGAAACACTTTTAAATCTGATTGCGGAAAACAACCGGCCTCTCATAAATAAACTTCAGGCTAATCCCGAGCATCTCGGGAGGATATTCAGGATGCTTCATAGCTGGATAGAGAAATCAAAAAATACGCCGCTTGCAATAATACTTGAGGAGGCGCTCACAGAGACAGAAGGCTGGAAACACTACAGGGAAAAGCAGAGGCAGGCTAACATAAAGAAATTTATAAAACTCATTGAGTCCTATGAATCAGCAGGGTTTTCGGGGCTTGAGATACGGGAGAAACTCATCAAGGCCAGGTCCGCCTCAGGCGGAGGAGATGAGCCAAAGGCAAATATAAACACCGAGGGCATGAACGCAGTAAAAATTATGACTATACATGCCGCGAAGGGGCTTCAGTTCCCGATGGTATTCCTGCCGTCTCTTGACGAGGCAGACACTCCGAGAAGCAGTTCAATTGTTATAGATGAAGAAGACGGCAGGCTCTCAATCGCATACGAAGAAGATTCTGCAAAGAGGAAAAATATCGCCGAGTTCGCACGAAGAAAGGAAAAAGAACTTGAGGAGGGAAAACGCCTTTTTTACGTAGCTGTTACAAGGGCCAGGGATTTTCTGTGCATGCTCGGCGCTCTGAACAAAGAGAAATCTCCCGCAGGAAGGCTTGCGTATCTCACAGAAAATTTTGACGTACTAAAGAATGGAAAAATAAACAGCAGAACTGATTTCTTTGAAATACTAACTGAAACCGAGATAGAAAAAGTTTATTCTGAGATTCAGCTATCAGCTATCATCCGCCTCAGGCGGAATCAGCTATCAGCAAAACCATCAGCATCCGAATTCATTTACACCGAGCCTATTTTATTTGAGCCTGAAATAAAATGGCGCGATGTTACTGCGGATTTGGACATAAGGATAACTCACGGCGAAGAATGGGTTATACTCGGCAGGATTTTTCACAGGCTGTTTGAAGAACTCTCAAAGGGGATTCTGACGCCGGAAGGCGTAAATGAAAGAACTCTGTCGCTGCTGAAAAATGAATTCCTTTCTGATGAGAATATTCAGAAACTCAGCAGTATTGTGCTTACTGATTTTCAATCGCTGAAAGTAAACAGACATCTGGATAACATAATTCTGCCCCGAGAGAATTCATTTGCGGAACTGCCCTTCATCCTTCAGAAAGGCAGCGCTGTTTTCAGAGGAAGAATTGACAGGGTAAGCATTGAAAACAATATTGCCGTGATTTATGACTACAAGACCTTCCCGGTAAAAGATGAAGAGGTGCCGTTACTCTCCGAAAAATACAGGTTTCAGATGGATATCTACAAGGAAGCGGCAAGCAAAATCTTTTCCCTGAAAACAAAAGCCTATCTGCTTTTCACGCATAGAGGGCTGCTGGTAGAGAT
>MNVK01000018.1 GCA_001871685.1 Nitrospirae bacterium CG1_02_44_142
CCTGTAAATTCAAGAAGCCTGTCTGCAAGGGTAGACTTCCCATGGTCTATATGAGCTATGATGGAAAAATTACGTATATCCTTTGGCATAGTCCTTCCGGGGATTAATCTGGAATTGTTTATTTTATCACAAAATATAGGAAAGAAAGAGATAGAATACATTATTATTGAAAGAGCGGTGTTTTTGTGTTACTGTTTTTAAACCGCCAATATATGAAATGAGCAGGACTGAAACTTTCAGGCTTTTACCTGAACACAGGCGAGCAGCAGAGGTTTTAAATGCACATACCTGACGGATATTTAGGGCCGATAACATACGGAAGCCTCTGGGCAGCCGTTATTCCAATCTGGATTTACGCCTCAAAAAAGGTCAAGGAGCTATTGAAGGCGTCTCAGGTTCCTCTGCTTGCCCTGAGCGCCGCATTCAGCTTTGTGATAATGATGTTTAATGTGCCGCTGCCGGGCGGGACCACAGGCCATGCAACAGGCGCAACACTGATTGCAATCTTAATCGGGCCGTGGCCCGCAGTGATTGCTTTATCTATTGCGCTTATTGTTCAGGCTCTTATCTTCGGAGACGGCGGAATTACAGCCATAGGAGCGAACTGTTTTAATATGGGTTTTGCAGGCGTGCTTGCGGGCTATGGGATATACAGACTGATTTCAAAATTAAAAATTAAAAATTCAAAATTCAACGGTAAGAATCCAGATGTTAAAAACACTCGTCAATTGATAGGAGCCGGGATAGGCGCATACGCAGGGATAAACCTTGCGGCATTTCTCACAGCCGTGGAACTCGGGATTCAGCCGCTTCTCCATACAGGCGCAGACGGAAGGCCTCTATACAGCCCGTTCCCTTTGAGCATAACCATTCCTGCAATAATGTTAGAGCATCTATTTCTTTTTGGAATTGTTGAGGCGGTGGTTACTGTGTCTGTGCTTCTTTACATCAAAAAATCACATCCTGAGTTGATAAGAGGGTAGTCATGGCGAATTTAAAATTTAAAATTCAAAATTCAAAATTCAGGAAGCTCTGGATAGGAATCGCTATATTGATAATACTGTCGCCTGTAGGTTTAATCCTCCCTGAACTTTTAAAGGCAGGCGGCGCCTGGGGAGAGTGGGGCGCAGATGAGGTTGAAAAGATTGCCGGATATGTTCCACGCGGGCTTAAAAAACTGTCGGAACTCTGGAAAGTTCCGATTCCTGATTATGCATTTTCAGGCTGGGAACAAGGGCTTAAGTCATACATAGGCTATATATTTTCAGGAATAATAGGCGCTGCGCTGGTTATTGGAGTATCAATACTCATAGGAAAAATTTTTGCGGGGAAAAATGGCAATTCCTGAGTGGCTTACGAAACAGGCGTCAGGCGTCGGGTATCAGGTGTCAGATAAAAAGCCAGAGGAACGGTTTCTTGATAAGACGCTGCGGCATGTTGTCTCTTTTGTTGAAGACACAATGTTCAATGAAAGAACCTCTTCAATGAAGGGGCTTCTGCAGGGAATTGAACCGAGGATAAAGATTATCAGTATCTTTCTGTTCATTGTCATCTTAAGTTTTCAGAAAACTGTTTCAGGCATTGTTGTCTTTCTGGTCTTTGCGGCGCTGCTTGCGCTATTGTCCGGTGTGCCGGTTATTCTTCTGAAGAGACTGACGCCGGCAATGGTTTTTACACTGTTGATTGCCCTGCCTGCTGCGCTGAATCTGATAGTTGACGGAGAGCCGATGGTGATGCTTCATAAATTTGAAAAACCGCACACATTTTATCAGATAACAATCCCCTCTCACATCTTTATCACAAGGCAGGGGGCCTTAAGCGCTCTGACTCTTTTTCTAAGGGTGATGGCGTCTGTTTCGCTGGTTTTTCTGCTTACGCTCACTACGCCGCCGAACAGATTTATCAAGGCTGTATCTTCCTTCATGCCCGGGGCATTCAAGTCAATCGTCTCAATAAGCTACCGATACATATTCTTCCTGACAAGAAAAGTTGAAGGGTTCATTATGGGTTTTAGGGCAAGGAATATCTCGTTACCCGCCTCCGCCTCATCCGCCTCAGGAGGCGGGCCTCACTCTTCACTGATTGGGCAGAGGTGGACTGCATCAAGAATAGGACTCTTGTTTTCAATGAGCATAAGGTTGAGCGCTGAACTTGAACGGGCCATGGAGGCGAGGGGATATGATTATAATTTTGAAGTTAAAAGCGAAAGGTTAAAAGTTTCGGATATTTCAAGAGATGATGTTCTATGGATTATATTTTCAATAACAATCATAGGGGTGATGCTTTGGAAGTCTTTAATGTAAAAAAAATATCATACGCTTATAAGAATGGCAAGAAGGCTGTTGACGAGGTTTCGTTCAGCGTTAAAAATGGCGAGAGCCTTACAATAATAGGCGCTAACGGCTCCGGCAAGTCAACACTGCTTTATCTCCTTGACGGCCTTCTGGCGCCGGAGTCAGGTGATATTGAAATATTCGGCAGAAATATAAAGGGTAATTTTCCTCCTGAACTCAGACAGCGGGTAGCTCTTCTGTTTCAAAACCCGCAGGCCCAGCTTTTTCTTCTGAGCGTATGGGATGAACTCTGCTTTGGCCCTCTGCAGCTCGGGCTTGAAAAAAGCGAGATACAAAAACGGACAGAGGAACTGCTTGAACTTCTTGATATCAAACACCTGAAAGACAGGGGTCCGTGGGACTTGAGCGGCGGCGAGATGAGGAAGGCGGCATTCGGCGCATGTCTCAGCGTTAATCCTGATGTTCTTCTTCTTGATGAGCCCACAACAGGGCTTGACCCAAGAAGTCAGGTTGAGTTTGTGGATTTGATAAATGAATTGCGGCACGCAGGAAAAACAATAGTCACGGCAACGCATGACCTTGGTATAATTGAAGACATATCCGACAGGACCGTGGTCATCGGAGAAGACCACAGGCTGCTGACAGAGGGGAACACCTGGGATGTTATGGAGGATACGGATATGCTTCTCAGGGCAAACCTTATTCACAGGCATGTCCACCGGCACCGCTGGTATGTTCATGAGCACAGCCATTTCGGAACGCATGGACACGAACATGTGGTTTTGCGGGAGCCCCCGGCTATAACAAATCCCCCCTTACCTCCCTTTGCTAAAGGGGCGCATAGGGGGATTAATGAGGAGGTGGTTTTTAAGATGACAGAACCGGATAAATTGAAAAAACTTCTTGAACACTGGGCAGAGCACAATGAAGAACATGCAAAAACCTATCTTGAGTGGGCGGAAAAGGCATCAGCCTCTGGTGATAAGGAATTATCCTCTGTACTTAAAGAGATTGCTGAAAACACAAAGAAGATGGACGGGTTGTTTGAAAAGGCAAAAAAGGCGCTTGGAAAAGATTGAAATAAAGGATACTCATGGCCTTTGATTCCATAAAATGCACGATAAGTTAATCTTTACGGCGTTTCGGATGCAAAAAGCCCTGTGCTCAGATAACGCTCTCCCCTGTCAGGCAATATCACGACAACCTTCTTCCCTTTCCCTAATTTCCTTGCCACTCTTAATGCGGCCCACATTGCCGCGCCTGATGATATTCCGCAGAGAAGCCCTTCTTTTAAAGACAATTGTCTTGCTGTCTCCGCTGCATCGTCGTCAGTAACCGGGATGACTTCGTCATAAATCTTTGTGTTGAGGACACCCGGATAAAAACCGGCTCCTATGCCTGCAATCTTATGAGGCCCGGGATTTCCGCCTGAAAGAACAGGCGAGGCCGCAGGCTCTACCGCAGCTATCCATATATCAGGTTTTTTACTTCTTAATGCCTCGCCAATGCCTGTTATCGTGCCTCCTGTGCCGACGCCTGCGACAAAGCCGTCAGGCGCAGCGCCGAGCGCATCCAGTATCTCAACTGCAGTTGTCTTTCTGTGTATCTCAGGGTTAGCCGGGTTTTCAAACTGCTGCGGCATGAAATAATCTGGATTATGTTTATATGTCTCCTCTGCCTTCTCAACTGCTCCGAGCATCCCTTTCTTGCCCTCAGTCAAAACAAGCTCTGCGCCGTAAGCCTGAAGCAGCTGTCTTCTTTCCATTGACATTGTCTCAGGCATTGTAAGGATTAATTTGTATCCCTTTACTGCCGCTACCAGCGCAAGCCCTATCCCGGTATTCCCGCTTGTAGGCTCTATGATTGTGCTGCGTGGTTTAAGCGCACCACTTTTCTCTGCCGACTCTATCATTGAAAGGGCAATCCGGTCCTTTACAGAGCCGCCTATGTTGCACCCCTCAAGTTTTGCCCAGACCTCAGCGTCATCAGCCTGACATAAGCGGTTAATCTTCACCAGAGGCGTATTGCCAATCAGAGTCAAAATATCCTTATTCAGTTTCATTATAGGTTATAGGTGTTAGGTTTTAGGTGTTAGATATACTGATACCTGACACCTGATTTCTTTCTTTCCTCAGTTTTCAACTCCCAAGAGTTCTTTCCCTTCCCTTATCTGTTCCAGCACCGCGGCGTCAATGTCTTTATCATTAAAGTATTCCTTTTCTATGGTCTCTATATAAAACCTGTCAAGCCCGCTGTTTTTGAGGAAGTCTTCTCTCAGGTTTATATCCTTTTTCTCTATGATTATCGGCAGAAGATGGTTCAGATAGAACGATTCTTTTCTAAGGTCTAAGAGCGTCTTCTCAAATAATTTATGCGGCGTCTTCCTGGCAAAACCTTCTTCCGCCAGCTCCCTTTCTATATCCTCTCTTATCTCAGCCCGGCCCTCCTGGGTATTGAGTCTGGGGTAGAAGCTGCGCATCCTTTCCTTGAGCGCTGCGTGAACCTGAGAATAAAGCCTCTCTTCGTCCCTTATCATCTTGAGTTCGGCAACTACATCCCTGAGAGACGCATCCCCATTGGAAATCTTTGCAATCCCCTTCAGTATTGAATTAATCTTTCTCCTGCCGTAGGCTGTTATGTATTTATTGTGAAGGAGTTCTTTTATGACTACCCCATCAAAAAGCGTCCTGTCAAGTTTATCAAATTCATTCTTATTGCCGATGAGGCTTCTGAGGGAGTCCTCGGCAAAATCCATATTCTCCATAAAGGCTATCTGGCTCAGCAGCGCCTGGACATTATCGTATCTGTCAAAGTATGTAAGTATTGCGCTGAACTCTTCAAAAACGCTGAAATCATTCGTCTCACGTGCAATCTCATCGCACGTTTTGCCTACGTCAAGAAGCACCTGTTCAAACCCCATATCGCTCCGGGAATAGGCCTTGTGTTTTGCCTTTACCAGCCTTACGATATCTTCATTAATTATGTGCTTTTTAAGTGAGGGGTCTTTAAAAAACAGGTTTTCAAGAATAGACCTGGCCTCCTTCAGATAATCAGGCTCTTTCATATCCTGTACTTTCTTGCCGCCGAGCAGGAGTTCATCCAGCGTATCAAAAAGCACGCTTGGTATATTATTTCTGATACTGAGCGTCCTCAGCCTCCCCAGCCTTGCAATCTCCGAGGGTTCCAGGCTTTCTTTAGAGATGCTGTTCAGAAGAATGTCTTTGTATTCATCAACAACGCACTTGTTTTCAGGATGTTTGTACATTATGTCAATCTTCATTCTCTCCTGCTGATAGCTGTCTATGCCGTATCTTGCGACTATATCTTCAAGGTGGAGTTCCTCCTGCGGCGTAAGCGCCCTCTCACTGGAATAGAAGTTTTCAAAGGCCTTATAGAAGGCCTCATTTTCCTTGTGGATTATCTTAAACATGAAGAGGGCTGATTTCTGTTCTCCGAGTTCATTTATGAAATCATTCATCAGCTCCGTATCCTTATCGCTTCCGACGAATTCCGTCCTTTTCAAAAACTTGCCCGCAGACCTCAATATATGCTCCTGCCTCTTTTTACGCTCTATTTTATGCTCTGAGGATACGAAAAAGTAGTAGTTCTTCACTGCGTTGCCCTGCAAAAAAAGCCTGTAAAACGATTCGCTCCCCTCAGTATCGTTTGTGAACACAATCTTTTCACTTTTATCAAGGAAGGCGCCAAACATAATCAGCCTGTTTGAAACCTCTCCCTTTATCATGTCCTTCAGGGCTTTTTCAACGCCGAACATATATTCGCAGAAACTTCCTCCTGTGCCTTTATAATGCACCCCTTCGCCGGAGACGGTGAATTCGTTGCCCTTTGAGAAGAACCTTATTTGTGAGGCTGTTTCCTCGTAGAAGTATGTGCTTTCAACGCTCGCTCCACCGACAAATGCGAAAAATTCAACAGGTCCGAGATTTCCGTGAAGCCTGAAGTCTTTAATCATACTAAAATATACCACATGCCTCTTGAAATATTCTATTGCCGCCGCCTTTCTTTATTGCTGAAAAGAGCCGTATTTGGTTATGATAGTTTTATGAAGAAAAGTATTTTGTTTACAGTCATATTGCTTGCTATTTTCAGCGCCGCATCAGGTGAAACACCCATGCCGCACAACAGCACAAAGGGCAATAAAAATAATCCCCCCTCACCCCCCTTTGACAAAGGGGGGATGGGGGGATTTTCGGAGCAAGATACAGACGGGAAGTATTTTTTCATAAAGGGCAAAAGCGAATTTGACGCCGGCAGATATGCCGGGGCGATTGAGAGCCTCTCCGAGGCATACAAAAGACTTCCTGCTGTCAGGGATTACGTACTTTTTTATCTGTCCAGGGCCTACACCGAATCAGGCAGCCTCGCCGAATCCAATTTGAGAATAAAAGAGCTTTTGAAAGATTATCCGTCATCCCCGCTGCGTAAAAGGGCGCGGGGGCTTGAAATCAAAAACCTTATTGCCTCAGGCGAGACGCCTCATAATCCGGAGATTTTTGAATCTTACGTCAGGGATTATCCTGAAGACCATGAAATAAAATTCCTGATTGCAAAGCAGCTCAAGGATAAAGGAGAAACAGAAAGGGCAAAGGCAATTTTCAAAACCATCTATCTCAGCAGCGACGGGATGTCCTCAAGGTTGGCATACGGCGAACTAACAGCCTCTGATATTACCCTGCAGGATGTTATTGAAAGGGCGGCGAATCTCATAAACGCTATGGAGTTTAAAAAAGCAGAATCGGCATTGAGAGAGGCGCTGGCATCCGCCTCTGGCGGAGACGACGGGCAGCGCAGGATGGAAATCATTAAAAAACTCGGCTATGTGTTATTTAAGCAGAAACGCTATAAAGAATCAGCAGACGCATACGAGAAAGCAGGAGATTATTATCTGAAGGCAAAGGCGCTTTACAGGGCTGGGGATAAAACCGGATTTGAAGCTGCCCTGAATAAGCTGTCTTTAATGGCTGACAGAAGGACCGGCTCGCTTCTGATATTGGCGGCGCTGGATAAAAGAAGAAACGGCGAGATTGATGAGGCGCTGAATCTGTTTAAGTCCATAAAGGAGAAATACCCGTCCGAGGCTGAAAGCGCGCAGTGGGGCATTGCATGGATATATTACCGCACCGGCAATTACCGGAAAGCCCTTGCCGTCTTCACCGAGCTTTATAACAGTTTCGGCGGTTCAAAATATCTCTACTGGAAGGCTCAGTCTCTTGAAAGAACAGGCGGGGATGCGGGCTATATTTACAGACAGCTTGCAGCCAAACCACAAGACTTTTACAGCATCCTTGCGCAGATAAAAAAAGGATTAAAGGGTGAAAAGGTCAAGGTGTCAGAGGAAAAAGCGTTAGTGAACAGTGGCAGTGTCAGTAAGGAAAAACTGCCGCAAAAAACTGACACTGACACTAATATAATCCTCAAAAACTCCGGATATAAGCCTTTCAAGTCCGAGCGCATTGACATACTTCTTGAAGCCGGCATGATAAAAGAGGCTGCGGCAGAACTGTCTGTTATAGCCGGAAAAACTACGAATCCAGACGAACTCCTATCTGTTTCCCTTAAATTGCAGGAATGCGGAGAATACAGGAGGGCCTTAACTCTGCTGCTGCATATACCAATAGGAGAGGCTGCGCAGAGTATTCTGTATCCGCTGGCCCACTGGCAGATTGTGAGAGATGTTTCAGACAGATACGGCGCCGACCCCTTTGTAGTTCTTTCCATCATAAGGGAGGAGAGCCGCTTTGACGCGCAGGCTCGCTCACAGGCAGGCGCGCTCGGGCTCATGCAGGTGATGCCGCAGACAGCCCATGCCATAGACAAAAAGATTAACCTGAATATAAAATCAAAGGAACAGATACTTAATGTAAGGGCCAACATAAATCTCGGTTCATATTACATAACCTATCTTTTAAAAGAGTTCGGCTCGCTGCCCCCGGCTATCGCAGCTTATAACGCAGGAGAGGACGTTGTGAGGAAATGGCAGAAGGCGGGCAGCTATAAATCACTTGACGAATTCATTGAAGATATTCCTTACGAAGAGACTAAAAACTATACCAAGCGCGTTATTACAACTTATTTTGAGTATCATAAATATACCGGCGGCAAGAGCATTCCCATGATTCTCTGACGCCTCTTGCAATACGCTATAGCATCTTGGTATCTTAAACATCATGAAACAAAACAGGACTCTGTTTGATGAGGCTCCGCAGGTAAAAAAAAGCGGGGAAAAGGCAAGCAGCAATAAAAAGGAGGGGACGCCATTGGACAGGCTTAAAAATCTTGAAGACAAGATAACAGGCGCAATAGAGAAAGTGAAGGCATTGAAGGAAGAAAAAGCCGCGCTTGAGCTCAAGATAAAAGAACTTGAGGCGAGTCTCGCTGATAGGGATAGTGAGATAGAGAAGCTGCAGACGGAAAAGGCCGCTATAAAAAATCAGGTTGAAGGACTCCTTAATGAACTTGACACTTTAGAGGTTGCGTAGCGTGAGCAGTGTAGATGTTTATATCCTCGGCCAGAAATATACTGTAAAAGGCGATGCGCCTGAGGAGCATATACAAAAAATCGCCGCCTTTGTTGATGCAAAGATAAAAGAGGTTTACAACACTGCGCCGAATGCCGCTCCGCTTAAGGCGTCTATTCTTGCGGCCCTTAACATCGCCGATGAACTGCACAGGCTGAAGGCAGATCAGGATAACATTACAAAGCATATAGAGGAAAGGACAAAAGTCCTGAACGGATTGTTTGAGGCGTAAACAGGGGAACTGCCTTCTGCTTTTATTCCATCAGCCCGTATTTCTTCATTTTATTAAAGAGGCTTTTTCTGCTGATGCCGAGCCGGGCTGCCGCCTCCATCCTTTTCCATCTGGCCTCCGCAAGCGCATTGATTATAAGTTTCTTTTCCTCTTCTGACTTGATTGCCTCCACCCTTTCTTTCACTCCTGAGCCGC
>MNVK01000117.1 GCA_001871685.1 Nitrospirae bacterium CG1_02_44_142
TATCATGTATCCTCATTTATATACTTGTAAATATAGCAGAATACAAGAATAATATGCAACGAGTTAAAGAAGGACATCGCTGAGTTGGTTCGCGGCGTTATATTAAGGTTCTTTCTCATGGTGAGTGGGTACAAACCACACCACCCCATCCAGGAAATCATAACTCCCCCTTTCCCCCTCTTATCTTAAGAGGGGGTGCCGAAGGCGGGGGCGTTAACCAAGGAGGGGAGTTGATACCCCAAAGCTCCCCTCCTATTTTAGGAGGGGTGGCCGAAGGTCGGGGTGGTAAGAATCTTCCCTACTTTTGTGTTTCCTTTCCGTAACACTGCATTTTTTGGCTGTAATTAGCGTCAAAAACCTTTTAAATCAATAGAATATATCTATAAAACCATCGGTTTGCGTTACGTATTCGTAACAGTCCCTGTTTAGCAGTCTATCAAAAATGCTGATTAATCATATACTTTACACTGTAAGAGAGATGGCATCGTTATTGCTATAATTTATAGTTGCACATCGTAATAAAATGCTGTAACATACAGCATTTGCAGCGATGGTTAAGATGTTTATGCTCTTTTTAATCTCAGGCAGTGATTTTATTAATGAAGGAGGTGGGAGGAAATATCAACTTTACTTTAGCAGAGGGACGTAATTTATTTGATGGTTATTTTAGAAAGGAGGCTCAAGAATGAGTGAAGAAAAAAAGGGTTTAACCCGAAAAGACTTTCTCAAGTTATCAGCAGTAGGCGCTGCCGCTGTTGCAGGCGCGGGCGTTATGACTATGGCGGAGAATGTTGAAGCAGCAAAGGCAAAGGAAAGATGGGCAATGGTCATCGACCTTGACAGGTGTACTGGATGTAAGGCATGTGCTATCGCGTGCAAGACGGAATTTGACACGAGACTGGGTGTTTTCAGGTCGCAGGTTATTTATCGCGAACACGGCGCCTATCCCAAGGCAGAGCGTGATATATTGCCGTGGCTCTGCAATCACTGCGACAACCCGCCATGCGTTAAGGTCTGTCCTGTTAAGCCGGTCAGCGCGGAATTTAAGGGAGTAAAATTTAAGAAGAGGGCAACATATAAAAGGCCGGACGGCGTAGTCCTTGTTGATCAGGATAGATGCATCGGCTGCGGTCAATGTATCAGGAACTGTCCCTATCAGGTAAGGTCTTTCGACCCGGGTAAAAAGGCTGGCGGCAACCCATCAGCCAATCCTGCGGATAAATGCACGCTCTGCGAGCACAGGCTTGAGGCAGGCGTTGTTCCGTCCTGCGTAAATACCTGTCCGGCAAGGGCAAGGATTGTCGGCAATCTTAATGACCCCAACAGCGAGGTTTCAAAACTTTTGAAGGCGCACAAAAAAGATGTTGCTGTTTTACTGCCTGAAAAGAAGACAAGACCGCAGGTCTATTACATAGGCAAAAAGGCAAAGGCAGCCAGCGCAGCCTATAAATCAGGCGACGATATCAGGAAAGAGGCAAACAGCAAATATCAACTTGTAGTATGGAAAGAGGGGCCTTATGCCTCAACGAAGGGAGGTAAATAAGTATGGCTATAAAAGAGATTAGCAGAAGAGATATTTTTAAGCTTGGCGCATTAAGCGCCCTTGCCCTTACCGGCATGAAGTTGAATAAGGCAGAGGCCGTAACTCTCATGGGAGATATGGATGCGCTGCAGTGGGGATTTAAGGATATTTCTCCGGAAACCAGGAAAGAGAGAAAGGCCGTTCCCTCCGCATGCTGGCAGTGCGTTACAAGGGATGGAATCGTTGCTTATGTTGAAGACGGAAGGCTTGTAAAGATTGAAGGAAATCCTAAGCTTCCAAGGACGAATGGCGTGCTGTGTTCAAAAGGACAGGCCGGTATGAATCAGGTTTATGACCCGGACAGGATGCTGCATCCTGTTAAGAGGGTGGGTTCTCGCGGAAGCGGACAGTGGAAAAGGATTTCATGGGATGAGGCAAAGAAGGAAGTTGTTGGTTTAATGAAGAAGCTCAAGGTAGAGGGTCATCCCGAAAAGTTTGCCTTCTGGTATGGAAGGATGAAAGACAGCACTTCCCACTATGTTAAGGGTTACTTTATGGCTGCATACGGTTCAGGCACTACAGCCGGACATACATCCATCTGTGAAGGCGACAAATGGGTTGCGCATGAGCTTACATGGGGCAAGCACTATGAGAATTGGGATTTTAAGAATACCAACATGGTATTAAACTTCGGCTCAAATGTCATGGAGGCACACACAAACCATATCCCTGTTGCCCAGAGGCTCGTCGAAGGCATGGCAAAGGGCGCAAAGCTCTATACCTTTGATGTAAGGCTTTCAAATACAGCGGCAAAGTCAACCGAATGGATACCTGTAAAACCGGGCACAGACACAGCCATAATCCTTGCCATGATAAATGTTATCATGAGCGGAAACCTCTATGATGAGAAGTTCATCAAGAACTGGACAAATGTTACAGTTGACCAGCTTAAAGACCATGTTAAGAAATTCACACCTGAATGGGCTGAGAAAGAAAGCGGAGCTCCTGCAAAGAAGATTAAGGAGCTTGCCATCGCCTTTGCAAAGGCAAAGCCGGGCGTGGCAATCTCTTACAGGGGGCTTGTTGCCCATTATGCAGGCGTGAATAATGAAAGGGCACTGATTACGCTCAATGCTGTCTGCGGCTACATCAATATTCCGGGCGGATTTTGCCAGCCGGTAGGCGCAAAATGGAATGACCCGTTCAAGAAAGGCTTCAAGTCCCAGCATGCCAAGGTGCATGGTAAACTCAAGATCGGTTATGGTTATAAGGACGCTGTCGCATATCCGACACACGGCGTGACTCAGGATGTGCTTGGCGTAATCAAAGAAGGCAAGCACGGGAGGCCTGATGTTTTAATGACATATTGTATCAACCCTCCGTATGTCAATGGAAACTGTCAGGACAACATCAATATAATGAAAGATGAAAGCATTATCCCTCATCTCATTGCCTATGATGTTGCATACAGCGAATCCGCATCAATTTCCGATATGATACTTCCCGCGGCAAATTACCTTGAGAGATGGGATGCGATGGGACATGCTTCAGGCGACCAGATACATGAGTTCTTCATCAGACAGCCTGTAGTTAAGCCGCTTGGCGAGGCAAAACCAATAACGGACTTTGTTGATGAGATTGCGCCTGAATTTGGCATCAAGCTGCCGTTTAAGAACCATGAAGAGCTTGTGAAGGCGATGTGCAACACCACTAAAGGCGTCAAAGAGGCTGGCGGATTTGACTACATGCTCAAAAATGGAGCATGGTATGATGTTAATGAGAAGCCTCATTATCATCAGCATGAAAAGAAGCTCTCAGAGAAAGATCTTGCCGGCACAAAGGTGGATGAAAAGTCAGGAGTTATTTACAAGCCTGACGAGAAACATCCTAAGCCTGACGCCAAAAACTATGTAGGCCAGATGGTTGACGGTGTGGCATACAAAGGTTTCCCATATGATAAGATAGACAGGCAAACAGGCAAGATAGCCGTATATTCTCATCCTCTGAAGAAAAAGAACTGGGACCCTATGCCGGTATACTACCCGATACCGGAGCATCAGAAAATGTCTGATGGCGAGTTGATCCTTACCACATACAAGGTAAGGACGCAGACGCACTCAAGGACGCAGAACTGCAAGCTCCTTACCGAAGACTATCATACCAATCCGGCGTTGATTAATCCCAAGACTGCTGCAACGCTCGGGATCAAGGACGGCGATAAGATTGAGGTATCCTCAGCCATCGGCAAGATCGTAACGAAGGCGAAGGTTACCAACGCGGTTCATCCTTCCGCAATATCCATTTCTCATCACTGCGGCCACTGGCAGTACGGCAGATACACCTCCGGCGTAAAACCGCCTGTTGAAGTCGGAGCTAACGACAACGACATTGACCTCAAGCTCAAGTGGTGGACTGACAATGGAGAGCATCCTAACTGGATTATCCCGAACTCCACAGACCCGATGGGCGGACAGCAGAGGTGGATGGATACAGTTGTTAAGGTAAGAAAGGTTTAAGTTTAACCTCAGATTCATCTGATGAGGGGGGAGGGTTGCCTCCCCCCTTTCAATTAGTTTAGATTATAATATGTCTTAAAAGGAGAAAAAGTGGCTTTGACTTTATTTAAAGAGGGCGCAAAGAGCAGGTGCGACACTTATGGTTTTCTTGCAGGGATATTCAGGCAGGAACTCACGGCACAGCAGATAAAGGAGATGATAAATTCAGGCGTATTGGATATGCTCACTGAATTGGGCGCAAAGATTGACCGCAATTTTTTTAATAAACCCGCAGAACAGGTTGAGGAGGCTCTGGCAATAGAGTATACAGCTCTTTTCATAGGCCCCGGCAAGCATATCAATCCGCACGAGTCTATCTATGTTCCGGACAGCACGGGCAAAGTCGGTTATTACTGGGGAGAATGCACGGCCGATATGAAGAAATGGGTCGAGCATTACGGGTTAAAGATGTCTGAAAAGTTTGAATCAATCCCCGACCACATAAGCATAGAGCTTGAATTCATGCAGAGAGTTATTGAGCAGGAACATCTTTCCTGGCAGAGGAATGACGAGGAGACCGCGAAGAGATGCATAGAAGTTGAAAAGACTTTTTTTAACAAGCACATAATAAAATGGGTGCCGTTATTTTTAAACAGGGTTATAGACTCTGCAAGTTTAGATTTTTACAGAGAGACGGCAAAGATCGGCAAGGATTTTATATCGGACGAGGGGAATCTTTTAAATGAAGAAACAGCCGGCGTTACTGATACAAATTAGTTTTTTAATATGTCTTGCAGCGCTGATGCCCGCATATGTTTTCGGAGGGACAAATCAGGATTTTTTAATAGCCGTTGATGGTATTGAAAGGGTATCTGGTAAGCCCGGCTGGATTGTTCTTGACTGCAGGTCGAAGAAACTGTATAATGCCGGCCATATACCCGGAGCTATAAACCTCGGAGATTCCTGCCGTTATGCCCTAAGGGACGGGACTGAACGGATTAAGAAAGTAAGCGAGATGGAAGCAATACTTGGCAATGCAGGCATAGACAATGCAAAGCATGTAGTAGTTTATGCAGATGCGAAGAATCTTGACCATGCAACAACCGGTTTCTGGATTCTTGAATATCTCGGGCATGACAAGGTTCATTTTTTAAACGGCGGATTTGATGAGTGGAAAAAAAGCGGCAAATTGATAGATAAGAAGGCAAGGCAGATTAGCCCTTCAACTTTTAAGGCAAAGGTAAATAAATCGGTTATTGCCGGCACCAATGAAATGCTCGGTATTGCAAAGGGGAAAATAAAAAACATTCAATTGATAGATTCCAGAAGTGAAAAGGAATATTCAGGCAAGGATAACAGGGCTCTGAGAGGAGGCCGTATCCCGAACACGACAGTGAATATACCTCACGATAAAACCTATGACAAAAAGACAGGAATAATATCCTTTGGCAAGGTCTTGTCTATATACGCGACATTGGACAAAGACAAGAGGACAATAGCTTATTGTCAGACCGGAGCAAGGTCAACGGTGACGTATCTTGCGATGAGGCTGCTTGGTTTTAAAGACCCTTCTGTGTACGACGATTCGTGGGTTGTTTATGGTAACAGCATATATCCGCCCTATCCTATAGAGAACGAGCAGTGGGTTAATCTGGATGTGCTTGGAAAGATGAAAAAGGCAATTGATACGATGGCAGCAGAGATTGGGAAACTTAAGAAAGAGAACGCCCGACTTAAAAAAGGCGGGGTAGAGCAGAAGGCGGAAGTTGAGGAAGAAGAGGCATGGAGGAACCCGCTGGAAGAATCAGGATGCGGCGCGGAAGAGGATGAGGAATAGATAAACACTATGGACTTTGAAGCGCTTCTTGACGAATCGATAAAAATACACGGGCATCTATGTCCGGGGCAGGTGCTGGGCGTGAAGATGTCAATGCTCGGACTGAGGGAGATAGGGATTGAAGACCCGAAGGGCAAAGACAGAAAAAACTTAATCGTCTTTGTGGAGATGGACAGATGCGCTACTGATGCAGTGCAGTCGGTTACAGGGTGCAGCCTCGGCCACAGGACCATGAAATTTATGGACTACGGCAAGATGGCGGCGGCATTCGTGAATCTTAAAACAGGCAG
>MNVK01000080.1 GCA_001871685.1 Nitrospirae bacterium CG1_02_44_142
GAACCTGAGCCTGCGCCTATGTCCCACAGCACGCCTCTTTGAGGAAGTCTCAACTTGTGAATGGTTACTGCCCTCACTTCATCTTTAGTAATAAGTCCCCTTGAATGAGTGATTTCATTTTCGGTTAATCCGAATGGAACTGCCGGTGTCTGGGACAGTCCCGATTCTACGGCTGCGCCCGTAAATCTGGGACAGTCCCCTCGTTGCTCTGTTGCTCTGACAAGTATTACTACATTCGGCTCTGAAAAAGTCATTTCGGCGATTTCTTCAGGTGTTCCTTCAATGATTCTTTCGTCCGGGTAGCCGAGTTTCTCACAAACATACATTGTTGTAGCTGATAGCTTTAAAAACTCTTTTGCAATCTCTACAGGGTTATTTTCTTTGTCAGTGAGGATTAGGATTTTGTTATGTTTTTGTAACAAATAAGGAATATCTTCCAACTCAAACGGAAGCCTTCTTCTTTTTTTAGGGTCAGGACCTCCGTGAAGGCTCATTAAAAATGCGTCATCCCATGATTCTTTTATCCTTGAAAATGCAATTTGAATGCATGACAGGTCCGGTATTATCTCAACCATATCTTTTCCGAATTCCCTGACCGCCCTTCTGCCGATTCCAAAAAACGCCGGGTCGCCGGAGGCGAGAAGGACTACCCCCCCATGCCCCCCCTTACCAAGGGGGGGATTAGGAGGGGTGTCTTGAACGTATGCTCTGATAAATGCGATTGTCTCATCCACATTATTAATTACTTTTACTTTGTCCTTGACTGCCTCATATTCTTCGTATCCCCTAAAGACCTCCGAGAGCCTGTTGGATGCAAGGATGATTTCAGAAGCCAGAACAATTTCCCTTGCCCTATTGTCTAAAGCTTTATAGCCAATGCCTATGACGTAGAGTTTATTCACTGTCTGCAATTATCTCTCCTTCATACGATACAAGATAAACGTCAACAGGTATTTCTTTTGCAATGCCTTCGGCATATTTTTTAGCGGCAGCACAAACCTTCAAAAAAAGTGATGCGTGATGCGTAATGCGTGATGCGCTAATGAACTCAAAAATTTCCATTGCCGTATTGAAATCTTGTACCAATTCCCAATCCCCAGCCCCTAATCCCTTCAAAAACTCCACTGCCTTTTTCAAATCAATAGCCCCATGTCTTACATGAGTCTGAGGCGTTGCCATTGCAATCTTCAGCATCTTGGCCCATTGGGCGCAGAGATGGATTTTTTTGAACCCATGTTTTTTTGCTTCAAACAAGGCAAACTCAAGATAATCACCCATCATTACATAAGACTCCTCTGGGAATTTAAATTTATTAATGTGAGCTTTTTCTGAGGCCCTTCCGGCAGACAATACTATATCACTGCGTCCCATTGCCTTAGCAACATCCATTGATGATGTGATAGTGGCGGTCCAGGCCTCTGCGGAAATTGGCTTCACAATACCTGTTGTCCCGAGTATGGAAATTCCGTTGATTATGCCAAGACGTGAGTTCAGCGTCTTCTTTGCAAGTTCTTCGCCGTCAGGGACTGAAATGGTTATCTCAATTCCCGCTGTCTGGGACAGTCCCGATTCTACGGCTGCGCCCGTAAATCTGGGACAGTCCCCTCCTTCCGATTCACCAAATTCTGATATTACTTCCATTACCGCTTCTTTTATCATCTTTCTTGGCACCGGATTTATAGCCGACTCGCCAACAGGCACCTGAAGACCGGGCTTCGTTACCTTGCCGACGCCCTTGCCGCCCCTTATAATAACTGGTGAATAGGTGAATGGGTGAATGGGTGAATGGGCAAAAATCTCCGTTTCTCCGTTGCTTTGCCTGACCATATTATTAATTATTCTCGCTTCCGCCCTTATCTCCGCTCCATTTGTTACATCAGGGTCATCACCGGCGTCTTTAATTGTTGAAGCGGCTGCAATCCCATCTTTGAATCTTGAATCTTGAATCTTGAATTTATGTCGGCTGCCGTCTGGGAAGGGAATTTCAATCTCACGGTAAATCGGTGAATGGGTAAATGGGTGAATGGGGGGAGATTGTTTATTTTGCGACTTACCTATTAACCGATTCACCGATTTACCGCTTAGCAGTATCATTGTCGCTGCCTTTGCAGCGGCTGCAGCGCACGCTCCTGTTGTATATCCTGAGCGCAGTTTTTTATTTTTCGATGCCACGTCTTGCCTTGACCCCTTTACTTTTGTAATGCTTCACCTCTTTCATTTCAGTGACAAGGTCAGCTTTTTGTATAACTTTTTTGTGAGCATATCTGCCTGTGATTATAAGCTCTGTGCCTTTTGCCTTCGCATCCATAATCTTCAACAGGTCTTTTGTAGAAACGAGATTGTATTTTACAGCTACATTTATTTCGTCAAGAACTACCACATCATATTTGCCGGAACTAACGATATTTCTTACTTCTTCAAAGCCGTCCTGCGCTGCTTTTACATCACTCTCATCAGGAGCCCTTTTAAGAATAAAGCCTTTCCCATATTGCTTTATAGTTATTAAATCTTTCAGTCTTTCGAGAGCTTTATGTTCGCTGCACTCCCTGCTTTTTATGAACTGCGCAATAAAAACCTTAAGCCCTGCGCCTGCCGCCCTCAAGGCAAGGCCCAGGGATGCTGTTGTTTTGCCTTTGCCATTACCTGTGTAGACTTGTATATATCCTTTACGCATATTGGTACTCATACTGCATCTGCTGCATAGAGCCTTCTCTGAGAAGGTATGGGACCTTATCTTCAGCTATCAATTTAAAGGCATATCTTATCATCTCTTTGTAAAACTCGCAAAACTCAGCCTTTCTGTAGATATTGCCTCTTGCATACATCTCCGCTGGACACGGCGAGCCGCATATATGCCTGAAGTCGCAGGCGCTGCATTCATCAATCTTCTCCACAGTCCTGGCCCTGATTGTTTTAAATGGTTTTGAGTTCATCGCCTTTTCAATCGACGTCTTGAAGATATTTCCTCCTGAAAATTCCTTGAAGCTGATAAATTCGCCGCAAGGAACCATATCGCCGTTTGCAGTGATTGTAAGAAAGGTCCTGCCTCCGCCGCAAGGGGAGATGTCACACATCATGCGTCTGGCGGCAGGCGATATTATTGCCAGGATAACATTTGCAAAGTTGCCCACAACGATCTGCCTGCCGGATTTTTTTGTCAGTTCTATCGCTGTCTCAACGGCCTTTATTAATTCTTTTGCAAACTCTTTTTCATCCGGCTTCTGTTTCAATGCCTGTTTCTGTGTTACCCGGACAGGGTTTAAAAGTATGCACGGCGCTCCTTTCTTATGGAGAAATTTTACATGCTCTGAAAGCTTTTTGACATTGAATTTTGTGACTGTTGATATTACATTCAACCCTTCATACCCTTTAAACCAGTCTAAGGCCTGAACAGCTTTCTCAAAATTCCCGCCGCCTTTTGCCGTTACCCTTGAGAGATTGTTTGTATGAGCATCGGGCGCATCAAGCGATATGCCTACGCCTACCCTGTGTTTTTTCATAAACTCCGCATCTCTTTTTTCGAGAAGGAGGGTATTTGTCTGAATGCCGAAAACAAATTTGCCGCTGAATTTTTTTATGGCGTCAAACAGTATGTCTTTCACCAACAGCGGTTCAGCAGCGTGGAATACTATCACAGGTTTTTTTGACGAATTTTTGAAATGAACCGCAATTTTTTCCAATGCAGTGTTGAGTTCCTTCCCGGTCATCTGCGTGCCCTGTTTTCTTATTTTGGCAGGGATGTAACAGTATGTGCAGTTAGCGTTGCATCTATCAGTAGGGTCTATGTATACGCAGTTTAAATCCGTATTGAATCTGAAATCGTGAAGCTCTTTATCAAGATGAGCCCTTTTATTTTTGTAGAGCGTTATCAGGTCTTCCGGCAGCAGGAAGCCGCCATTATCATTTTTTGGCGCAAGCCCCCAGAATACGTTGTCGGCGTCAAGGACCAGCTTCCAGTCAGTGTTAATATCAGAAAAAGAAAGACCTCTTTGATTTTCCTTCATATTTATCTCCTTTTCAATTGTATCGGGGACAGTCCCGATTCCCCGTCAAATACGGGGGCTGCGCCCGTAAATCCGGGACTGTCCCCTTCGTTCTACTTGTTGCTATAACGGCATTTTCTTGTTCGGAACATCTCCATACATCACAAAGTGGGTCAAGCCGTTAGCTGTCTTTGTGCATTTGAGATGGTACGATATGACGCTGGCCTTTGCCTTCTTTTTAGCCATCTTCAAAATCCATCACCTCCTTTCTTTTGTTCCACGGGGACAGTCCCCTCCCGCTAAATTTTTAATTTTACATTTTGCATTGTTTTTATTATCTCTCTTCTCGCCTCACCGATGGTGAGAGGGATTTTTCCAAATGGCATATTGTCTTCATGTCTTAGTTTGTATATTAATTCCGCAATCTGGGGAAGCCTCAGCTTTACACTTGCCATCTCATCCGGCGCTGTAAACACTTCCTCTGGAATACCTTCCCTGACTATGCAGCCCTTGCTCAGTATATAAAGCCTGTCAAGAAACAGAGGCACAAGGTCCACGCTGTGTGTGGCCATAATAATAGTCACGCCTTTTTCTTTGTTGAGTTTTGTCAGGAGAGTCATCATTTTATATTCGCCCATCGGGTCCAATCCCGCAGTAGGTTCATCCAGAAGCAGTATCTCATGCCCCATTGCCAGAAGGCCTGCGATGCAAATTCTTTTCTTCTGTCCAAAACTCAGATTGTGGATGGACTTCCTTGCATATTCTTCCATTTCAACATCTCTAAGAGCGTTGTTTATACGGGTGATGACCTCATCTTCCTTGAAGCCCATGTTTATCGGGCCGAAGGCAACATCTTCAAGAACTGTTGCAGCAAAAAGCTGGTCGTCAGGATTTTGAAAAATGAGTCCGACCTTTTTGTAAATCTCCTTTGGAGAAAGCTTTTTTATGTCAGCCCTGTCAAGATAAACGCTGCCTTCAAAATCTTTCATTAAGCCATCTATTATTTTAAGGAGAGTTGTTTTCCCTGAACCGTTTGAGCCAAGGATACCTATGAATTCACCCCTGTTTACCGCCATGTTTATATCAGACAAGGCCTGTGTCCCGTCAGGATACCTGAACGAATTTATCTTGACCCCTAATCTGACCTGACTGCTGACCGCTGACAGCTGACCGCTTTTTATATTTTCCATACAACTCCCATTGCGGCTACGATTAATATTGAGACCGTAATTTCTGCGATACTGAAAGGCTTATGTTTCAGCATCGGCATATTTCCGTCGTATCCTCGCTGAATCATTGCCGTTGTTATGTTCTGACTGTGTTCAAATGCCTTAATAGTAAGAGAGCCGGTAAGTGTTCCGAAAGAGTTTAACCCTTTTTTGATGCCCGAATAACCGAGACGATTTTTTTGTGCATTGTAAATTACCATCGCATCTTCCAGAAGGACAAAGATATACCGGTATGCAAACATGAGTATCTCTATGAAGCCCTTTGGAACCCTCATCCATGAAAGGGCTGCCATAATCTCTGTAAAGGGCGTGGAAAATCCCATTACTGCAACTATTGATACTGCGCCTATTATTCTGCTTCCTATCATAAGTCCTTCCCGTAACCCGTCTTTATGTCCAACAATGTTGACGCCGAATATGTTGATGAAAAACAGGATGTCTTTTCCTGAGAATAAGACTTTTAAAATAAGAAGCACCGATATAATGAATAATGGCTGTGAAAACCTGAGGGCAAAAACCTTTAAGGGTATCCGCATCTTTAAACAGAGCAATAAACAAAGCGCTGTCACAAGCAGAGGAAGGGCAAATCCCTTATAGCTTAAAATCATTCCCAGAAGAGTGAGGGCGATAATAAGTTTTAGCCTTGCATCAACTTTTGAAAGTAGATGTTCTTTTTTAAAGTATTCGCTAAAGATTTCCATGTTTCGTGGTGTCTGGGACAGTCCCGATTCTACGATGCCTGCCGGCATCCGTAAATCTGGGACAGTCCCCTTCTCTATCCTTTCCATTTGTCCGCTGCCGTTCCTTGTTTTCCATTAACTCCTTCCAGTAGTATCCTGCTGCAAAACCGCCAACCGAGCCTGCAAGCAGGAAGACAAAGAGAAGCAAGTCGCCCTGGTCCGTGTTGATAAACGGCTCTCTTGCCTCTCTGCCATGTTCTTTTGCGTATTTTTCTACAACCGACTCGTCAACACCCGGCCATTTCTCAGAGGCAAAGGCTGAAGGCTGAAGGCTGAGAAAGAGCAGCAGAGCAGCAGAGCAGCAGAGCAGCAAGA
>MNVK01000048.1 GCA_001871685.1 Nitrospirae bacterium CG1_02_44_142
AGCGCGAAAGTTTTTAACAGTTTGCCGGAAGCATTTCTTTTTCAACACTTTTGGCAACAAGATACCGTATGTAGGCGTTATAGGAGATTCCTCTTTTTCGCGCAAGCATCTGGATTTTTTTCAAAACAAGCGGGTCAAACTTCAGGGTGACCGGCGTGAGTTTCGGCCTTTTGAAAATATCTTTGCCCTCCTCCAGTTCATCCCAGTAGTCTGCAATGGAATGTGTTTCCCAAAATTTTATCTCTTCACCCTCTGTCTTGAATTTAGGAATTTTCTTCATTATTTACCTCTTTTCTTATACAGTTTTCTTGTTTTTTCATCCATGCCCATTGCAGTAATTACTCTTGCAATGCCTTTTCCCTTTAATACGTAAACTGTAAAAAGATACCGTCCGGCAACTGTATATCCAAGCATATAGCGCGTTCCCTCACGGCCTTTCCTTATCCATGGCTCGTCATCAAATGCCACATCTTCAATCTCATCCGGCGATATGTTATGCCGTGCAATATGTTCTATATTGAAGTGGTCCCATTCAAACCATGTAATTTCCACATAAGTATTTTCACAAAAGGTATTGTTTTTGTCAATATCTTTCTATTTACGCAGCGCAATGAAAAGTCAAAAGTCCGCAGGCGGAAAAGTGTGCAATCAAGAAGCCGCTTTATCAATCGGGTTATAATAAACTATGCCAAAGGTAATTGTCGGGATGAGCGGAGGGGTTGATTCCTCTGTAACCGCATATCTCCTCAAAGAGCAGGGATACGAGGTTGAAGGGCTGAGTTTCATACTCTTTGAGACAAGAGGGAGAACTGATACTGCAACCTGCTGCTCTTTGCAGGCGATAGAAGACGCTTCAAAAACAGCATCTGCCATCGGAATCCCTCACAGTTCAGTTGATGTCAGAAACGATTTTATAGAGAAAGTCATTGAACCGTTTGTTGATTCATATACAAAAGGGTTAACTCCGAATCCGTGCATATTATGCAACAGGCACATAAAATTCCCCTATCTTCTGAAAGAGGCGGACAAGAGAGGCGCTGAATTCATCGCAACAGGACATTATGCAAGAGTCCGTAATGCGTTATGCGTAACGCGTAATGAGTTAAAAGACAAAAACGCATCACGGATTACGCATCACGGATTACGGTTGTTAAAAGGCATTGACCCAAAAAAGGACCAGTCGTATTTTCTCTATGTCTTAAGACAGGAGGAGCTTAAGAGAATTCTATTCCCTCTTGGAGATTATAAAAAAGAGGATGTAAGAAAAATTGCATGCAATCTCGGCCTTCCTTCTGCCCGGAGACCTGAAAGTCAGGAAATATGTTTTACAGGAGATAGGAATTATTTTAAGTTTATTG
Organism: Nitrospirae bacterium CG1_02_44_142; assembly: GCA_001871685.1. Lineage (GTDB taxonomy): Bacteria > Nitrospirota > Thermodesulfovibrionia > Thermodesulfovibrionales > UBA1546 > UBA1546. The sequence goes on from MNVK01000048.1 coordinate 1,359, forward strand.
ACAATGTTTCTCAATTCACATGCGGTCCGGGGCCCATTATAGACATGAACGGAAAAATACTTGGAGAGCATAAAGGGATATATCATTACACAATCGGACAGAGGAAGGGGCTTGGCATTTCTTCGAAGGAGCCTTTGTATGTTACTAAGATTGATGCTGAGAAGAATATAGTCTATGTCGGCTCTCAGGAACAGGCAAAGATAAAGGAGTTTGAAGTCAGCGGATTAAACTGGCTCACCCCGATTTACCCGCCCGAACAGATTTGGCGGGCAAGCCCATTCACAGTCAAAGTCCGCTCTATGATGAAAGCTGAATCCGCGGCAATACATCTAAGTAAAAATGCGAATATGGTTAAGGTTGTTTTTGATGAACCGCAATGGGCTCCTGCGCCGGGACAGAGCGCAGTCTTTTATGATAATGATGTAGTCCTCGGGGGCGGAATTATAAGGGGCTGACTGATTGGATAGAAGAAAACCATTAAGCAAGTATAACTGCCCTGACTGCTCCTTCTGTCAATACTGCAGCGAGACGAGATGCTCCCTCTGCCGCCAGAAAATATGCAAAAAAGGCAAAGAGAACAAAAGAAAGAAATCTCACAAACCGCTCTTTAGAACGTACTGAAGGCTGAACCTCCAGTTGTTTGCGCTATATTAAAGCCTGAAAGATTTCTTTATCAAAATCTTCCTCCGTGTCCTGCCCACACCCCCACGCCGACTGCCAAAAGGCTTATGCAGAGGATTACCCAGTGAAAAACCGAAAGCCTGTAAAAGACCTTTGCGGTATCCTGCTGCGCCTCGCCGCTGAATATCGCCTTGAATAAGCTGCCTTCAAACATCAATACGAGGACATAGAATACCCAGACAACAGTCATCAGCGTAGTCCCGATGCCTGAGGCTTTAAACATGACACTCCATTTGCCTGTAATCTGCAGAAGTAAAACACCTGTCACACCAACAACAACAACAGAGGTTTTTGCGATTTTTGCAAACCTGTGTTCAACTCCCTGAAAGAAAAGTACCTTCTCAAGAGAGTTCTCCAGCCGCATTATCATAGGGAAGACTACCATTGTCACAAAGGCAACGCCGCCTATCCATAAGATTACTCCGATGACGTGAACTGCAATTAATAATGGCAGAAACATGACGCCTCCTGTTGCATACTTGCCTGAGATTTTTTATATTATATTTGGTTTTGGCATTTCTTACAATTGTATGATTTATATCATTACTTCCAGATGTGAGAATGGTTTACAATTAAACACGAGGCAATAAATATTCAGAGGAGGCTTTAAATGCTTGACAAGACAAAGATACAAGAAGTGATTGACCGGGTGAGGCCTTTCCTTCAGCGCGACGGCGGAGATGTGCAGCTCGTGGATGTAACAGAGGACAATATTGTAAAGGTCAAACTCACGGGCGCATGCGGCAGCTGCCCTATGTCAACAATGACACTTAAGGGCGGAATTGAAACGGAACTGAAAAAGAGCATCCCTGAAGTAAAAGCTGTAGAGGCAGTTTAATCAGGTTGAGCGCTGTCCCGAGCTGCTCGGGATGGTTTCGGAGACGTCTTATTTTTTCTCCAGAACTATCCTGTGTTTTAAGAGCGCAATCTCTTTTATATTTCCTTCAAGCGCCTTTTGCTCGCCGAACAGGTTTTTAAGGTATATCTTCCCCTGTTCGGGTTTTATTGTGTCAACATTCTCAAAGTAAAGTTCTTCCCTGCCGTCTTTCAGTATATATACGTTTACATCACACATGGTTCATCTCCATTCTGTTAGTGTCTTTTATAAAGTATAAAACATAACCACCGAAGAAAGCGAAGACTAATCCCGTGTGTCGCTCCATCCATGCTAACCGGACACTCCCTCTTGTTGAAACCCTCTGTTTCGTGCAACAATTATCTATGCAGAAGATGCTTAGAGACGCTGCGCAATTGACGCCCGACACTGAAAGGACATTTAAAAACCTTACTACATTCTCCGAAAACAATCCTGATTATATTGATAAGCTGAAGGCTGACATAACACCAATATCTCTTCTTTTCAGCTACAGCCAGTTCCTTGCAAATTTCTGCATCTCAAACCCTGAGATACTGTTTGATACACTTGCTGAAACAGAGAAAACTGCGGGCAGGGAATCCCTTTCAGCCTCTTTAAGGAAAAAATTAACGGGGGGCGATGAAAATGCAAAGGTTGTATGCAGGTTCAAGAAAAAAGAGCTTCTAAGGATAACACTCAGGGATATTCTCAAAAAGGCTGACCTCACAGAGACGATGCTTGAGCTGAGCATACTTGCGGATGTAATCGTGAATGAATCGCTAAAGCTCATTAAAAAATCGCTGACTGAAACATACGGCGAGCCTGAAAAGGACGCCTTTACCGTCATTTCCGTCGGAAAGCTTGGAAGCGAGGAACTTAATTTCAGTTCTGACATAGACATTATGTTTGTATATGGAACTGCAGACGGAGAAACTTCGGGCATAACAACGCCGCAGGGAATTACGGCAAACAGGATAACCAATCACGAGTATTACTGCAAATTAGGAGAGAATCTTAACAGATTTTTATCCGCAAATACAGAAGACGGTTTTATCTACCGGGTGGATTTAAGATTAAGGCCTGAGGGACAGAGAGGAAGCATTGCATTGCCTGTCTCAGGTTATGAGACATACTATGAATCCTGGGGCAGGGCCTGGGAAAGGGCCATGCTCCTGAGGGCCAGGCCCATTGCAGGCGATTCAACTCTCGGCAGTGAGTTTATGGAAATGATTAAGCCGTTTGTTTACAGAAAATACCTGGATTTCAGCGCTATTGACGAGATACGGCAGATAAAGACGCGCATAGATTCAGCATTCAAAAAAAATGATATTAAAAGAGGATACGGCGGCATAAGGGAGATAGAGTTTTTTGCCCAGGCCCTTCAGCTTATCTATGCAGGCAAAGAACCGTTATTAAGGGAGAGGATTACTCAAAAAGCCCTTCACATGCTTTTGCAGAAAAATCTTATCGGGCAAACTGACTATTCAGCGCTTCTTGATAATTACAGATTTCTCAGGATGCTTGAGCACAGGCTGCAGCAGATGAATGACCTCCAGACTCACAGCCTGCCTGCTGATGAAAAAGAACTGAATGCGCTCGGCAGAAAAATGGGATTTTCAGGCAGAGAATCTTTTTTAAAGGAACTGGATGCCAGAAGGAAAAGCGTAAGAACTATATACAACTCGCTATTCAGAGAAGAAGAGAAAGAGCAGTCAGACGGAGCGGCGCTTTTTGATGAGGAACTTTCAGACCCGGAGGTTAAAGAGTATCTTGGCAAAATAGGAGTTAAAGATGTCGAGCGGGGGCTGCGCAATATCCAGCTTATAAAAAATTCAACCTACAATTACCAGACGCTGAGGGGCAGAAGGCTTCTTGGCGAGATACTGCCGTCATTTGTTGATGCGGCTGTCAAAAGCAGCAATCCGGACATGGCGCTGAACCATCTCCAGTCTTTTGCCTCATTTTTGAGCGCGCAAGAATCCTATCTTGATACATTTAAAGAAAATAAAGAGCTTATCCCTGTGCTTACAAATCTCTTTTCACAAAGCGAGTACATTTCAAAGGCTGTGATAAGAAGGCCTGACTATCTTGAGCTGATAGGGCATGAGATGCTCCTTAAAAAAAGCCTAAAGGCATTGAAAATAGAATTAAGAGAAAGCATAGAAAGCGGGATGGCGATAAGCGATGCAATCCGCCTTATGCGCCAAGTTGAAGAAATCAGGCTCAGCCTTCTGTTTCTGGAGAAAAAGATAAATGTGATAGACCTTATAAAAGGATTAAGCAGGACTGCCGGGGCAATTCTTTCCGTGAGCATTGGAAATAATCCCCCCTTACCCCCCTTTAGTAAAGGGGGGATGGGGGGATTTTCAGATAGAAGACTTGCGCTGATAGGTTTCGGCAAACTCGGAGGCAGAGAGATTACCTTCAACTCTGACATGGATATCATCTTTGCTTCAATGGACGATGTGACAGAAGAGGATACAAAGGCTGCTGAACGGCTGCTCAGGCTCCTGATTTCATATACACGCGAAGGGGCTGCATACAGGGTTGACATGAGGCTCAGGCCCGACGGAACAAAAGGGCCTCTTGTTTCATCCATAGCATCCTTTAGGGATTACTATTCAAAGAATGCCGCATTCTGGGAATTTCAGGCATTGCTTAAGGCAAGGCCTGTTGCCGGAGACAGAAAGACAGGACAGTGTTTCTTGGATATGGCAAAAGATATTTTGATTGCAAATGGAAAGAGTATCCTTGCCTCTGATGTGCGCGGGATGAGAGAGAGGATACAGAGGGAGCTTTCAAAGGAGACCGCAGGGTATGATATAAAACTTGGATACGGCGGGCTTGAAGAACTTGAGTTCACGGTTCAGTATCTGCAGCTTAGGAATTGTGCTCAGCGCTCCTTTCTTCTTGTCCAGAATACCCTTGACGCCATAAGGAGATTACATATTGCAGGAGTAATTAATGAATCACATGCAGAATCCATGAAGGGTGCATACATTTTTTACAGGACGCTTGAGAGCTATCTGAGACTAAGGGAGCGTGATATCCTGAAAAAAGATGATGAGGATATCTTAACCGCAGCAGAATTTTTGGGATTCAAAGGCAAAGATGAACTGATTGGAAAACTTGATGAAACAAGAGCAAAAGTAAGAGATATCTATAATCTTTTGGTGGTTTAAAAATCGGGGAAGGTAAAATAAGCGGGGATGACGAGGGAGAATTGCAAAATAAGAGAACATCTTGCAGGTGTTATTCTTTTTATTTTTCTGTATTGATTTTACTTGAACTTTCTTTTGGCAGGTGTTATTTTTAGCGGTAAATCCCAAGATTTTCCCTTGACATCAATCAAGCTTAAAAGGATTTATTTTTGTATTTCATTTGTGATACAATAACAAATGAAAAGGAGGTGTCTTGATATGGCAAAGACTGCAATGATAATGGCAAGGATAGAGCCTGACTTAAAGACAGATGCAGAAAAGATTCTCAAGAAGTTAGGGCTGTCAACAACAGAGGCTATCAACCTGTTTCTTTCGCAGATAAGACTGCATAAGGGATTACCCTTTGAGGTGAAAATACCGAATAAGACAACGCTGGAAACCTTTAAAAAAACCGATGCGGGCAAAGAGCTTATTAAGTGTAAGGATGCAGATGATATGTTCAGAAGGCTGAAAATTTAAATGTACCAGCCGGTCTATACTAAGCAGTTCAGAAAAGATATTAAGCGAGTTGAGAAGTCAGGGAACAAGGATATTGAAAAATTGAAGGCAATTATCCGCCTATTGCTTGATAGCAAACAATTAGACCTGTCTTACAGAGATCATAACCTGAAAGGCAATTTTAAAGACCGCAGAGAGTGCCATATAGAACCAGATTGGTTGCTGGTGTATAAACTGAACAAAAAAGAAAAGACCATGACCTTTGAAAGAACCGGAAGCCATGCGGACATATTTGAATAAAACAAACTTGAAGATTACGCTTGA
>MNVK01000100.1 GCA_001871685.1 Nitrospirae bacterium CG1_02_44_142
TTTCCAGTTGTTTGAGAGAGGTTTGAATATCTGATAGAAGCTCGATTTTCTCTTGCATGGCTTCAAATTCATTTGCACCTAAAAGGACCGCGATGCCTTTACCGTGCTGTGTAATTATCACCGGCCTTTTAGTATCATGAACTTGCTTTATGAAATTTGCCATGCTATTCCTGACTTCCGACAGGGACCTGATATCTTCGTCAATTTTAAGTTTTTGCATATTGCACCTCATTAAGTATGTATTTCGTACATTATATCGCACGTGTTATGGTACATGCAAGTGTTATTTTCAGGCGGGCATAACGACCTAAATGAGGCACTTTTAGAGCAAATTTAACAGTTGAGTCAAGAAAAATCTATTTCCGAAAAATAGAGATAGAACTATAAACGCTTTGAATTACCCGTCATTGCGAGAGCCCGAAGGGTTCGTGGCAATCTCATTGCAAAAGGCGAGATTGCTTCGTTTCACTCGCAATGACAACTTTCTATCTCTATTTTTCGGTATTTGCCAATTGCGACAATTCTTTATTTCATGATAAGATTAGCTGAGATTAAAAGGTATTGTGGAGGTGTAGTATGGCAGAGGCTACTGTAAAAGAGAAAGTCTTGAAGGCTATTGAAGAACTTCCTCAAGACATTACTTTTGAGGATACTCTTGAAAAACTGTATTTTCTCTATAAGGTTGAAAAAGGAATTCAACAGGCCGATTCGGGACAAAAGATTTCTCACATCGAAGCAAAAGACCGCATGAAAAAATGGCTGTTGTAAACTACCTGACTATTCCAAAACACATTTTTGACGAGATGCTTTTGCATTGCAAAGAGGCATATCCGAATGAGACATGCGGGATTTTGGCGGGAAAGGGCGATGAGGTTTCAAAGATATACACGATGACAAATACGGAGAATTCTCCTGTGAGTTATTTCATGGACTCAAAAGAACAGTTTAAAGCCATAAAAAACATGCGAGAGAACAATCACACAATGCTTGCGATATTTCATTCCCATCCTTCATCGCCTGCATATCCATCGGCAAAGGATGTAAGCCTTGCATTCTACGAAGACTGCATATATGTCATTGTCAGCCTTTCCGCCTCAGGCGGAAAAGAACAGCCTGAAGTAAATGGTTTTTTGATAAGGGAAGGGAATGTAAGAAGTGTGTCTCTATTTATCCATGATTAGATGCTAATTTTACAAAAAATGTTACTGTTGCAGATAGCCGTTAGATTTTTTATATCTAAGCCTATTTAGTAATCTGTCTTGACTTCTTTCAATTCAGCGACAACCCGTCCTATAGGCGCCTCTGTCTCAACCCTTACCGGCAGTTTAATCCCGTCATCTGTAAGCCAGATGGATATATCACCCTTATTTTGAAACAATCCTTCTGATTTAAGGATAGGTTTTACTACTACCGAATCTATCTCAGTATCATCAGATAGTCTTATTTTTTCTCTCCTTAAGACCTGTACTTCAGCCTGATAAAATTTATTGCTGTCAAAGATATTTATATGAACGCTCTCTCCTATATTAAGTCTCTGAGTCCTCAGGTAGTAGAAACCTGACATTATATCCCACAGCATATCTGCATTGATATTATGCTCATCTTTTGTCCCCTTTATGTGGTTTATATGAATGATTTTTCTGCTGCTGGTATTAAAAAATGTTTCTTTATCGCTCTTCTTTCTTCCCTCAATCTGTTTTATCTTAAAAAAAGAAGGGATACCGTTTGCCAACTGGCTTTCTGCGTAATCTTCAACCTTGTAAAATGTAGAGAGAAAGGGCGCCGAATGGACCTGCAAGATTATTTTTATGCTGCCGTTGTTATTGACCGCCTCAAGCTCTGCCTTCCCAACATAAATGCCGAACCAGTAAATGTTAAAAAAAAGTTTTTCTTTTGTGATTTTTAATTTGTCGGTGGTATTGTTATCTATTTTTGCATGTAAGGTAGAAACGCTGCTCAATTCTGACTTGTCTTTCTCTATATTATCAAGAGGTTCAGTTTTATTTTTACTTGCTGTAATAGTTTCCATGTCTGATGCGGACTTGGGGGCTTCTAAGTCCTCCCCCTCGCTTGACGGAATACTATCGGGTATATTTTGAATCTTTTCTGAAGGGTTTTCCTGAAGGTAGCTGTCTGTAGGTTTAATTTGGAGGCCATGTTTGTGCGGCGTCTCTTCTATTATGCTCGTGATTATTATGCTCTTTGAAAGAGAGCCTATAAATTCAAAGCCTTTTATGCCTGAAATTCCGGTAATGAGTACAGCATGCAGCATTAAAGACAGAATAATTGCAATGAGCAGAGGAATATATTTCTTTCTGGAAATATGCATGGAAATATTATATCCCAGAAGATTTATTAAAGTTTAAATTATCTGGCTGCATTTGACTGCCCTTTAAATTTTATCTTATTTTAGAGTAAAATACTATTCATTTTTAATTTTAGTTCGGGAGGTGTTTATGGGATATGTGCTTGGCCTTAAGTGCAGAGAATGCGGCAGGGAATATCCTGTTGAGCCTATATATGTCTGTGAATTCTGTTTTGGCCCGCTGGAAGTTGTCTATGACTATAAAAAGATAAAGAAAGCGCTGACGAAAAATAAAATAAAGAGCAGAGAGAAAAATCTCTGGCGGTATAAGGAGCTTCTTCCCATAGACGGAGAGCCGCAGGTGGGGTTAGACTCCGGGTTTACGCCTCTGATAAAAGCCGATAATCTTGCAAAGGAACTCGGCGTCAGTCAATTATATGTAAAGGATGATACTGTTGACCATCCAACCCTGTCGTTTAAGGACAGAGTCGTGGCAGTGGCCCTTACAAAGGCAAAAGAGTTTGGGTTTGATACGGTTGCCTGCGCATCTACGGGGAATCTCGCGCATTCTGTATCCGCTCACGGAGCCAAGGCAGGATTCAAGAGGTTTGTCTTTATCCCCGCAACTCTTGAGGCAAGCAAGATTGTTGCATCACTTGTGTATGAGCCGAATCTGGTGGCAGTTGACGGGAACTACGATGAGGTTAACAGGCTCTGCAGCGAGATTGCCAATAAATACAAATGGGCGTTTGTAAATATAAATATCAGGCCGTTCTATGCAGAAGGCTCAAAGACGCAGGGCTTTGAGATTATAGAGCAGTTAGACTGGAGGGCGCCGGATAATGTGGTTGTGCCGTGCGCCAGCGGTTCATTATTGACAAAGGTGTGGAAGTCATTCAAAGAATTTAAAAAGATTGGAATATTGAAAAAACTTGATACAAAATTTTTTGCCGCACAGGCAACAGGTTGTTCTCCAATAGTCACTGCCATAAAGCAGGATACAGATGTAATAAGGCCTGTGAAACCCGACACAATTGCAAAGTCTCTTGCAATAGGCAACCCGGCAGACGGATTTTATGCGCGTCAGGCTGTGAAAGAGACAGGAGGATACGGTGAAGACGTCTCTGATAAGGAGATAATAGACGGGATAAAGCTTCTTGCAAAAACAGAGGGCATCTTTGCAGAGACCGCTGGAGGCGTTACAGTGGCATGCACAAAGAAACTGATTGAGACAGGAAAGATAGGCAGGGATGAAATGACTGTTATATGTATTACAGGCAACGGGCTTAAGACGCAGGAGGCGCTGGCAGGACACACAACAGATGTGCATTACATAAAGCCCAAGCTTGCGGCATTTGAGGAGATACTAAAAAAGATAGGTAAATAGGTAAATAGGTAAATAGGTGAATAGGTAAACCCATAGAGATGAATCTTTAACGGGGAGAATGGTGAATAGGTTTTTGCGATTAACCGATTCGCCCATTAACCAATTCACCGTAAAAAAACGGAGGTGAAGATATGGCTGTAAAGGTTAGAATTCCGACGCCGCTGCAAAGATTAACGCAGGGGAAGGAAGATGTGGAAGGAGCGCCCGGCACAATAATAAATCTTGTCACAGAACTGGATAAGAGCTTTCCCGGCATAGGCGAAAGGATATCTGAAGGCGGCAAGATACGGAGATTTGTCAATATCTATATTAACGAGGAAGATATCAGATTTCTACAGGCAGAGGCGACAGTGGTTAAAGACGGCGATGAGGTTTCCATAGTGCCTGCAATAGCAGGCGGCAGATGAGAATTTTGGATTGTGGATTTCGGAATGCGGATTTTATCAGAAAGATTGTAAATCTGAAATTCGAAATCGTAAATCATCAATCGAAAAAGGAGGTTATATGAAAAAGCGGGTCAAGCTGACATTTCCGCAGCGTCTTATAAAAGAACCTGTTATATTTACGATGGCTAAGGAATATGACGTAATGCCTAATATCCGAAGGGCAAGGATTACAGAGACAGTCGGCGAGATGGTTCTTGAACTTGAAGGGACAGAAGAAAATCTTGAGAAAGGCATAAAGTATCTCAGGGAGCAGGGTATAGATGTTGAACTGATTGAGGGAGACATAATTGAGTAATGCGTTATGGCGTTTATCGCGTTATTGCGTTATTGTGTTTATTTTTTCTTATCTTATCGCTACAACGCTTAACGCTGCACGCTATAACGCACAACGCAAACTGGAGATTTATGGAAATAGGAGAATGTAAAAGTCCAAAGACCCTTTGGAGAGGGGTAATAGAAGAATACAGGGAATTTCTTCCGGTAAGCAGTGAAACGCCTGTTGTTACGCTTAATGAAGGAGACACGCCTCTCATAAAGGCTGTAAATGTAAATAAGAGGGGCATTGACCTTGACATTTATTTTAAATTTGAGGGCGCTAACCCCACAGGTTCTTTCAAAGACAGGGGGATGACTCTTGCCTTATCAAAGGCTGTTGAGTCCGGTTCAAAAACGGTAATGTGCGCATCAACAGGGAATACATCGGCTTCCGCCGCCGCCTACGCAGCGCGGGCAGGGATAAAATCAGTAGTGCTTATCCCGCAGGGGAAGATTGCCCTTGGCAAACTCTCTCAGGCGCTCGTTCACGGCGCACATATAATTCAGGTAGAAGGCAACTTTGACGAGGCATTAAACATAGTTAAAGAGCTTGTGCAAAGATACCCCATAACCCTTGTGAATTCAATAAACCCATTCAGGATAGAAGGGCAGAAGACGGCTGCCTTTGAGGTATGCGACCAGCTTGGTTTTTCTCCAAAATACCATGCGCTGCCTGTCGGCAACGCAGGGAATATTACTGCATACTGGAAAGGATATAGGGAATATCACACTACAGGAAAGATTTCATCCTTGCCTGTTATGCTTGGCTTTCAGGCGGCAGGCGCTGCGCCGATTGTTAAGGGACATCCCATTGAAAGACCTGAGACAATAGCAACTGCAATAAGAATCGGCAATCCTGCAAGCTGGAAAGGCGCAGCAGAGGCAAGGTCTGAATCAGGCGGAAGGATTGAGGCTGTGACAGACGAAGAAATATTAAAGGCTTATAGCCTTATAGCATCAACAGAAGGCATATTCTGTGAGCCTGCATCCGCTGCGTCGCTTGCAGGTGTGCTGAAGCTGCATAAAGAAGGCTATTTTAAACCCGGAGATTCTGTTGTTTGCACCCTTACAGGGCATGGGCTTAAGGACCCGGACACGGTATTCAGAATATCAAAAGACCCTTTAAAGGTTAAGGCTGATATTGCCGAAGTAGAGAAAATAATAGAAAAGATAATCTAATCAGGATGCAAGATGCAGGATACAAGATACAGGAGCTTTTTTTAAAATCGTGCATCATGAATCGTGTATCATGCATCAGTGAGGTAAGAGTAAGCTAATGAAATATATTGTTATCATAGGCGACGGCATGGCAGACAGGCCGTTAGATGAGCTTGGAGGGAAAACCCCCCTGCAAGCGGCATTTACCCCGAATATGGACAAGCTTGCCTGCGAAGGAATAATCGGCAGGGTCAGAACAATCCCGGAGGGCTTTCATCCCGGTTCAGATGTTGCGAATCTGAGCGTGCTCGGATATGACCCAAGGAAATTTTATACGGGCAGGGCGTCTCTTGAGGCAGCGAGCATCGGAGTAGAGCTCAAAGACACTGATGTTGCTTACAGGTGCAATCTCGTAACTCTGAA
>MNVK01000110.1 GCA_001871685.1 Nitrospirae bacterium CG1_02_44_142
TTGGCTTATAAAGCTCAGATGGATCGGCATCCTCGGCGTGCTTGTCGGCACTCATGTAATAAGAGAAGTGGCATTCATGTCTTTCTCCCTCATCCCTGTTTATATCATTCTTGGATTTGCGGCGTTATACAATCTTTATTTCAGGCGGGAATTAAAATTCCCGGCGGCAAACCTCAAAAAACTGGCCCTGTTTCAGATATTGCTGGACCAGATAACGCTGGCTGGGGCTGTTTACTTTTCCGGCGGCTGCGACAGCCCTTTTATTTATTTTTTCATCTTTCATATAGTGATAAGCGGCATAATCCTTCCGTGGAAATACACCTTTGCCTTTGGAGGCCTGGCAATTTTTTTTTCCTGCCCTTGTTATGGGGCTTAAGCACATCGGGCTTCTGCCTCATTACGGCATCTTTAAAAATGAACCCATGATATTTGCAGACCTCACTGTTATGGCCTCTTACGGCATTGTCTTTATAAGCACAATATTTCTTACCGCATATTTTGTCACCTACCTCAGCAGAAAGCTCTACCAGAAACACGAGGAAATAAGGCGTCTCTATGCCCTTTCGGAAAGGCTGCGCTCATCCATAAGACTAACGGAAGTCATAGAAATCATTGAGAAAGAACTCTGCGGCTTTGCCAGCGCCTGCCACTGCACCTATATGCCTCTGGATAAGGAAAGGCGAGTGCTTGTTTTCAACAATAAATCCGCCTCTGGCGGAGAGGAAATCAATATCCCCCTCTTAGACAGAAACAGTTTTACAGAGGCGATAATGAAAGGCTGCGCCATGAGCATAGACCAGCGGACGCTCACATCAGAATATGAGGCGTCTGTGCTGAAGGCCCTGGGAATTAAGCGGGCCCTCGCCCTTCCGATAATGGCTGCGTCCTTAAGGCCGTGCTATGAATACTTCAACTGCACTGACACTGAATGCGCCGCTTACGGCAAAGAAGCAGGCAGGTGCTGGCAGGTCGCATCCACACACTGCAAGGGCCGGGTAATGAGAAACATCATTGAAAAGCTGGACGCATGCCTTGCCTGCGAACTTTTTACTCCTGTCGGGTTATATGTGCTGGACACCTCCAGGGAACACATGCCGCTTGAAGAATTTGATATAAATGCGTGCATGAGACTGCTTGACGCATCCGGGCTTGCAGTGTCCAATGCCCTGCTTTATGAAAAGACAATGGAACTCTCAAAAACAGACGGGCTTACAGGGCTTAAAAACCACAGGGAGTTCAAGGAGGCGTTTAGCGCTGAAATTCTGAGGGCCAAAAGATACCAGAGGCCGGTCAGCCTCTTGATGATGGATATAGATTATTTCAAAAACTACAACGATGCGCACGGGCATCCGCAGGGAGACATTCTTCTTAAAAAACTTGCAGAGCTGATGAAGGAAAATCTTAAGGACACGGATGTTGTAGCCAGATACGGCGGTGAGGAGTTTGCCATTCTGCTCCTTGAAACAGCCAAGGACCAGGCGGAGCAAATAGCGGAAAGGCTGAGGAACATGATAGAGTGGTGCAGGTTCCCCAAAGAAACAACCCAGCCTGACGGAAAACTCACCGTAAGCATAGGATTGGGCGCTTTCCCTGATGACGGAGACACCGCAGAGCAAGTGCTTCATGCGGCGGATGAGGCCTTGTATAAGGCTAAAGAGGCAGGCAGAAACAGAGTGGTGTCCGCATGAAAAACAAAAAGATTACTAAACAGCCATCAAAGAATTTGTCATCCCGGCTTGCCCAACCCCTCCTCGCTCCTCCCCTTAGTAAGGGGAGGATGGGTGGGGTTTCGCTCCTCCCCTTAGTAAGGGGAGGATGGGTGGGGTTAAGAAGGATTGCCGACAAGTCGGATACTCGACTCGCAACCAAGCGGCAATGACAGCAACAAACAGCAAGAGGAACTCTTTTGACTAATTTTTCCCGGAATCTGAGCCTGGATAAAAAATTCGCCCTGGCCATCACGACCTGCGTAATCCTGTCAATAGCCGTTCTCACAATCCTGATTGTCCGGCGCGAAGCCATACTTCTGGAAGCGGACAACAGAAAGAATGCCGAGGTCCTGGCAGCATCTATAAGCACAGCCCTTAAAGACAACATGCTCGGAGGCAGGCCTGAAGAAACAGTCCGGCTGCTTAAGGAGCTTTCAGGGATAAAAGACGTTGAAGAAATAGCTGTATTAAAACCCGATGGCGGTCCTGCCTTTGGCATGACGGCAACCGCACTAAAACTAAAAGAAGATGTGAAAGAGAGCCTTCTTAAAGGGCATGAAGCAGAGTTTTCAACGGCAGAGTCGCAGTATTTTATAAAACCATTAACAAACGAGCTGCAGTGCCGCTCCTGCCATGTTGACAACAAGCAGATAAGGGGCGCTGTTGTTGTAAAACTCTCCACAGCCGGAATTTCAGCCAACATAATAAACCTCATGGAAAGGATGATAGGTTTCGGAATAAGCGCATCTATTATCATTTCTGCGCTGTTAATTATCCTGGCGCGGCGTATGCTGATTTCTCCCATAAAAGGGCTCACAGAGGCGGCAAGGCAGATTACAGCCGGCAACTTCGTATTATTCAACCAGAGAGGGACAGACTGCCATGAAATGCTTAATTGCGGGAAAAAAGAGTGCCCTTCCCACGGCGCTGAAGACATCCCATGCTGGCTTGAAAGCGAAACGCTCTGCGAGGGAAACATTACCGGCGACTTTGCCTTAAAATTGGGCGATTGTTATAAATGCAGGGTTTATAAGGAGCTGCACGGCGATGAACTCAGGCAGTTGATTGATAAATTCAACAAGATGAGCCTCACCATGCAAAGGCATGAAACCGATATTAAAACCCATATAAACAATGTTGAATATGTCAATCAGGAATTAAAGAAGAGCAACACCAAGCTGAACACGCTTCTTGAGGCGTCCAGGCTCACGACCTCAACGCTTAAGCTCGACGAGATACTCTCATCCTCCCTCAAGATTATACTCAATGTAACAAACCTCAAGGCAGGGATAATCCTTCTGCTTGAAGAAGACCTTGAGAAAAAATGCTATGAGTTTTTTGACTGCGACGCTTTTAACTGCCCCGCATATAAGGCGGCGTTAAACTGCTGGCGGCTGTCCGGCACCATGTGCCACAGCGGCGACGCCTCTGCCTGTCCGTTCGGCTCTACATCCATAAGCTGCTGGAAGAGCAGGCATATTCACACCCACTACGCCGCTGCCGGAAATTTTGATGAAAAGGTTAATTCATGCAGTAACTGCGAGTTCTTCGCAAATGTTGTATTGATACCCAAAATGGTTGAGGGCTTTAAAGACGGCCGTTTTGTTGGCAAAAAACTGAGGCTGGACAGCACCACAATCCAGAAGGCGCTGGTTATGGGCCGGACCATGGTAGATTATTCAAGGGAAAATCCATTCAATATACCTATAGATACGGCAACAGAGCTTGCAATACCTCTCAAGATGCAGGATGAGATGATAGGCATACTCTATCTGGCTTCAGGTGAATCCCTTCACTACGATAAAAGCGAGATTGAGTTTTTCCAGCTTCTGTCAGAGGTCGTATCCTCAGGGATATTAAACAGCAGGATATATTATGACATGGAGACCTCATATCTGCAGACAGTCATGGCGCTTGCAAATGCGATTGAGGCAAAAGACCCTTATACAAAGGGACATACAGAGAGGGTGGCAAACCTGAGCAGTAAGATAGCAGGCTTCTTTAAGCTCAGCGAACAGGAAAAAGAACACCTCAACTTTGCAGCTCTTTTGCATGACATAGGGAAAATCGGCATCAACAGAGAAATCCTCTGGAAACACTGCAGCCTAAATGAATGTGAAGAGGAAGAGGTAAAAAGCCATCCGGACAAAGGCGTTCAGATACTGGAGCCCGTTCATTTTCTGAGGCCTGTCCTGCCTGTGATAAGGCACCATCATGAGAGGTTTGACGGCGGAGGCTATCCCCTCGGGCTAAAGGGCAAGGAGATTCCTTTTAAGGCCAGGATAATAAGCATTGCGGACACGTGGGACGCTATGATTTCAGACAGGCCTTACAGAAGCGCCCTCCCGATAGAAGAAGCAAAAAACGAACTGAAAAAATATTCAGGGATTCAGTTTGACCCTGAGATTGTTGCCGCCTTTCTGAAGGTGCTTGAAGCGGAAGGGCAGTAGAACAACAGACAAACCACCCCACCCCCCTGTGTCCCCCCTTAATAAGGGGGGAATTAAAGAGGGGTCAGGAGGGGAGTAAATACAACCTCACATGGCTTCCCAGCTCCCCTCCTATTTTAGGAGGGGAGGCCGAAGGTCGGGGTGGTAAGTTAGGAGCGGAGTTTACTCAATGCCGTAGGAGTTAATTTTTTCCCACAGGGTTTTTCTGCTTATGCCGAGCAGTTCAGCCGCCTTAGTCTTGTTCCCCTTTGCAGCCTTCAGCGTCCTGATTATATACTCCTTCTCCGCCTCTGAGGCAACAGATGAAAGAGACGGCTGTTTGCCGCTCTCCGTCTTATTAATGATAAATGACGGCAGGGCGTCTTTCCCGACCACATCCGAGACCGCGAGGGTTGAGCATCTCTCTATGATGTTTTGAAGTTCTCTCACATTTCCCGGATAATCATATTCAATAAGCGCATTAAGCGCATCCCTTGAAAAGCTGATGTTTTTTGACAGTTTATCTTTACACTTCTCTAACAACGAATTGATAAGAAGAGGAATATCTTCCTTCCTGTCCCTTAACGCCGGAAGGATTATCGGTATCACATTAAGGCGGTAATAAAGGTCTTCCCTGAACCTTTTTTTCTTAATCTCATCTTCAAGGTTTTTATTTGTTGCCGCAATTATCCGGACGTCCGCATTTAAGGTTTCTGTCCCTCCGACCCTTTCAAAGGTTCTTTCCTGTATTACCCTTAAAATCTTGGACTGCGTGGACAGGGGCAGGTCTGCAATCTCATCAAGAAAAATAGTGCCTTTATCGGCGAGTTCAAATCTGCCCGGCTTCCTTCTTATTGCGCCTGTGAAGGCGCCTTTTTCATGCCCGAAAAGTTCACTCTCTATCAGGCCCTCAGGCATTGCAGCGCAGTTCACCTTTATCAAAGGCTTGTCTTTTCGCTTGCTCTGATAGTGGATTGTAGTAGCTATAAGTTCCTTCCCCGTGCCGCTTTCTCCGAGTATGAGAATGGTTGAATCAGACCCTGAAACCCTTTCAATCAGGGAAAAAATCTTCTTCATCTCAGAGCCTTCTCCTATGATATTCGGAAAGCCGTAGCACCTGCCGAGGTCTTTTTTTAATCTGATATTTTCATTGCGGAGCTTTTTTACCTCAAGCGCCCTTTCAATAAGCAGCAGAAATTCATCCAGGGAAAAAGGTTTTGTTATGTAGTCAAACGCTCCGAGCCGCATTGCGTTGACGGCGTCCTTGATGGTGCCGAAGGCTGTCATTACAATTACCTGAGCGTCATTCATCTGTGTGATTTCTTCAAGGATGTTCAATCCGTCAATATCAGGCAGCCTGACGTCCGTAACTACGACGTCGGCCCCGACCCGGTCGGGACTTTTTAGGGAACGCAAGGCCTCTGTCCCTGTTTCAAAGGACGTGACTTCATAGCCTGCGGTCCTCAGGGCGTCCTCAAGAGTAACCCTCATCAGCTTTTCGTCTTCAATTAATAGGACTGTTTCTTTCATTGCCCTGCCGGAAAGCTCATTGCAAATGTGCTTCCTTTGCCGGCCTCGCTTTCAACGGAAATTTCTCCATTGTAGTTT